>BCRI01000047.1 GCA_001552515.1 Sphaerimonospora mesophila NBRC 14179 = JCM 3151
ATCACGCTGGTGCCGTCGGCCGTGCCGGCGCCGTTGACGTCCAGGCACTTGTTGCCGTACACGCGCAGCTCACCGGCACCGGTGGAGGTCCACTGCTGGTTGGACTGGCCGTGACAGTCCCAGATCTGCAGCTGCGTGCCGTTGGTCTGGGAAGCGCCGGGGACGTCCAGGCACCGGCCCGACCCCACGCCCCGCAGCGCGCTCGTGGCCGGCGGCTCGCCCGTGGGGGTGCTCGTGGGAGTCGGCGTCGGGGTGGCGCCGCCGAACTGTGCGAAGAAGTTCCACACCACCTGCCTGGTCCAGGAGTTCCCGCCGGGTTCGAAGTCGCCGGACTTCCCGTCCACGGGATTGGGGGTGTGACCCGCGTCGAACGCCGCCCAGGCGACCGGATATCCGGCCTGGCACCCCGAGTAGTAGGTGACGATGTGCGACAGGCTGCCCTGCGCCGGCTCCGGCGGGTTCTGCGGCGTGCAGCCGTTGTTCCTCACGAACCTGTCACGCAGCGACCGGCCGGCGGAGATGTTGAGCACCGGGTCCCTGAGACCGTGCAGGCCGATGTACGCGATGGGCCGGTCGCCGCCGCTGCACCCGCTGAGCTGCGCGCCGGAGTAGACCGCCACGGCGCGGAAGGTGGTCGCCCGGGCACACGCGAGCGCGTAGCTCATGCCGCCGCCATAGCTGAAGCCCGAGGCGAAGCGCTGTGAGGTGTCGACACAGAGGTCCGCCTCGATCCGACGGATCACGTCGTCGACGAAGGTGACGTCCTCGCCGCCGGAGTTGGCCCAGCCGTTGTTGAAGCCCTGGGGAGCGACGAAGATCGCGGTGTTGTTCGACAGCGCCCTGAGTCCGTAATAGGACCAGACATACCCACTGCTTCCGCCCGAGTCGACCTCATTGGCGGTGCCGCCCCGCCAATGAAACCCGAAGATCAACCGGTAGGGCGTGGTGTTTTGATAGTTGTCAGGAATTCTCAGGATGTAGCTGCGATTCTTCCCGCTGGTCGTGATCGACTGCGTACCGCTTCTCAGCGTCGGAGTCTTGCCGCATCCCGAGGAGGCGGCCATGACTTCGGTGAGCGATGTGGTCGCGCTGGTCGCGGTGTCGCCCAGCGCCGTCTGCGTCGTGCTCAGAATGAGCAGTGCCGCGGTCGCGACGGCGGTGAAGAGAGACCTATGCCTCGACATCTCGCGAGTTCCTCTGTCGTCCTTGTGGTGACACACGATGGGGGGTCATTTTCCTCCGCCTTCCGGGGGAGTAATGGCGCCGGTCGACCGGCCGCCGGCGATGGGTTGTTAGCGCTAACACCAGGTCCTGTGAATCAAGTGATCCTTTCCTCGGCGATGGAGGTGGTGGTGCGGCGCAGCAAATACGACATGGCGCGCGCCGTCAAGGGCCGCGCCCTCGTCGGTGCGGTCCTCCGGCCATTCGACGCGTCTCAACTGCTGAGGCGAGGCGGGGGCGTACGGTCGGCGGCGGCGCGGCGATGAAACGTTCATCGCGATGACGGCCGTCGAGGGCGGCGAAAGAGACGGTCAAGGGGACGGCCGAAAACTTACATCGCTGACGCACGAGATCACTGCAGCGTGCGGGCTCGGCCGAGAGGGGGGCGAGCGAAACTTTCTCGCGGCGACCTTGACACGTTTCGTCATGATTTCCAGACTGGCTCTCAGGGCGCTTCCTCCTGCCGGTTCTGTGGTGGTGGACGGCAGGGGCCGTGGTCATGACGCGCCGGTCTCAACACGCCGCCTCGATCGCGCCGGCTTCGATGCGCCGTCTTCGACGTACCGAGACGGATCGCCTGGCGTTCTCCGCGGTCATCGATCCGCGCTCCCTTATCGCATTCAGCCGCAAAGGAGGCTCAGGCATGAGCGGAAACCCCTTACCCGCCAGAAGTGGCGGTTCAACGGCGACGGCACCGTCACCGCCGTGGGCGCGAACAAGTGCCTGGACGTCGCCGAGTACGGCACCGCCAACGGGCGGCAAGATCCACATCTGGACCTGCCACGGCGGCACCAACCAGCAGTGGACCCGCGCCTGACCCCACCCGTCGGGCCCTCACCGGGGCGGCCCCCGGGGCGGCCCCGTAACGGTGTATACGCGGCAGACCACCGCAACAGCTGCTTAAATTGTTTGTTAGCGCTATCCCACGCCGACCGGCCCAAGTCGGATACGGTGCCACGGGTTGGTCCACTCCTGCGGGTGCGACCGACCTTCGGCGTGTTCCCGCTTTCGGGAGCTGCTTCGGCCGACGCCGCGGGTCCGCGCCCGCGGGGCTCTGAGGAGATTCGATGAGATCGAGAAGTGACCGGGAGTGACGGTGGAGGATCTGACAGATGCTCGGGCCGAGGCCGCCACGCGGATCAACACCACGGTGCCGCACCCGGCCCGGGTGTACGACTACCTGCTGGGCGGCAAGGACAACTTCGCGGCCGACCGCGAGGCGGCCGAGAAACTGATCAAGGTGTCTCCCGGCACACGTGAGGGGGTACGCGCCCACCGCGCCTTCCTCCGCCGGGCGGTGCGTCACCTCGTCGCAGAGGGGGGCGTCTCGCAGTTCCTCGACCTCGGCACCGGCATCCCCACCCAGGGCAACACCCACGAGATCGCACAGGCGATCGATCCCGGTGCGCGGGTGGTCTACGTCGACAACGACCCGATCGTCCTGGTCCACGGCCGGGCCCTGCTGACCGGCAGCGCTGCCGGGACGACCACGGTGATCGAGGCCGACCTGCGGCAGCCGGAGGCCATCCTGTCCCATCCCGAGGTTCGGGCCACCCTCGATTTCACGCGTCCGGTGGCCGTCATCTTGGCGGGCGTCCTGCACTTCGTCACCGACGAGGAGGATCCGTACGCCGTGGTGGAGCGGTTCAAGGCCGCCGTGCCCGCCGGCAGCCACCTGCTGCTGTCGCACATCACCCTCGACTTCGCGCCCCAGGTGGATGAGGACGAGTTCACCAAGCCCTACGACAACGGCACCGCGCCCATGGTGCCCCGTACGCACGCCGGCGTGATGCGGTTCTTCGACGGCTGGCACCTGGTCGATCCGGGCGTCGTCGAGGTGGTGAAGTGGCGGCCGGACGAGGACGGGCACCGGGAACACATTCCGGGCGGCGGCCATGCCTGGGCGTACGGCGGGATCGCGATCAAGCCCTGAGCCGGAGGGCCCCACTGCCCTCGGGGATGGCGCATCCCCCCCGAGGGCCGTCGGCGTTGGCGAACACCGGCGGCTTCTATCCGCTATCGCTTCGGCGGAGCGGTGCTGTCGCGTATGACGAGGGTCGTGGCGAACTCCTGGCGGTTGGTGGGGAGGGGTTCGCCGGCGGCGAGCGTCACCAGCATCCTGGCCGCGGCCGCCGCCATCTCGGACAGCGGTTGGCGGATCGTGGTCAGCGGCGGGACGGCCCAGCGCACCGGGGGCATGTCGTCGAAGCCGATGACGCTGAGATCCTGCGGGATGCGCAGCCCCAGGCGGTAGGCCGCGTGGTAGACGCCGATGGCCTGGCCGTCGTTGGAGGCGAAGACGGCGGTGGGCGGGTCGGGCAGCTGCAGCAGCCGGTATGTGTGCGTCAGACCGTCCTCGATCCGGTAGTCGCCCGGGCAGATCAGGTCGGGGTCGACGGGCACGCCCAGCGTGTCCAGCGCCGCGCGGTAGCCGTCGAGACGGGCCCGGCTGGACAGGGCGTGGGAGGGCCCGGTGATGATGGCGATCCGCCGGTGCCCGAGCTCCAGCAGGTGGCGGGTGGCGGTGAGGCCGCCGTTCCAGTTTCCCGCGCCCACGGAGGGGACCAGATGGCCGGGGTCGCCGGTCGGGTCCAGCAGAACGAGCGGGATCTTGCGGGTGGAGAGCCACTCACGCTGGGCATCGGTCAGGCTGGAGAAGACCGCGATCACACCGGTGGGGCGGCGGCTGAGCACGTCCTCCAGCCAGTCGCCGCCGGGAGTGTGATGACCCTGCAGCTCGGAGATCGCCACGGCCAGGTGGTGCTCGCGCGCGACCTGCCCGACCCCCCGGGCGATCTCCGTCGGGTAGTCGCCGGCCAGCTCGTGGAACACCAGCTCCAGCACGGCAGCGGGGCTGGAGCGCCGCCGCTGCCTGCGGAAGCCGTGCTTGCGGATGAGGGCTTCGACCATGGCGCGGGTCTCCGGCGCCACGGCCGATCGGCCGTTCACCACTTTCGAGACCGTCGCAGTGGACACTCCCGCGAGTTCGGCGAGCTGCGCGAGAGTCAGCGGTTCGGGCTCGGACGCGGCCGACTCGTCGAATACGGTCACAAGGCGCAGTCTAACGGCGAATCACCGCCGCGAGCTCTAAATGTTTCGGACAACGTAGCCGCTGAATCGGGGGAAAGGCGGGGTCGTGCCCGACTACGTGTCCGAAACTTTCGGAGGGTGCCGGGTTCCCTTCCGGTCGCCCGGCACCCTCGATGCCGTGATCCTTCGTGGCCGGTCCTACTTCGACGCGCCGCCGTACCGGACGATCAGCGCCTCGGCGTCCCGAATCAGCGTGTCACGGACCTGGGCGTCGGTGACGACCCTGGGGTCGTCGACGAGGTCCTGGAACTTCCGCAGCTCCTTCACGATCTTGTCGATCTTCTTGTCCTTCTGCTCCGCGTCGCGAACCGTCGCGAGGTTGATCCGGAGCCGGTGTGCGCTCTTGGCGCCGATCTTGCCGGCGGCCTCGAAGCGGTCGATCAGGGCGGCGATGTCGTCCGTCGAGGCGACGACCGAGAACTTCACCGTCTGCTCGGCCTTGTTGCCGGCGTTGTCGATGGCCGTGACGGTCAGGGTGTGCTCGCCCAGGGCCAGTTCGTACAGCGGCTTGACGGTTCCGGACTCGAACGCTTCACCGTCCAGCGTGCCGGTCACCGACTTCACCCCGGAGTCGGCGTCATCGGCGGTCCAGCCGATGGTCAGGTCCTGGCTGTCGCCGTACTCCTGGCCGTCGGTGACACCGGAGACCGCGATGGTCGGGGGCGTCGTGTCCGTGCCCTTCCCGCCGTCGAAGGCCCAGGAGTCGATCTCGAAGAGATCGTCGCCGCCGGGCCCGGCGTAGGTGAAGTACACATCGTGCACGCCGGTGACGCCGTCGAGGTCGGCGGTCAGCTCCGTCCACTCGCCGAGCGGCGCGTCGACGGGGATGGTCGCGACCACGGGCGAGGTACGGCCGTCCAGCCGGATCTCGATCTTCCCGCCGGCCACGAGCGGGCGCACCTTCGCGGTGATGCCGGCGGCGCCGACCTCGCCGAAGTCGACCTTCGCGAGCGACGTCCAGTCGCCGTCGTCGATGTCGTGCACCACGAGGTTCGGCGCCTGCGCACCGAACTCCTCCGAAGCTCCGTCGATCTTCTTCGTCGTGATGCCCTGCTGCCACGCGATCGTCTCGGCCTCGATCACGCGGTACGGGTCGAGGCCGCGGAGCTGCTCGACGCCCTTGTAGTCGCCCTTCACTTCCTTGATCGTGCCGTCGTCGTCGAACTCGAGCTTGGCGAGGTGCGGGCTGCGGAAGCCCTGCGTGGCACCGCCCGTGATCCGGCTGTTGAGCGTCTGGGCGTGGTAGGTGAAGTAGTACTCGCCGTCGAACTCGAACACCGACTGGTGGTTGTTGCCGCCGGCCCCGAAGTAGGTGCCGGGGTTGCGGAAGATGAGGCCGGCGTACGTGTCGGCCGTCCAGGGGCCCATCGGGCTGTCGGCCATGAGGTAGGCGATCGCCCCGGTCGGCGGACCGTTGGGGTCGATCGGGCCGCCGTACCCGAAGTTCGACGAGTACGAGTAGTAGTACTTGCCGTCACGCTTGAACACGTGGCCCGCCTCGAAGACGAGCGGCGCGTCGATGACCTCCGCCGAACCCTTCGTGCTGATCATGTCGTCGCCGAGCTTGATCACCCGCGTGGACTTCGGGTGGTTGGTGTTCTCGTAGCTGCCCGACCCGTCGTCGCCACCGCCGCCGAAGTAGAGGTAGGCCTGGCCGTCGTCGTCGACGAACACGCCCGGGTCGAACAGCCAGTTCTTGCCGTTCGACGCGCCCGGGGTCGAGCCCGTGATGAGCAGGCTGCCGCGCTCGTCGTGCCACGGGCCGAGCGGCGAGTCGCCGACGATGACGCCCGTGGCGCTGCCGTTGTTGGCGAAGTAGAGGAAGAACTTCTCCTTGCCGTCGACGACCTTGCTCTCGACCGCCGGGGCCCACGACTGGCTCGCGTAGCGGGCGATCCCGTTCGCACCGGCGATGGGGATCTCACCGTGGTCGACCCAGTTGACGAGGTCGTCGGACGAGATGACCGTGATCGTGTTGATGCCGCCGTAGGTGTTGGTCGGGGAGACCCCGTTGGGACCGGGGTTGTACATCTGCGTGTCGTTGGTCATGTAGAGGTACACGCGGCCGCCGTGAACGAAGGCGTTGCCGTCCGCCCCGAACTTGTGCGAGATGAGCGGGTTGCCCTCGCCGGGGCTCTTGCCGAGCACCTCGATGGTCTGCGACGGCACGAACTCGTTGAGCGTCACGTCGTCGACCTTGAAGTCCATCAGGTGCGTGTCCGGCGCCGACGAGGGGTTCGACGTCCACGGCGTCTCCACGAAGATCCTCGCGGTCGAGACGTTCTGCGAAGCGGGGATCGTGAACGTGCCCTGGATCAGCCCCCACTGCCCGCGCGGCACCGTCACGGTGCCGAGGTTCGTGTACGTCCCGCCGCCGTAGTGCATCGTGACGAAGAACTGCTTGGTCGCCGGGCTGTCGGGGTTCTCGTACTTCACCCGGGCCGTGACGAGGTAGGTCTTGCCCGCCTCCACCTTGCCGGAGAGGTCCTGCATCGGGCCGGAACCGGTCGTCTTCCGTTCGGTGACGAGCACCGCGCCGGAACCGGAGTAGGCGTCGGTCGTGGGCGACAGCGTCGCACCGTCGGTCGCGTTCCCGTCGTTGGCGAACCAGCCGGCGAGGCCGTCCTCGAACCCGCCGTTCACGATGATGTCCGGGCCGGCGGCCTGGACGGGCGCCGCCGTGGCGACGAGCCCCGCCGCCAGCACGGCGCCTGCCGCGGCGACCGCGGCGACCCGTCGCCGGATCGCCCTTCGAACATGCTTCAACACGAACTGTCCTCCTTGGATGGGGGGGTGGTAGAGCGCCCAGGGCCGACGGGCCGCGGGCCCCGGGGCAGGGGTCTCGAACCGGAACAGGATCAGGAACAGAAGCAGGAACGGGGACAGGGACAGGGACAGGGACAGAGGCAGGGCGGGGTGGCCCGGTGGCACGTGCCGTCTCCACCGGGCCCTCTCCACCGGGCCCTCTCCACCGGGCCATCCCTACCGGGCCGCCACCACCGGGCCGCCACCACCGGGCCGCCCCGGCGGAGATCAGCCGCAGGTGCGGGCGTCGTACTTCGCGTCCAGCGACGCCGACACCGGCTCGCCGTCCACTGTTCCGGAGGCCGTCACCGTGACCTGGCCGGCCGGTACGCTCGCCACGCCGGCCGGGAACGAGCGGGACTTGGTCTTGCCCGGGGGCACCGCGCCGAACGGGGCCGAGCCGTACGCCGACTCGGCCGACGCCTTCACGTGGACCGCCTCGTTGTTGGTCACCTCGACGGTCACCATCACCTTCTTGCCGACGCACCGGGTGCCGGCCGTGACGGACAGGTTCAGCGACGGCGCGGCCGCCCTGAGCGTGCCGAGCCGGGCCAACTGGTAGCTGAGCGCCCGCTCCGGCGCGTCGATCTGGTTCTGGGTGCCGAGCTCACCGGCCCGAGCCGTCCTGGCGTCGGCCAGCGCGGTCCGCATCTCGGCCCACGCGTCCTTCGGGTAGGCGCGCTCGTCCAGACTGTCCGCGTACGCGATCGCCGCGTCGAGGGCGCTCGTGTCGAGCGGCCTGTTCTGCGCGGTCAGCGTGTCGCTGAGCAGGTAGTGGTCGAAGTCGACGTGCCCGCCCTTCTGCCGGGTGGCGTAGTTGAACAGGCCGACTCGGTGTCCCATGAAGTGCGCGAGGGTGCCGTCCAGCGTCTGCGGGCCGACGCGGTCGCCGAGCCGGGTCCACTCCAGCCCGTCGAGGCTGTAGTAGAACGTCGTCCACAGCTGTCCGGTGGGCGAGGCGAAGTCGAGGTCGGCCTTCACGTGCACCTGGGTGGCGTCCCCCAGCGACACCGTCGTGCCCGGCACGAAGTTCTCCAGCGTCGCCTGGTCGAGGTCGACGGAGAACGGCTGCACCCGGTTGACGACGCCCAGCGTGTTCTGGCCGCCCGCACGCTTGACCGCGACGTACGAGAACCCGCGGTTGTAGGCGGCCAGGCCGGCGACGTCGCCGTCCTTCATTCCGGAGATGTCCATCTTGGTCTCGACCGACTGCCGCGGCCCGAACGTACGCTGCGAGAGCGTGTTCCGCGCCTCCTCGAACCAGGCCAGCTCGGGCCGGTTGGAGAGCTTCGTGTAGACGTACTTGCCGGTGACCACCCTGCCGGTCGTCAGCCGCAGCCAGCCGTCGCGATCGGTGAGCGACCAGTGGCGGTTGTCGGGGGCGTGGTTCCACTCCCAGACCGGGTCGAGCCGCGACCCGTTGAACGCGATCTCCGCCTCGGCCGGGGACTCGGCCGTCACCGGCTGCCCGACGATCGAGACGTCGTCGATCAGATACTCCACGCTCGACGACGGCGGCTGCGGGTTGGCCCACGGCGTCTCCACCGCGAACTTGAAGTTGTCCACGTTGGCCGTCGCCGGCACGGTGTACTGGCCCGAGACCGTCGTCCATTGCCCGCGTGGCACGTTCCCTGACGACATCACCTGGACGCCGGAGCCCCAGTCGGCGGCGAGGTTGAACCGCACGCTGTCCGGACCCGAGGTGTACTTGATCTTGGCGGACACGGTGTAGGTCACACCGCGCTGCATCGTCCCGTTCAGGAACTGGTTCGGGCCGGAGCCGTTGAGCGTGCGGCCGCTCACCTTGAGCGCCGCCGATCCCGAGGCCGGATCGGTCGTGTCCCGGGTCAGCGTCGCGCCGTACTGCGCGGCCCACGGCGCGACCGGCGTGGACTCGAACCCGGGGTTCTGCAGGAGCTCGACGCCGATGAGCGAGTCGTCGTACTTGGGCGGATCCGGGATCGTCCACTCCTCGTCCATGTACGCCTTGTGCGGCGCGTCGTTGGCGAAGTCGTCGGAGGCGACGATGCTCTTCTGCCGCTCGAACGTCTCCTGCTCCGGGCCGAGCTCGATGGGCTTGGCGAACTCGCCGTCGACCGCCACGACCCCGTTGTCGCCGAAGGTCGGCCACCCGTCCTGCCACGTCGCGGGGATGAGCGCCGGGATGCGCCCGATCGGGAACGTGTCGCGGAAGAACATGCCGTACCAGTCGGTGCCGCCGTCCGCGCCTGAGATGGGCACGAGGCTGCCCTGTGCGAAGCCGTTGGAGTTGAGCACTCCGCGCGCCTCGTAGGTGTTCACGCCCCCCTCGGAGGTGTGGCGTCCGAGCAGTTCCTTCGAGCGGAGCATGACGACCTGGCGCCCCTGGCCCGGCGGCCAGGTGATGATGACCGCGTAGTAGTACCCGTCGATGTGGTAGAACTGGGCGCCCTCGAACAGTCCGCCGATGAACGGCCGGCCGGCGTAGTCGCCGGCTGTGAAGATGTTCGGGTAGTCCTGCTCGATGGCGGTCAGGTCGGCGTTGAGACGCACCGCGCTCGTGCCGCCGGAGCCGTAGAAGATGTACGGCGTGCCGTCGACGTCGAAGAAGAGCGAGGGGTCGTGCAGGCCACGGCCGAGAGGCGTGCGCCGCCACGCCCCGTTCTCGATGTCGTCGGTGCTGTAGAGGTAGGCGCCGCCGAGGTTGTTCGTGTTGAAGACGACGTAGTACCTGCCGTCGTGGTAGCGCAGGGACGACGCCCATTGGCCCTGGCCGTAGGAGTTCTGACCGTTGCGCAGCGAGAACGAGTCTCCGATGTCCGCCCGGCCGAACACGTAGTTGACGATCTCCCAGTTGACGAGGTCGTACGATTTCATGATCGGCGCACCCGGGCTCAGATGCATCGTCGTGCTGACCATGTAGTAGACGTCGCGGTTCTCCTTGTTCTCGGCGGCCGGGACGCGTTCCACGCTGATGTCCGGCACGTCGGAGCGGAGGAGCGGCACGGTGTAGGTGCCGGCGCCGCTGTCGGTCGAGGTGTACGACGATCTGGGCGACCATTCATCGGCCGCGTTCGCCGCACCGCCGGTGGACACGAGACCGGCGCACAGGAGCGCGCCGACGGTCATGACCGAAATGCTTCTGGACCGGGCGGTGGTCCCGGGGATCGGGGGGCGTGCGACGGGGAGAGGGGAGCGGGGGGATAAGGACATTACGAGCTCCAGACGCGATGGGTCGTGGGTGTCGCCTCTGTCCGCGCCGGCTCGTGGCAGCCGTGGCGACCATCGCAGAACAGGACGGGCTATGTTGTTAGCGCTAACATTATGACGGGACCGAAAATCGCGATTGATCGCTGACAGTAGACGGGGCGGTTCGCACTGTCAAGCTTTCGCCGCGCGTAACGTTCGCCCGATAAGGCCGTAACGTTTCGCACCCCGGCCGACGCCGCGGGTTCCCGCGCCGAGCCGGACGCCGCGCCGCGCCGAGCCGGACGCCGCGTCAGGGAGCGGTGATCCGGTCGCCGATCAGGGCGAGATTCTGGATGGCGGCCAGGCCGTACAACGCGGTGATGTTGGTGGACACCCAGGCGGCCTGCTCCGTCGGGTTGAGCGTCGAGGTGACCCGCTCGGCCCGCCACGGCAGATCCGGCCCGTAGCCGTCGCCGGTGTAGAACTCCTGCCACGCCCGGGAGGCCAGATCGTCACGCCCGAGCCGGGCCGCGGCGTACGCGGTGAGCCGGGAGTGGCCCTGCCTGAGGATGAGGTCGCCGAACGAGGCGCCGGTCTCCGCGGCCTGCTCGGCCGCCGTGCCGTTGAACAGCCGGCAGTACCGCAGCCACGCCCTCTCGAACTCCGGCATGTCCACCAGGTCGATGAGCTCGGCGCAGATCTCGACCTGGCCGAACATGGCCGACAGATGGGAGACCGACACCTCCCGCCCGGCGGGGGCGAACTCGCCGGTGTCCGGGTCGTACCGGCCCTCGCCGGTGACGAAGCCGTTGGGCATCGCCGCGATCGTCCGCATCGTGGCCTTGAGCCTCCGCTCGGCGACGGGGTCGCCGCCGCGCTCCCATTCGGTGAGCCAGGCGGCGGCCAGGCCACTCCAGTCGGCGCCGAGGCCGATGGCCGGCGCGTGCGGGTCGGGTGCGTACGGCTCGGTGCGGATCTTCCGCAGCGGGTCGAGCGTCAGGAAGGTCCGGTCGGAGTCGACCAGCGCCCGCATGAGGTCGCCCGTGCGTTCGTCGGCGGTGAGGTAGTAGTGGAACCGGCGGTAGATCGCGGTGGAGATGCGCAGCTGCTTGGCGCTGTCTGACCAGTGCCGCACGCCGTGCCGGGTGCCGAGGCCCGCCCAGGGGCCGAGGTGGTAGACGTCCACCTCGCCGGTGTGCCGGGTCATGGCCTCGGCGAAGCGGAAGACGTCCGCGCGTCCCGAGCGCAGGAAGGCGTACCAGAGCCACAGATCGGGCGACAGCTCGGAGTTGTCCCACGCGTAGCCGCCCATGTCGTACCGCCACACCTTCCGGTCCTCGTCGAAGGTGTGCATGATGTCGCCGTAGTCCCAGAAGCCGTACCAGTGGCGCTGCTCGACCTGCCTCCGGTAGTGGTCGAAGAGGAAGTCCAGGTGATCCTCGATCGCGGCCCTGGCCGGGTTCGAGCGGTCGACGGGCGAGAACAGGCCGCCGAACACCCGCGCGGACACCAGGTGCTCGACCGGGTTGACCAGCTGCGGGGGAGTCCGGAGCCGGTCGGCCATGGCCGCCAGGCGGTCGGCCGGGGGAGTGGCGGCCATCGCCCAGAACGTGAGTTCGTGGGTGCGGGCGATGCCGTACGGCGTGTCGAAGCCGGGTTCGTGGTCCTCGTAGGTGATGTCGAGCCCGTCGAGCTGCTCGGGGTAGGTGTCCTGGCCCATGCCGTCGTGGTAGGGGCGCATGTCCATCGGCCCGGCGTCGGGCGACCAGAGCCAGACGGTGACCTCGGCCTCGTCGGTGTGGGCGCCGCGAATGTCGAGCCCGGTCGGGTGGAGCCGCCAGAAGTCGCGCAGTCCGAAGGCCAGTCCGCCGCTGACGCCGCCCACATAGCCCAGCCCGGCGGCGCGCCCGCCCTGGTCGACGGGGATCCAGCCGCAGCCCTGCTTCGTCCGCTTCTTCAGCGTGAAGCCCCGCGACGACGGCTGGCTGAGCGAATGGTCGCCCCATTCGGGGACGTACCGCAGGCGGTCGGCGACCCGCCGGTTCCAGGTGGCGGGGTCGGGCAGCCGGGTGCCCGCGATCTGGGCGGCCCGCACCGCCGCTCCCGGGTCGCGGCGTAGCCCGGTGATCCCCTGCACGGCCTCGGCGAACATGCCGTGGTCCGCGCCGACGAAGCGGACGTGCCGGTCGTGGGCGGCGTCCCGCATCGGCACGCGGAACCGTACGCCGAGCCCCGCGATGAAGTCGCGCCGGCCGTCCCGGTCGTACACGAAGCTGTGCAGCATGCGGATGGACTCCGCGCCCGCGTAGAAGTAGAGCCGCACGGTGAACGGGAGCCAGGACACGCCCTGCTCCCCGGTCTGGCGGCCCTCGATCCTGATCACGGCGCGCACCGGCCCGGCCTGCTCGACGACGACCTGTTCGATATCGCTCTCGCGGCGCTCCAGGGGGGTCCTCGCCTCCTCGGACTCGTCGATCTCCGCCTGCCTGAGGCTGACCAGCCGTCCCCGGCGGGCGATCTCCACGCCGCCGCGCCGGATATAGGCGATCAGCTCGGCGCCGCCCCTGCGGATGCGCGCCCTGATCACGCCGGTGTCCACGTCCACGTGGTCCGTGTGCTCCTCGACGGTCACCGGTGTGGCGGGCACGGCCGGCGTGCCCCCGCGGAGGGTGTAGGACTCGGCGGGCACGTCCGCCGCGATCGCGTGGGCGGTCCACTTCAGCGACCCGTCCGGCCAGTAGGCCAGCGGCCAGCTCTGCACGGGGGTTCCGTCGCCGAGCGTGAACGCCTGCCCCGCCGGGACGACCCCCCGGGGCCAGGGCGTGCCCCAGGTGGAGACGGCGGAGTCGAGCGGCCTGCCCTCGAGCCAGGTCAGCCGCACCGCGGGTACGGCGTCGGCGGCGGCCGGGTCCTCCGGTCGGGTGGCTTTCATCTGAACCTCCAGGTGGGGCGGCGACCCCGGTCACTCCTTGACCGAGCCGATCAGGACGCCCTTGGCGAAGTGCTTCTGCAGGAAGGGGTAGAAGAACAGGATCGGCAGGGTGGCGATGACGACGACGGCGAACTTCATGCCCTCCACGGGGAACATGACCGAGTCGAGCTGGGACAGGGCGTTCTCCGCGTCCGCCCCGGTCAGCTGGCGGACGATCACCTGGAGCGTCCACTTCCTGTTGTCGTCGATGTACAGCAGCGGCGACATGTAGTCGTTCCAGATCCCCACCGCGTAGAACAGCGAGAACGTCGCGATGATCGGCTTGGACAGCGGCATGACGACCTTCCAGAAGACGCCGAGCTCGCTGCAGCCGTCGATGCGGGCCGCCTCCTCCAGCGCCTGGGGCAGCTCCTGGAAGAAGCTCTTGACGATGATCAGGTAGAACGGGTTGATCGCCAGCGGAAGGATCAGCGACCAGTAGCTGTCGAGCAGTCCCAGGTCGCGGACGACCAGGTAGGTCGGGATCATGCCGCCGCTGAAGACGATCGTGAAGATGACCAGGTTCAGCACCAGCGCACGGCCGGGCAGGTACCGCTTGGCCAGCGGATAGGCCATGGTGAACGTGAGCATGACCTGGACCACCGTGCCCACCGCCGTCACGCCGATGGTGGTGAGGAGCGCCCTGACGAAGGTGCCGGTCCCGAAGATGTACTCGTAGGTGCCGGTGACGACGCGCTCCGGCCACAGGAAGAACGGCCGTGAGGCGATCTCCGACTCCGAGGCGAACGACGCGGCCAGGACGTAGAGCAGCGGCAGGACCGTGACCAGTGCCAGTCCCACGAGCAGGATGATGTTGAGTACGTCGAAGACCCGGCTGCCGAGGGAGCCGTGGTTCCGCACCGATGTGGACATCCCGGGCCCCCTAGAACAGTCCGCGCTGACCGAGGCGCTTGGCCAGCCAGTTGCACCCGAAGATCAGCAGGACGCCGGCGACCCCCTTGAACAGGCCCACCGCCGTGGCGTAGCTGTAGCCGCCCTGGGTGATGCCGATGTAGTAGACGAAGGTGTCGAACACGTCGGCGACCGACCGGTTCAGCGAGTTGGTCATCAGCCAGATCTGCTCGAAGCTGGAGTCCAGCAGGTGGCCCGAGGTGAGGATGGCCATGACCACGATGGTGGGCCGGATCGCGGGCAGCGTGACATGCCAGAACTGCCGCCACCGTCCCGCGCCGTCGATGCGGGCCGCCTCGTACAGGACGGGGTTCACCCCGGCGAGCGCCGCCAGGTAGATGATCGTGCCCCAGCCGGTCGACTTCCACAGCGTCTGCATCACGATGATGGGCCGGAACCAGTCGGCCTGGGCGACGTAGTCGACCTTGGCGCCGCCGACGATGCCGTGGATCCAGTTCGCGATCACCCCGTAGTCCACCGAGAACAGCAGGTACGTCAGGGACGCGACGATCGTCCAGGACAGGAAGTGCGGGATGTAGATCAGCGACTGGATCGTGCGCTTGAGCACGTTCAGCCGCAGCTCGTTCAGCAACAGCGCGACGACGATGGGGGCAGGGAAGGCGAAGAAGACCGTCAGCACCGCGAGGATCAGCGTGTTGCCGAGCAGCCGGCCGAAGTCGGGCCCGGTGAACAGCTCCTCGAAGTGCTTGACGCCCACCCACTCGCTGCCGCCGTACCCGAGGAACGGGACGAAGTCCTGGAAGGCGATGGTCAGGCCGCGCATCGGCAGGTACTTGAAGATCGCGAAGTAGGCGAGGCCCGGCACGAGCATCAGGTAGAGCCAGCGGTAGCGCAGCAGCGCGGTGCGCGGCGACAACCGCTTCCCGCGCGCCGGGGCGGGAGACGCCGTCACGGGAGGCGGCGCCAGGTCGGTGGCCACAGCGGCCTCCTTTCGTCGCGCGATCAGCTGCCGCCCCTGGTGACCATCTCCTGGAACTCGGCGACGACCTGGCCGCCCCCGCTGTCGTACCAGCGCTTGATCTCGTCCTTGAGCTGCCCCTCGGTGATCTCGCCCGCCAGGTACTTGATCCGGGCGTCGCTGACGATCGGGTGCAGGGTCGCGCCCTTGGCCGTCAGCGTGGGCGAGACATAGGGCAGTGTGGGGTCGTGCACGGCGGTCCGCAGGTCGAGCTCCTCCAGCTCCTTGCGCAGCCGCAGGTTGTCCCGCTCGGCCTCGCTCGCGGGCTTGCGCTCGTAGGCGTCGCCGCCCACGCCGACGCTGGCCGTGGTGCCCAGCTGGATGAAGCCCCAGTCGACGTCGTTGTTGATGGTCTTGACCGCGGGGTCGTCCTCATTGATCAGTACGGCATAGCCGTCCTCGACCTTGAAGTTGCGTCCCTCGATGCCGTTGGTGAGCAGGATCGCCCCGTCTTCGGACGCCAGCCGGTCGAGGGCTCTGAGGGTGTCGTCGAGTTGCTCCTCGGTTCTGATGTGCTGCTTGGAGATCGCGATGATGCCGTTGTAGCCGAGGAAGGGCAGGGAGAACTTCTGCCCGTCGGGACGGGAGAGGTTGCCGGTCATCGCGAGCATGCCGGTGTAGTCGTCCGGATACTTCTCCCTCAGCAGGCCGTACAGCTGTGTCGCCCGGACGTTGACGTCGATGATGATGCCGCCCTTGCCCTGGACGAACGGGTCGTTCCACTTGCCCGTGTCGAGCGTGGCGTAGTCGGGGTTGACCAGGCCCTCGTCGATCATCTTCTTGAGGTAGCGGTTGGCCGCGAAGAACTCCGGGGTGTCGAACTCGGGGACGAGCCTGCCGTCGCGCATGCCGAAGCCGTTCGGGGCGCCGAACCAGACGTCGACGGCGTTGTACGGGCTGGAGGCGTTGAAGACCGGGGTCGGCCACTTCGGGATGATGAGTCCGTAGGTGTCCTTCTTGCCGTTGCCGTCGGGGTCCTTCTCGGTGAAGGCCCTGGCGACCTCGTAGAGGTCGTCGGTGGTCTTGGGCAGATCCAGGCCGAGCCGGTCCAGCCAGTCCTTGCGCAGCAGTACGGCCGAGCGGAGCAGCGGGCGGACCCGGTAGACGCCGAAGTTCCTGCCGTTGGTCGAGGAGTTGAGCCGCGTCTGCTCGTTCCTGGGCTTCAGGTTGGGGTACTTGTCCAGCTTGTCGGTGAGGTCCCAGAACGCTCCGGCCTCCGCGGCCTTCACGAAGGACGGGCTCTTCTGATCCTGGATCACCATGAGGTCGGGGATCCGGTCCGAGGCCAGCGTGACGTTGGTCTTGTCGCCGTACTCCGCGTTGGGCACCCAGGTGATCTTCAGTTTCTTCCCGGCCAGCTTCTCGACCGCCTGCTGCATCTCGCCGCCGGGGTCGGGAGCCGTGCCGAAGAGGGGGGCCATCACGGTCAGCTCGTTGCCCGGGCCCGGCTCGTCGCCCGCGGAGCAGGCGGCCGTGACGAAGGCGGCTGTTATCGCTACCGCGCCGGCGAGCAGCCGGTGGGGGGTGGTGTTCATCGGTTGCCTTTCGAGCTCAGACGTGCCTCGTTCTCCGCGAAGAAGCGCAGGCAGAGCCAGGTGTTCAGCTGGATCCAGCCGCCCACGGCGAGCGTGAGCGCGAGGACCGGGAACGACGCGGCCGCCACCGTCACCGACATCAGGCAGAACAGCAGCAGGACCGATCCTGCGGGGTGGGCGAGCGCGAACAGCGACGCCCTGGGCAGGCACGCGAGGGGACGCAGGTCGTAGTGCACGTACATCGGCAGCAGGTGGGCGGCCACCACGACCAGCGCGACCAGGGCCGTGTAGGTCGTCAGCCGGAGCGCCGCCGCCTCGGTGGCCGTGAAGTACAGATAGTCGGCGGCCAGGATGACGCCGGCCGCCACCAGTGGAAGCACCAGGAGCGAGCCGCGTGCGAACTCCCTGCGGTAGACCGCGGCGAACTCCCGCCGGGTGTGAAACGATTCACCCATCGCGTGCCGTCTCGCCACGGCGTACGCCGCGACCGTGGCCGGGCCGATGCCCAGGATCACGCCGCCCAGCAGGGTGAACGCGATCCAGAGGAGATTCAGCCGGGCCGCCCACAGCAGCTCGTCGCAGAATACGTAGATCCGGATAGACCAGCCGGTCATCGCGTGCCGATGTCCCGGCCGGATGTGTACGTATGAACGTGAGATTTCACCGGTGCTTCTACCTGCCCTGTGGATGCGGGTGGGGAACGATCGGTGGTGCGAAATCGCGAAGCGGTCCGTCGTCGGTGCGCACGACGCGTTATCGGGATTAAAACGTTCTTCTCCCGATTCCACAAGGCCCAAGATTCCCCGACGCAGCAGGCAGATGACAGGAGGCGGTAATTCACAGGAAATCGGGATGTAACCCCTATCGGCGGAGAACGCGCCAGCCGATGCCGATGCCGGTGCCAGCACCGGGCCCGGCCGGACGCACCCGCCGCTCCGGCGAGGCGCCACCGGACGCGGCGGGGGCGGGCGACTCAGCGCGGAAAGGCGGCGGCAACGCCCGCGTCGACGGGGATGTGCAGGCCGGTCGTGCGGGACAGGTCGCCGCCGGTGAGCACGAACACGGCCGCCGCCACGTGCTCGGGCAGCACCTCCCGCTTCAGCAGCGTGCGCCGGGCGTAGAACTCGCCGAGCTCCTCCTCCGGCACGCCGTAGACCGCCGCCCGCCTGGCACCCCAGCCGGAGGCGAAGATGCCGGAGCCGCGGACCACCCCGTCGGGGTTGACGCCGTTGACCCGGATGCCGTGCCCGCCGAGCTCGGCCGCGAGCAGCCGCACCTGGTGGGCCTGGTCGGCCTTGGCCGCGCCGTACGCGACGTTGTCCGGCCCCGCGAATACGGCGTTCTTGGAGCAGATGTAGACGATGTCACCGCCGAGGCCCTGATCGATCATGACGCGGGCGCTCTCCCGCGAGAC
The DNA here is from genome assembly GCA_001552515.1 of Sphaerimonospora mesophila NBRC 14179 = JCM 3151. Lineage (GTDB taxonomy): Bacteria > Actinomycetota > Actinomycetes > Streptosporangiales > Streptosporangiaceae > Sphaerimonospora > Sphaerimonospora mesophila. Next base: position 18,096 of record BCRI01000047.1, read on the forward strand.
CAGGAACGAGCCGCGGGCCATCACGTCGTGCTGCAGGTCCCAGTCGTCCACCGTGGTCTCCAGCAGCGGGCGCGACAGCGAAAGACCCGCGTTGTTGACCACCACGTCCACCCCGCCGAAGGCCAGCACGGCCCGCCGTACGGCCCGGGCCACCTGGATCTCGTCGGTGACGTCGGCCAGGACGGCCACGGCGGCGTCGGCGGGCCGGTGGGCACGGGCCCCGATCTCGGCGGCCACCTTCTCTGCGGCGGCCGGGTCGCGGTCGGCGACCACCACGCAGGCGCCCTCGGCGGCCAGACGGCGCGCGGTGGCCGCGCCGATGCCCGAGCCGCCCCCGGTGACCAGCGCGACCCGGGCGGCCAGCGGCCCGGGCGCCGGCATGCGGCGCAGCTTGGCCTCCTCCAGGTCCCAGTATTCGATGCGGAACCGCTCCGACTCCTCGATCGGCGCATAGACCGACAGCGCCTCGGCGCCGCGCATCACGTTGATCGCGTTGACGTAGAACTCGCCCGCCACGCGGGCCGTCCGCCCGTCCCGGCCGAAGGAGAACATGCCGACGCCCGGCACCAGCACGATCGCCGGGTCGGCGCCGCGCATCGGCGGCGAGTCCGGGGTGGCGTGCCGCTCGTAGTAGGCGTGGTACGACTTCCGGTAGGCCGCGTGCAGCTCGCCCAGGCGGGCGACCACGTCCTCCAGCGGCGCTTCGGCGGGCAGGTCCACCACCATCGGTGCGATCTTGGTACGCAGGAAGTGGTCGGGGCACGACGTCCCGCGCGCGGCCAGCTCCGGGTGCCGCTCGCGCGACAGGAAGTCGAGCACCTCGGGGCCGTCGGTGTAGTGGCCGACCTGCCAGGCGTCGGTCGAGCACAGGCCGCGCAGCACGGGGAACAGCGCCGCCGCCCGCTCGTGCCTGGCCGGTTCCGGCAGCGGCGCGTAGCCCGGCAGCACGGGCCCGAACGGCTCGGGCCTGCCGTGTTCGGCGATGTACGCCTCGGCGGTACGGATGATCCACAGCGAGTTGTCCGCGCATTCGGCCGAGGTCTCGCCCCAGGCGGTGATGCCGTGCCCGCCGAGGACGCAACCGACGGCCCGGGGGTCGGCGTCCTTGATCGCGGCGATGTCGAGGCCGAGCTGGAAACCGGGCCGCCGCCAGGGCACCCAGACGACCCTGTCGCCGTAGACGCGCCGGGTCAGCTCCGCTCCGTCGGCCGCGGTCGCGATGGCGATCCCCGCGTCGGGGTGGAGGTGGTCGACGTGCGCGGCGTCGACCAGGCCGTGCATCGCGGTGTCGATCGACGGAGCCGCCCCTTGCCTGCCGAACGCGCAGAAGTCGAACATCGCGACCATCTCGTCCTCGCGGTCCGCGCCCGGGTAGACGCCCTTCAGCGCGCGCAGCCGGTCGAGCCGGAGCACGGCCAGGCCGGCCTCGGTGAGCGTGCCGAGGTCGCCGCCCGACCCCTTCACCCACATCAGCTCCACGTCTGACCCGGTGACCGGGTCCACCGCCGTGCCCTTGGCCGAGACGTTGCCCCCGGCGAAGTTCGTGTTGCGGGGATCGGATCCCAGCAGGTGGGCGCGTTCGAGCAGCTGCTCGACCGGCGTGGTCATGACATTTCCCCCTATGGTGGTGATCGTGGGGTCAGGCGCCCCAACCGGCCTGGGTGCCGCCCACCCGCTCGTCCCGGATCCGCTCGAAGTAGCCGGACCGGGCGTAGGCCCGCATCGGATCGGGATCCAGGCCCATCTCCTCGCGGAGCGAGGCGAGCAGCGGCCGCACGTCGGTGTCGTAGGCGTCCATGAGCACGGCGTTGGCGCCGAGCACGTCGCCCTCCGCCTGCGCGGCGGCCAGCGCCGCGGCGTCCACGAGCAGCGCCTTGGCGGTGGCCTCCTGGACGTTCATCACCGAGCGGATCTGACCGGCGATCTTCGGCTCGATGTTGTGGCACTGGTCGAGCATGAACGCGATCTCGGACCGCAGACCCCCGCCGCGCACCACCTCGTACATGATCCGGAAGAGCTGGAACGGGTCGGCCGCGCCCACCATCAGGTCGTCGTCGGCGTAGAAGCGGGAGTTGAAGTCGAAGCCGCCGAGCCTGCCCTCGCGCAGCAGGAACGCCACGATGAACTCGATGTTCGTGCCCGGAGCGTGATGGCCGGTGTCCACGACGACCTGGGCCTTCGGACCGAGCCTGACGCAGTGGGCGAACGCCGTGCCCCAGTCGGGGACGTCGGTCATGTAGAAGGCCGGCTCGAAGAGCTTGTACTCCAGCAGGAACCGCTGACCCTCGCCCAGCCGGTCGTACACGGCGGCGAGCGCCTCGGCGAGCCGGTCCTGGCGGGCGCGGATGTCGTCCTGCCCCGGGTAGTTGGTCCCGTCGGAGAACCACAGCTTCAGGGTCGTCGACCCGGTGGCGTCCATGATGTCCACGCACTCCAGCAGGTGACCGAGCGCCTTGCGCCGCACCGCCGGATCGGGGTTGGTGACGCTGCCGAGCCTGTAGTCGTCGTCCTGGAAGACGTTGGAGTTGATCGCGCCGATGCCGACCCCGAGAGCGGCGGCGTGCCGGGCGAGCCCCGCGTAGTCGTCGACCCTGTCCCATGGGATGTGCAGGGCGACGGTCGGCGCGACCCCGGTGAACGCGTGCACCTGGGCGGCATCGGCGATCTTCTCGTACGGGTCGCGGGGCACGCCCGCCTGAGCGAACACCTTGAACCTGGTCCCGCTGTTGCCGTACGCCCAGGACGGCGTCTCGATGCGCTGCCCGCGTAACGCCGCCTTGATGTCGTCCCTCATCAGATCCCCGATTCAGTCAAGGTGGAAAACTTCGCGGAGGGCGACCATGCCCTCGTCGGGACGACCGTCGAGCCGTTCGAAGAACGGCGCCATCTCCGCCTGCCATCGGGCGTTGACCTCGAGCTCGGCCATCGCCGCCCTGGCGGCCGCGAAGTCGTGGGTCTCCAGATAGCCCACGAGCAGCCCGTCGTCCCGCAGGAACAGCGAGTAGTTGCGCCAGCCGGTCTCGCGCAGCGCCGCCCGCATCTCGGGCCACACCGCGCGGTGCCGCTCCCGGTACTCCTCCAGCCGGTCCGGCCGGACCCGCAGCAGGAAGCAGACTCGCTCCACAGGTCACGCTCCTCAGGGCATGGCGCGCGCCACGATGCTCGATGAAAACGTTTTAGTACGAGTCGCCCGGGACGTTACGCCCGGCGATCAGCGCTTGTCAATGGTGGATGACGCGGATGTCCCCCATGGGCCACCCATGCCGGGGCGCCGCTCCACCGCTCCTGTCAGGAGATCTGCGGTAGTGTCTGGCCATCTGGGAGTAAGACGTTTTAATCCGATCCGGATCGGAGCGGCGACCGAGAGACCGAGGAGAACAGTGGGGACCGTCAGCATCCGGGAGGTCGCCGCCCGCGCCGGCGTGTCACCCGGGACCATCTCGAACGTGCTCAACCGGCCGGAGCGGGTGGCCCCGGAGACCCGTGAGCGTGTCCTGCGCGCCATCCGGGAGCTGGGCTTCGTACGGCACGGATCGGCCTCGACGCTGCGCGCCGGGCAGAGCCGGACGATCGGCCTGTCGGTCATCGACATCGGGAACCCGTTCTTCACCGACGTCGCGGCCGGCGTCGAGGAGGCGGCCAGCGAGCTCGGCTACGCGGTGATCTTCGGCAACTCGGCGGGCGCGCGGGACAAGGAGGAGCGCAACCTGCTCGTGTTCGCCGAGCAGCGCGTGCGCGGCGTGCTGATCACGCCGTCCGACGACGACCGGGCCCGGCTCGACGCGCTGCGCGAGCGTGGCATCGGCGTCGTCCTCGTCGACCATCCGGCGCACCGTCCCGACGAGTGCTCGGTGGCCGTCAACGACTTCGCGGGCGGTCAGATGGCCATCGGCCACCTGCTGTCCCTCGGCGCGCGGCGGATCGGCTACGTCAGCGGCCCGCGCTCGATCCGCCAGTGCGCCGAGCGGGGGAGGGGCGCCGAGCGGGCCGTGGCCGCCGCCGGGCTCGACCCGGAGACCGCGATCGAGGTCGTCGAGGCGCCCGTCATGACGGCCAGGGAGGGGCAGCGGGCCGCCGCCTCGCTGCTGGCCTCCGGCCTGCCCGACGCGGTGTTCTGCGCCAACGACCTGCTCGCCGTGGGGTTCCTGCGCGAGCTGCTGCGGGCGGGCGTACGCGTCCCGGGCGACGTGGCGCTCATCGGGTACGACGACATCGACTTCGCCGCCGCGTCCGCCGTGTCGCTCAGCTCGATCCGCCAGCCGACCCACCGGCTCGGCCGGATCGCGACCGAGCTGCTCCTCGACGAATGCGATCACCCCGAGACGCACGTGCACCAGCAGGTGATGTTCCAGCCCGAGCTCGTCGTGCGGGAGTCGACCGCCGGCCGCGCCCAGGCGGCGGAACGGGAGGGCGCGTGAGCGCGCACGCGGCCGTCGATCTCGGCGCGTCCAGCGGCCGGGTCATGGTCGTGCGGGTCGAGGGCGGGCGGGCGCGGATCACGGAGGCGCACCGCTTCCCCAACCGCCCGGTCCGGGTGAACGGCACGCTCCACTGGGACGTGCTCGCCCTCTACCGGGAGATCCTCGACGGGCTTCGGGCCGCGGGGCCGGTCGAGTCCGTCGGCGTCGACTCCTGGGCGGTCGACTACGGCCTGCTCGACGGCGACGGGCGCCTCATCGGCAACCCCGTCCACTACCGCGACCGCCGTACGGCCGGGATCATGGAGGACGTCTCGGCCAGGCTCGGCGCCGACCGGCTCTACCAGGTCGGCGGCCTGCAGTTCCTGCCGTTCAACACCGTCTACCAGCTGCTCGCCGAGCCCGCCCTCGACCGGGCGCGTACGATGCTGCTGATCCCCGACCTGATCTCGTACTGGCTGACCGGCGCCGTCGGGGCCGAGGCCACCAACGCCTCCACCACCGGCCTGTACGACGTCCGCGCGCGGACCTGGTCAAGCGATCTGGCGCGGACGCTGGGCCTGCCGCCGGGCATCCTGCCCCCGCTCCGCGCGCCGGGCACGCCCGTCGGGACGCTGCGGCCCGAGGTGGCCGCCGACCTCGGGCCGCCGGGCGGCGCCGAGGTGACGGCGGTCGCCTCGCACGACACCGCCTCCGCCGTGGCCGCCGTGCCCGCCGACGGCGACCGGTTCGCCTACATCTCGTCCGGCACCTGGTCGCTGGTGGGCCTGGAACTGCCCGCGCCCGTGCTCACCAAGGAGAGCCGGCTGGCCAACTTCACCAACGAGGGCGGGCTCGACGGCACCACCCGCTACCTGCGCAACGTCATGGGCCTGTGGATCCTCCAGGAGTGCCTGCGCGCCTGGGGCGAGGCCGATCTCACCGGGCTGCTGGCCGCTGCGGCGCGGGCGCGGCCGTTCGCCGCCGTGATCGACCCCGACGACCCGGTCTTCCTGCCGCCGGGCGACATGCCGGGCAGGATCGCCGGTTACTGCGAGCGCACCGGCCAGCGCCCGCCCGACGGCCGGGAGGCGACCGTGCGGTGTGTGCTGGAGAGCCTCGCCCTCGCCTACCGCCGCACCCTCCGGCAGGCCGTACGGCTCAGCGGCCGGGACGTCGAGGTCGTCCACGTCGTGGGCGGCGGGGCGCGCAACGCCACGCTGTGCCAGATGACGGCCGACGCCACGGGGCTGCCCGTGGTCGCCGGACCGGTCGAGGCGGCCGCCCTGGGCAACGGCCTGGTGCAGGCACGCGCCCGCGGCGAGGTGGACGACATCCGCGACCTCGTCCGGCGCAGCGCACCGCTGCGTACCTACCGTCCCCGGGGCGGGGAGACCGCCTGGGACCGCGCCGAGTCCCGCCTGCCCGCGATCCGGTAGGAACCCGCTTCAGACCGCCGGATGGCCGCCGGATGAACGGCCGGTTTCGCGAAAAGGGGGCGGGCCGTCCGCCGCGGCCGGGAATGGCGCACCGAAAGTCATTGGCATATCACCGATACGCTCACCTGCTGAGGAACTTTCGCCACTATCCCAAAAGTTGCGCCCACATCGGGTGGGAGGTGTGAAATTTTCATCCCCCATTGTTCCCCGCAATGGGGATCGTGGCCGCGCTGAGCTGCGCGATCACTTGCCCGGTTATCCATGGCATTCTCGTCTCGACCGTCGCGGAGTTGACGGGGCGATCGGCGATTTTTACCGTCTGAACCACTTTGCGGCAGTGATGTGACCGTCGCTCATGCAGCGTCCGACCCGTGGCGCGAGGATCGGGATCCTGGCCAGACGATCCCCGAACGACCCGTAGGAACCCACATCTGATTGGGGCGTGTTAATGAAACGTTTCACACGATTAGTGCGGAGCCGTGCGCTGATCGGCGGCGCCGCGTCAGCGGTGATCCTGGGCGGGGTCGCCGTTCAGTCGCCCGCGTCGGCGGCGGTGGCGTGCCGGGTCGGCTATGAGATCACCAATCAGTGGCCGGGTGGCTTCGGCGCCAACGTGACCATCCACAACCTCGGCGACGCGGTGAACGGCTGGCGGCTGACCTGGACCTTCGGCGCCGGTCAGCAGATCACGCAGCTGTGGAACGGCACGCACGGCCAGAGCGGCGCCGACGTCACCGTGACCGACGCGGGCTACAACGCCGCCATCCCCTCCGGCGGCGACGCCGGCTTCGGGTTCAACGCCTCCTGGAACGGCGCCAACCCGGCGCCGACCTCCTTCGCGCTCAACGGGACGGTCTGCGACGGCGGCACCTCCACGCCCACGCCGACTCCGACTCCCACGCCCACGCCGACTCCCACGCCGACCCCGACTCCTTCCCCCAGCCCCTCGCCCACCAGCAGCCCCACGCCGGTGCCGGGCGACGCCAAGCAGATGGAGGATCTGAACCGGGGCCTGATCAGCGTCCGCTCGGGCAGCGGCAACCTGGTGTCGTGGCGGCTGCTGGGCACGGACACGCGCAGCACGTCGTTCAACGTCTACCGGGGCGGCGCCCGGATCGCCACGGTGACGAACTCGACAAACTACCTGGACTCGGGCGCCTCTGCCGACGCCTCCTACACGGTGCGGCCGGTCGACGGCGGCAGCGAGGGCCCGGCCTCGGAGGCCTCGCTGCGGTTCGGCAACGGCTATCTGGACGTGCCGATCAGCCCGCCCGGCAGCGGTTACAGCGCCAACGACGCCAGCGTGGGAGACCTGGACGGCGACGGGCAGCTCGACATCGTGCTCAAGTGGGACCCGGCCAACGCCAAGGACAACTCCCAGTCGGGGGTGACCGACCCGGTCTACATCGACGGCATCAAGCTGAACGGCACCCGGCTGTGGCGCATCAACCTGGGCCGCAACATCCGCGCCGGGGCGCACTACACCCAGTTCCAGGTGTACGACTACGACGGTGACGGCAGGGCCGAGGTGGCCATGAAGACCGCCGACGGCACCGTGGACGGACGCGGCACCACGATCGGCAACGCGAGCGCCGACTACCGCAACTCCAGCGGCTACATCCTGTCCGGGCCCGAGTACCTGACCGTGTTCAACGGGCAGACCGGCGCGGCGATGTCCACGGTCGACTACGACCCGCCCCGCGGCAACGTCTCCTCCTGGGGCGACAACTACGGCAACCGGGTCGACCGCTTCCTGGCCGCCACCGCCTACCTCGACGGAAAGCGGCCCAGCCTGATCATGTCGCGTGGGTACTACACCCGCACCGTCATCGCGGCCTGGGACTTCCGCGACGGGCGGTTGACCAAGCGCTGGACGTTCGACTCCAACAGCGCGGGCAGCCAGTACGCCGGACAGGGCAACCACAACCTGTCGGTGGCCGACGTCGACGGCGACGGCCGCGACGAGATCGTCTTCGGCGCGATGGCGATCAACGACAACGGCGCTCCGCTGTGGAACACCCGCAACGGGCACGGCGACGCCATGCACGTGGGCGACCTGGACCCCCGCCGTTCCGGGCTGGAGGTCTTCAAGGTCGATGAGGACTCAAGCAAGCCCGGCTCCTACTTCGCCGACGCACGCACCGGGCAGGTGCTGTGGTCCACCGCCTCCGGCGGCGACAACGGCCGCGGCGTCTCCGGCGACATCTGGGCCGGCAGCCCGGGGGCCGAGTCCTGGTCGGCCCGCGACGGCTCGCTGCGCAGCCCGAGCGGCGCCACGCTGGGCCGCAAGCCGTCCTCGGCGAACTTCCTGGCCTGGTGGGACGGCGACCCGGTCCGTGAGCTGCTGGACGGCACGCACATCGACAAGTACGGCACCGGCGGCGACAGCCGGCTGCTGACCGGCTCCAACGTGCACTCCAACAACGGCACCAAGTCCACCCCGTCGCTGTCGGGCGACATCCTGGGCGACTGGCGCGAGGAGGTCATCTGGCCCACCAGCGACGACCGGGCCCTGCGGATCTACTCCACGCCCCACGTCACCAGCGTCAAGATCCACACGCTGCTGCACGATCCGCAGTATCGGGTCGCCCTGGCCTGGCAGAACACCGCCTACAACCAGCCGCCCCACCCGAGCTTCTTCATCGGCGACGGCATGCCCACCCCGCCTCAGCCCAAGGTCTACCTCCCCTGAGCCGGACCGTGCCCTCCGCCGCGAGCCCCGTGGCGGAGGGCACGCCCCTTCCGGGCAGCGGGCCGCAGGCGCGTACGCCTCGCGCCTCGGCTGCTCGATGAATCGTTTCATGTATGCTGATCGCCGGATCGCCTGGCGACTTTCCACAGACGGCGCAGACCAACGCTTCGGGTCGAGGGGGACATGGCATCCGCCAACATCAAGGAAGTGGCGCGGTACGCGGGTGTGTCACTCGGCACGGTCAGCAACGTGCTCAACCGGCCCGACGTCGTCTCGCCCACCACCCGCCGGCGGGTGCTCGACGCGATCGACAGGCTGGGCTACGTGCGCAACGACTCCGCCCGGCAACTGCGCGCCGGTCGCAGCCGGACCATCGCCATCGTGGTCCTCGACGTCTCCAATCCCTTCTTCACCGACGTGATCCGTGGTGCGGAGGCGGTCGTCGAGAGCGCCGGCGGGATGCTGGTGGTCTGCAACAGCGGTGAGGACGCGCGACGGGAACACCGCTATCTCGACATGCTCGAAGAGCAGCGGGTCCAGGGGCTGCTCATCACTCCGGTGTCCGACGGCCGGCACAAGCGCCTCGACGCGTTCGTGGCACACGGCATCCCCGTCGTGCTGGTCGACCGTGGTTCCGGCCATCCGAGCCGCTGTTCCGTCGCGGTCGACGACGTCGCCGGCGGCCGGCTGGCGGCCGAGCATCTCGCCGACCGGGGCCATGAGCGGATCCGGTACGTCGGCGGCCCGCTGTCGATCCGGCAGGTGGCCGACCGGCGTGCCGGTGCGACCGCCGCACTGGCGGAGCGGGCCCCGCACGCGCGGCTGGAGACGTACGAGACGGCGACCCTGTCGGTCACGGCCGGCCGGCAGGCCGCCGAGGACATCGCGGCCCTTCCCCCGGGCGAGCGTCCGACGGCGGTCTTCTGCGCCAACGACCTGCTGGCGCTCGGCGTGCTGCAGGGTCTCACCGCGCACGGCATCCGGGTGCCGGAGGACATCGCGCTGGTGGGCTACGACGACATCGACTTCGCCGCGGCCGCCGCGGTGCCGCTGAGCTCCGTGCGCCAGCCTCGTGCCCGGCTCGGCCGTACGGCCGCGGAGCTGCTTTTGGAGGAGTCGCTCGAGGGCGACGAGCACAGCCATCGGCACGTCGTCTTCCAGCCCGAGCTGGTGGTCCGGACCTCCAGCGACCACGAGTGCGCGCCGCGGCCCGGTCGCCGGGGCGGACGGGGCGGGGGAGGGCGACCGGGAGACCCGAGCCGGCCGTGAACGGACGCGGGTCCGCGGCGGACGGCCTACCGCCGTCCCGTCGGCCTCCTTCGCTCGTCCGCGTTCATTCGGTTCCCCAGGGAGCGGGCGTCCTTGGAGTGCTGCGAGCCGGGGGCGCCGAGCAGGCGCGAGATGCTCCGGGCGGTGGACAGGACCAGTGGCACGAGGTGGGCGGGCACGGCGTTGTCGTAGGCGACCACGAGGGACAGCGCGGCGACGACCTCGTCCTTCTTGCCGCGGACGGGGGCCGCCACGGAGAACGCGTCGTCGGTCACCTGGCGGTCGCTCAGCGCGTAGCCCTTCAGCCGGATCTCGGCCAGGACCCGGCGAAGCTCGGCCGAGTTGGTGATCGTCATCGGGGTGAATCGCTGTAACGGCCCGGCGAGCACCTGCTCCTGGATCTCGGGGGGAGCATGCGCCAGCAAGACCAGGCCGCCTCCCGTCGCGTGTATGGCGAAGCGCCCGCCCACACGGGTCAAGACGGGCACGGCGCCGCGGCCGGCCAGCCTCTCGACGAAGATCACGCTGCTGCCTTCGCGCACCGAGAGCTGGACGTTCTCGTGCGTCGCCTCGTACAGGTCCTCCATCAGGGGAAGGGCGACCTCACGCAGCGGAAGGCCCTGGGGCGCCAGCGAGCCGAGCTCCCACAGCTTCAGCCCGATCCGATACTTCCCGTCCACGCCGCGCTCGAGGGCGCCCCAGGCCGTCAGCTCGCCGACCAGCCGATGGGCCGTGCTGAGGGGGACATCGGCCAATCTGCTGATCTCCGACAGCATCAGCTGCGGCTGGTCCGCGGTGAAGACGTCGAGCAGGGCGAGCAGTCGCGAGCCCACGGTGCGTCTGCCCTCGCGGCCCGTCACGCGGTCGCCGGTGGGAAACGTCGCCACACCGCCCTCCTCACGATCATGATCAGGTGATCGTCCGACTCGATCAGCGCGATCGGGACGCCCGGTGACGCGGGCTTCGGCTCGGGCTCCGCGCTGAGAAGCAGCGTAGCGACGCGTGCCGTGGATGCCCATCCCTCACAGGTCGAGCACGAGCCGCTCGCCCCGGCAGCGTGAGACGCAGATCATCATGACCTCCCCGGAGGCCCGGTCGTCCTCGGTCAGCACCGAGTCGCGGTGGTCCGGCACGCCCTCGATGATCTCGGTCTCGCAGGTGCCGCAGGTGCCCTCCTGGCAGGAGGAGAGCACCGGGACACCGGCCGCTTCGACGCACTCGAGGATGGTCTGCGCCGGACCCACCGTGAGGGTGACACCTGATCGTGCGAGCACCACCTCGAACTCCGCGTCACCGTCGGTGTGAATCGGCTGTTCTGGCGCGAATCGCTCCACGTGCAGGGTGCCGTACGGCCAGGCGGCGCACGCGTCCTCCATCGCCTTGAGAAGCGGTTGCGGGCCGCAGCCGTAGACGAGGGTGCCCTCGACGGGACCGCCGAGGAACTCGGGGAGATCGAGCAGCCCGTGGACGTCCTGGGGGTGGATCAGCACCCGGTCGCCGTACCGGCTCAGGGTGTCCAGGAACGCCATTGATCGGTGCGACCGGCCGCCGTACAGCAGCCGCCACTCGGCGCCCTCGGCCTCCGCTTCCGCGATCATCGGAACCAGCGGCGTGATGCCGATCCCGCCGGCGACGAAGAGGTAGGAGGGCGCCGGCCTGAGCTCGAAGTGGTTGCGCGGGCCGCGCACCCGGATCGGGTCCCCGACGGCCACCGCGTCGTGCACATGGGCCGATCCTCCCCTTCCCTCCTGCTCGCGTAGTACGGCGATTCGGTACGTCTCGCCGTCTGCCGGATCTCCGCAGAGCGAGTACTGCCGGACCAGCCCGTCGGCCAGGACGAGATCGACGTGCGCGCCCGGCCGCCAGGGCGGGAGCGGGACTCCGTCGATCCGGGCGAGGGCGAGGCCGGCCACGCCCTCGGCGAGGATCTTCTTCTCCCGCACCACGGCGGTGAACTCGGGTTCGGGCACGCCCCTGCCGGCCGTGGTGTGCGGGGCGGACTGTGTCATCACGTGATCGGCCTAACGGGTCGGCGCGAGACCGGAAGCGGGGGCGCCCGAACGGTCCTGGGCCGGACCGGGCGCGGACTCGTGGCCCGCCGGGTGCCGCAGCAGCCAGGCCCACAGCTCGATCGGGTCCTCCGACTGCCGGCGAGCACCGCAGTGACACAGGCCGACCAACGTGTCGGAGCCGGGCTCCCATTCGATCGTGAAGATTGTGCCGGAGCCCGGCCGGCCCCTGAGGCCGGTCACGGCCGGCCTCCGACGGACACCCGGCCCTGCTCGGCCCGCGCTCCCTCACCCCGCGCTCCCTCACCCCGCGCTCCCTCACCCCGCGCTCCCTCACCCCGCGCTCCCGCACCCTGCGCGATCTGGGCCTCGATGAGCCGCCGCGCGGCGAGGCCGCCGGTGTCGATGTTGATGCTGAGTTCCTGATAGCGGTCGCGCTCCGTGGCGAGCACCTCGGCGAGCTTGTTCAGCGCGACGACGTCCTGGAGCACCACGGTCCGGTTGCTCTCGCGGAGGAAGTCGGACACCTGGGTGTCGTCGAGGGCGAAGTCACGGGCGACGGCCCAGAAGTCGTGCGTGGAGTTCTCGGTCTCCGGCGTGATCGCGTACACGACCTCGACGTGGAAGCCGTCCGGGTCGGTGCCGTCCTCCCTGGGGAGCACGCCCACCGGGGCCACCCTGCTGTGCAGCAGGTAGAGGCATGGCGGGTGGAACTCGATGTCCTGCCAGCGCACGATCCGGCCGGTGATGCCGGTGGACTCCGCGTAGAACGGCGGGCAGGCGGCATCGTCCATGTGCCTGCTGACGTAGACGATCTGCCGCTCCTCGTCGACCGTGGTGCGGATCGGCGTGGCGGCGACCTCCGGGGTGCCGATGTAGCCGCCGTGCAGGTAGGTCTCGTGCGACAGGTCGAGCAGGTTGTCCACGAGGAGTCCGTACGGCGCCCGCAGCGGCTCCATGCCGTACACCGTCGTGTAGTTCGGGTCGACGAGCCAGGGCGCGCGGGGGATGAGGTTCGGGTCGGCCTTCTCCGGCTCTCCGATCCACACCCATACGAACGAGTCCTGCTCCACCACCTGGTACGCGGGCACGCGGGCGGTGCGCGGGATCCGCTTCTGGCCCGGTACGGCCACGCAGGTTCCGGTCGGGTCGTAGGTGAACCCGTGATAGCCGCAGACGATGTTGTCGCCGTCGAGGTTGCTCTCCGACAGCGGGTACCGGCGGTGCACGCAGCGGTCCGACAGCGCGATGACCTGACCGGCACGCGTCCGGTAGAAGACCAGGGCCTCCCCGAGGATGGTGCGGGGGAAGAGATCACGGGTGATCTCGCTGCCGTACGCGGCGACGTACCACTGGTTTCTGGCGAATTCAACGGGAAAGCTCACGACCCTGCCCCATGTGCTCGGTTTGCGTGGTTGCCATGAGGATCTTCATTCGGTCACGTGAATGGAACACGACTTCCGTTCAACGGAAGCCTTTCGGGCCGGACGTCGCCTCCGCCGCGCCGGCGGCCGGCCGGGCGATCGATATTCGGCAGAACTTTGACGAACGTCCTGAAAGTGCCATAGTTTGGGCCTGTCGTGCTTGGCGCATGAGAGGTGGACTTCATGGATCTGTGTGGCGAAGGGTGCCGGTCATGAACGTCGCGGACCTGGTCGCGATCGACGTGCACACCCATGCCGAGATCTCCAAGGACGGGCATGGTTCGCTCAGCCCGGAGCTGTTCGGAGCCTCGGAGGAGTACTTCAAGGCGCACGGGCACCGGCAGCCGACCATCGCGGAGATGGCCGCCTACTACCGCGAGCGGAGGATGGCGGCGGTGGTGTTCACCGTCGACGCCGAGCACGCCACGGGGCATCGGCGCATCTCCAACGAGGAGGTCGCGGAGAGCTGCGCCGAGCACGCCGACGTGCTGATCCCGTTCGCCAGCGTCGACCCCTGGAAGGGCAGGGCGGGCGTCCGCGAGGCGCGGCGGCTCGTCGAGGAGTACGGCGTGCGCGGGTTCAAGTTCCACCCGAGCATCCAGGGCATCGCGCCCAACGATCCGGTGGCCTACCCGTTGTACGCGGCGATCGAGGAGCTGGGCGCCGTCGCGCTCTTCCACACCGGCCAGACCGGCATCGGCGCCGGCGTGCCAGGAGGGGGCGGCATCCGGCTCAAGTACGGAAACCCCATGCTGGTCGACGACGTGGCGGTGGACTTCCCCGAGCTGCGGATCATCCTGGCCCACCCGTCGTTCCCCTGGCAGGACGAGGCGCTGGCGGTCGCCACGCACAAGCCGTACGTCCATATCGACCTGTCGGGGTGGTCGCCGAAGTACTTCCCGCCGCAACTGGTGCGGTACGCGAACACGCTGCTGAAGGACAAGGTGCTGTTCGGGTCCGACTACCCCGTGATCACGCCCGACCGCTGGCTCTCGGACTTCGACAGGCTCGACATCAAGCCGGAGGTACGTGCGAAGATCTTGAAGGACAACGCCGTACGCCTGCTCGGGCTCGGCACCGGGTAGGGCGCCGCGCCGGTGTCCACCGGGCGGAGGAGGAGGGCGGGCCCCCGGCGAGCGAGCCGTTCCGACGGCCGCCGGGGGCCTGTGGCGATCCCGGCCGTCTCATCGCCCGTCCGGCAGGGGAAGGTCGCGTAGCTCCGGCTTGCGGATCTTCCCGGAGCCCGTTTTCGGCAGCTCGTCCATGAACTCGAAGTAGACCGGGATCTTGTACTTGGCCAGGCGACGGCGGAGGAACTCCCGCAGATCGTCACCGGTCACGCCGGCGCCCGGGCGGGGGACGACGAAGGCGCGGCCGACCTCGCCCCACTCCGCGTCCGGCACGCCGATCACGGCGGTCTCGGCGACCGCCGGATGTTCGAAGATCACGGCCTCGACCTCGGCAGGATAGACGTTCTCTCCGCCCGAGATGTACATGTCCTTGGCCCGGTCGACGATGTACAGGTGCCCCTCGTCGTCCAGCATGCCGATGTCGCCGGAGTGGAACCAGCCGCCCTCGGAGAACGCGGCGGCCGTCGCCTCCGGGTCGCGCCAGTACCCCGGGGTCACGTTCGGCCCCTGGACGAGCACCTCGCCGGGCTCTCCGACCGCCACGTCGGTGAGGTCGGGCCGGACCACCCGCACGTTGGCGAAGAACACCGGCACACCCGCCGAGCCCACCTTTCTCTCGCTCTCGCTCGCCTCGAGGAAGGTCGCTCCCGGTGCCGTCTCGGTGAGGCCGTAGCCCTGGCAGAAGACCAGGCCGCGCTCCTGGTAGGTCCGGATCAGCGCGGCCGGGATCGCCGCTCCTCCGGACATGAGGTTGCGCAACGAGGACAGGTTCGCCCCGGCCCATCGCGGTGACTGGGCGAACGCGGCGAACATCGTGGTGACCCCGAACATCCAGGTGATGCCGTACCTCTCGATGAGGTCGTAACACTCGTCCACGTTCCAGGACGGTGTGATCACCGAGCAGCCGCCCTTGAGGAAGGTCGGCAGCAGGGTCTGGTCGAGGGCCGCGACATGGAAGAGCGGGGCGCTGATCAGCGTCACCTCGTCGCTGGCGACATCGACGCCGATCATGATGTTGAAGCAGTTCCACACCAGGTTGGCGTGGGTGAGCATGGCGCCCTTGGGACGCCCGGTCGTGCCCGAGGTGTAGAGGATGAGCGCGGGGTCGTCGAGCGCCACGGGCACATCGATGGGCGTGGGATCGCCCTGGGCGAGCCAGGTCTCGAAATGCCGCTCTCCGGGCGCCGGCGACTCCAGCGCGACGACCTCCCGGAGCCCTGGGGAACGTGGCAGGGCGTGGACCACCTCGGCGCACTCGGGCGCGTAGATCAGGACCACGGGGCCCGAGTGATCCAGCATGTAGCCGATCTCCGGTGCCGTCAGGCGGAAGTTCAACGGGACGAAGATCCCGCCGAGGATGTGCGTGGCGAACATGGCCTCGGCGAAGGCCACGTGGTTGCGACCGAGGTAGGCGACGCGGTCACCGGTCTTCACCCCGGCCTCGCGCAGCCGCGAGGCCAGCCTGGTCGTACGCTCGTGGACCTCCGCGTAGGTGACCGGCCGGTCCGCGAAGACGAACGCGGTGCGGTTCGGTGTCATCTGGGCCCGGCGGGCCGGCCAGCCTCCCAATCCGGCGTTCGGCATCATCGTGCACTGACTCCTGTCACGAAGAGAGGTGGGCCCTCGACACCGCGGGGCGGAGCTGGACCTGGTCGGGGGGTGTGGTGAGTGCGAACACGACTCCTCATCGGGGAACGGGCCGGGACCTCGCTCCCTGGCCGGTGAGGTTAGGCGTGATCATTAAGACCGTCAATATCGCGAGACCGTCGATATCGCGCCGGACGTCGGCTCATGCGTAGTGTCGGTAGATCGCCCGGGCGACGCAGGCGGGCTTGTCCGCGCCCTCGATCTCGACGGTGAAGTCGAGCAGCATCTGCACGCCGTTCCCGGCGACCTCGTCGACCGACGCGACCCTGCCGGCCAGGCGGATCCTGCTGCCGACCTTGACCGGGGCGGGGAAGCGGACCTTGTCCAGGCCGTAGTTGATGCTCATCCGCACGCCCTGGATGTCGAGCAGTTCGTTGAAGAGCGGAATGATCAGGGACAGCGTCAGGTATCCATGGGCGATCGTGGCGCCGAAGGGCCCGTCCTTCGCCCGCTCGGGGTCGACGTGGATCCACTGGTGGTCGTCGGTGGCGTCGGCGAAGGTGTTCACCCTCTCCTGGGCGATCTCCAGCCAGTCGCTGTGGCCGAGGTCCCTGCCGGCCAGCGCCTTGATCTCGTCGAGTCCGTTCACCCTGGTCGTCATGGCCGGATTTCCTCTCTTCGTCTCTCTCATTGGTGTCGCTCACGCCCCCGCGGTCTTGGGCGCCGCCGGCGCGGGGATCCCGTACGTCTCCGGCTCGGCGCCGACGCCGGACTTCCAGGCGGCGGCGATGGCGTCGGCCGTCCACCCCCCGTCGGCGAACGCGACGGCCTTCTCCGCGGGATGGGACCACAGCGCGAGGCGGTCGCCGCCGATGCCGATCGCCTGACCGGTCACGTCCGCCGACGCGTCCGAGGCGAGGAAGACGATGAGAGAGGCGACGTCCTCGACCGTGCCCATGCCCTCGTCCTTGCGCAGCCAGTCGGGGAACGGCCGGCCGGTCCGCTCGGCCTCCTCGATGATCGGCGCGAAGGCGGGAATGGTCTTGGTCATCTCCGTGGCCGCCACCGGGACCACGGCGTTCACGGTGACGCCGGCCTTGGCGAGCTCCATCGCCCAGGTGCGGGCCATGGCGACGATCCCCGCCTTGGCGGCCGCGTAGTTCGTCTGACCGAAGTTCCCGCGTTGACCTGCGGGTGAAGAGACGAGGATCAGCCGGCCGCCGGTGCCCTGCTCGCGCATCTGAACGGCGGCCGCCCGGGCGCAGGTGAAGGTGCCGCGCAGGTGCACCTCGATCACCGTGTCGAAGTCGTCATCCGACATCTTCCACAGCACCCGGTCACGCAGGATGCCCGCGTTGGTGACCAGCACGTCCAGTCGGCCGAACTCCTCGACGGCGGTGGTGACCAGCCGATCTGCCGCCTCCGCCGATCCGACCGGGACGGCCACGTCGATGGCCCTGCCGCCGTCGCCGGTGATGGCCCGGGCGACCTGCGCGGCCGCTTCGGCGTTCACGTCGTTGACGACCACCGCCGCCCCGGCCGCGGCGAGCGCCTCGGCATACGCGCGGCCGAGACCGCGGCCCGCACCGGTGACGAGGGCCACCTTGCCGGACAGATCCATGAACTTCACCCTTCGACGTACGAAACGCACCATGGTCAAAACTAGGACAGTTCTGTAACGCTCGTCAAATTTTTGCCGAACATCTTCGGCCAGGACTACCCTCTTCCCGTGGCGCTCACCGAAGGGGACGGCCAGGCCGGTGCGGAGTCGTCCGCGCGCCCGCAGTCCCTGATGCTCAGCTTCCTCGGCATCTACCTGCTGGGGCGTGACGTCGCCGTCTACTCCGGCAGCATCATCGACGTGTTCGCCCGGCTGGACGTCTCCGAGGAGGCGGTGCGCTCGACGCTGGCCCGGATGGTCAAGCGCAACCTGCTCACCCGGCATCGGCAGGGACGGAAGATGTACTTCGGGCTCATGCCGCACGCGGCAGACGTGCTCGAGGACGGGCGCCGGCGGATCTGGGAGACCGGCGCGGTCAACCGTGACTGGGACGGCACCTGGACCCTGGTCGGGTTCTCACTGCCCGACAGCCGGCGGAGCATCCGCCATGATCTGCGTTCCCGGCTGGTCTGGGCCGGGTTCGGCCTGCTGCAGAGCGGACTGTGGATCGCTCCCGGCACCAAGGACGTCGGGGCCATGCTCGCCCCGCTCGAACTGGGCGATCTCGACCTGAGCGATCACGTCACCGTGCTGCGGGCGCGGGCGCTCGAGCCCACCGAGTCCGCCGACCTCGTCCGCAAGGCCTTCGACACCGAGCAGATCGCCCGGCGCTACCGGGCCTTCCTCGACCGCTGGGACACCCGGCATCCGCTGCCGGAGGTGACCGACGACCTCGCCCGCCAGTTGCTCCTGCACACCGACTGGCTCCGGCTCATCCGTCGGGACCCGCACCTGCCCGCCGTGCACCTGCCGCCGGAATGGCCGGCGATCCGGGCCGAGCAGGTGTTCCGGACCCTCGCCCACGCCTACGCCCCGGGCGCCAGAACGCTGGCCGACAGGGTCTTCGACGAGCTCGCCCGTTAGGCCTCGCCGACGCCGACGCCGACGCCGACGCCGACGTCAGACGGGGAACGCTAGCATCCGGAGCAGTTGGGCCAGCCGCTCGTGGTCCTCGGGCGCCACGCGGGCCCGCAGGCTCAGCTCCACCGCACGCGCGGACTTCCGCGCACGGGCGAAGAGATCCCGGCCCGCGTCGGTCGCGACCACGATGTTCGCGCGCCGGTCGGTGGGGTGGGTGCGCCGTTCGACCAGCCGTCGCTTCTCCAGCTCGTCGACGAGGGCGACGATCTGACTCGGATCGAGACGGAGGAACTCGGCGAGTTCCCGCTGCGATGGGGAGTGCTCCGCCGCCAGTGCGAGGACGGAGTACGACCGTGCCTTCAAGCCGTGCTCAGCGAGGGCGGCGTTCGCCGCGGCGAGCGCGACGGAGTTGGCGCGGGCGAGGAGAAAGCCCAGATCCTCGGCGAGCGAGCCGTCCCGCAGTCGGTCGGCTCCGGCCGGCTGCGGCTTCCCAGCGGCGGACATGATGACGATCATAGCAAGGCGCAAGTTCTATAATTGACATTCTCAACGGTTCAGCCCGGGTGGGCCCGTGTGGACCGCTTCCGGGAAGACGAGACGGACCGGCCCGACGTGGCGCTTCGGCGTTTGGGCGCGGTGCCGGCCGCGACGAGCGCGGCGAATTCGGCGGCGGACGCCTCGGCCAGCTCGCCGCGTACCCGCCAGTAGATTTCGCACGATCGCGGAGCCGGCCACTCCGCGTCCATGAACTCGCGCGGCAGCCTCGGGTCGGCCCGCAGGAGCGCGAGCCAATCCGCCACGAGCATTGTCCGTACGGTCAGGGCGCTCGGCGCGAGGGTCGCGGCGGCCGGGTCGCCCCAGACCTCGATGAAGGCGAGATGTTCGCGCCTTATCGCCTCGATGTCCCATGCCGCGCGGACGCTTTCGCCGATGGGAAACCCGGTGAGCTCGTGCGCGTGGAAGGCGAGGACGGCGCCGGAGGGCAGGTCCCGCCACAGCGGCTCGACCGAGGCGACGAGGTCGACCTCGCCGGGCGCGAGCCACAGCCCGTCGCGAATGGGCGCGAAGCCCTCCCACGTGAGCGTCGATCGCAACCTGTGGCGGATCGTCCGCTGGTCCTCCGGGATCGAGAACGTGACGAGCGTCCACCCCTCTCCCTGCGGATCGAAGGGCCGCGGGCCGCGGACGCGTCCCTTCGCCTCGCGCAGCACCGCCGATCCGTGCTCGGTCAGCGAGAACAGGATCTCCCGGCCTTTCCTGCTGCGCTCGAGGATGCCGCTGCTCACCAGGCGGTCGAGGGTCGCCCGGGTCGCCGGGGCGGCGACGCCGGCGCCTTCGAGGACGCTGATCAGCACGCTCGCGCGGATCGGCCCGGCGAAGTCATCGACGACGTGCTCGCCGAAGAACGCGAGCAGTAACTGCTTCGGCTGGCGACTGCGCACAGCCCTCCCCTCCCGGCGAGTCCGTGACTGGGCGGTCACCGCGTCGGGCGCGGTGCCGAGGCCTCCCCGCGCTTGGCGCGCTGGATCTGCTCATAGACGTGGGTCCGCAGTTCCGTGAAGCGGGGCAGGGCCCGGGTCGTGACCTGATCGCGCTCCGGCCCGAGATCGATCGTGAGGTCCTCCTGCACCCACGTAGGCGACCTTGACAGTACTATCACGCGCTCACCCAGGTACACGGATTCGTCGATGTCGTGCGTCACGAAGAGGATCGACATCCCGCGGGTCGCGTGCAGCTCGCGGACGAGATCCTCCAGGTCCGCGCGGGTCTGCGCGTCGACGGCCGCGAACGGCTCGTCCATGATCAGCACTTCGGGTTGGTAGGCGATGGCGCGCGCGATCGCCACGCGCTGCTGCATACCGCCCGACAGCTGCCAGGGGTGGCTGCGCGCCGCGTGCCGCAGCCCCACCGCCTCGAGGGCATCGGTGACGAGCTTGTCGCGCTCGGCCCGGGACAGCTTCTTGTGCCGCAGCGGGAGGTCCACGTTTCCGCGCACGGTCAGCCACGGGTAGAGGCTGCGACCGTACTCCTGGAACACGAGGGCCATGGCGGGGGTCGGGCCCGTCACCGGCGCCCCGTCCATCTCGACGAGGCCGCTCGTGGGCGGGAGCAGACCGGCGATGCACTTCAGGAGCGTGGTCTTGCCGCATCCCGACGGTCCGACGATGCAGACGAGCTCGCCGGTGTTCATCGTGAAGCTGATGTCTCCGATCGCCTCGACGCTGCCCGCGCCGGTCTCGTAGACCTTCCGCAGATGCTCGACCCGCAGAAGGGTGCTGCGATCAGGCACGTTCGACCTCCCTGATTCCGTGATACCAGCGCAGGACGCGCCGCTCGACAAGCCCGAAGACCGTGGCGAGGAAGATGCCGACGAGGCCGAGGAGGAGGATGCCGCTCCACATCTCGGCGATGAGGTAGTTCCGCTGGAAGTAGGCGATCCGATAGCCGAGCCCGGAGGACGAGCCGAACATCTCCGAGATGACCATCAGGATCAGCGCGACCGAGAGCCCCTGCCGCACCCCCGCCATGATGCGCGGGCTGGCGGCGGGCAGGACGAGGAACCACAGCCGCTCCCACCAGGTGATCTGGAACGAGGTCGCGGTTTCCGTCATGACGCTGTCGGTCGCCCGCACGCCTTCGATCGTGTTCAGCAGGATCGGCCAGATGGCGCCGGAGACGATGACGACGACCTTCATCGTGTCGGTGATGCCGAGCAGGAGCATCCCGATCGGGATCAGCACCGGCGGCGGGATCGCGCGGAAGAACTCGAGCAGCGGCTCGAGGAGCTCGCGCAGCCAGCGGAAAAGCCCGATGACGGTGCCCGCGGCGATGCCGACGGCGGTCGACACGATGATGCCGATGGCGAGCCGGTACAGGCTCGGCAGCACGTCCTCGACGAACGCGGGGCCGATCCACGTGTCGGCGAGGGCCCCGAGAATCGTCAGCGGGCTGGGGAAGAACCGGTTGGCCGAGAACGTCGACCACAGGCCCCAGGCGCCCAGGAGCAGGAACGGCAGGCCGAGGGCGTGGAGAAGGCTCGAGACGATACGCCGCCACGCCAGGCGGCCCCGCGGTCCGAGGGCGATCGGTCGGGTGTGCGTGGTCAAGAGACCTCCTCCCCTCGCACGGACTGATGCCAGCCCAGCGAACGGCGCTCGATGAGGCGGAAGACGAGGTTGACGAGCAGCCCGAGCACTCCGGTGACCACGACGAGGGCGTACATGCCGACCGCGTCTCCGGCGGAGCGGGAAAGTTCGATCATGCGCCCGAGCCCGAGGTTGCCGATCACCATCTCGGCGGTGATGGCGAGGATGAGCGCGACCGCCGCGGCGAGACGCAGACCGGTCATGAGGTAGGGGAGCGCGGTCGGCAGCACGAGATGCGACAGCCGCTCGCGGCGCGTGAGACCGAAGCTTCTGGCGGTGTCGCGGGCCACCGCGTCGACGTCGGCGACGCCGTAGATCACCTGCACGAACACCTGCCAGAAGGCCGCGAAGACGATGATGACGAGCGCGGACTGCATCTGGATGCCGAACATCAGCACGGCGAGCGGGATGAGGGCGACCGACGGGATCGGCCGCAGGAACTCGACCGTCGTGTGCGTGGCGCGACGCAGGAAGGGGACCAGGCCCACGATCGTCCCCAGCACGACCGCGGCGAGCGTCGCCACCGTGAGGCCGATCGCCCACGCTGTCATGGTGAGTCCCAGCCTGCGCCAGAACGCGAGGTCGCGGAGCTCGTCGACCAGCCGCACGGCGACGTCCGTGACGTACGGCAGGTACTCCGGGCTGATCAGTCCCAGGGCCGGGATCAGCTGCCAGACGAGGAGAAATCCCACTAGGCCGGTGACGCCGAGCAGCACCTTGCGCAGCGAACGCAGGCGTCGGCTGGGTCGGACGGGCATATCACTCCGTGGTCGGTCGGCGGCGGCACGCCCTCCCCGTTCTCGGGCCGAGGGAGGGAGGGCGTGAGCACGTTGGCTACTGCTGCTGGACGAGGCGGTCGAAGTCGGGCAGCTTGGTCAGGACGCCGTACTTCACGGCGAGCTCGGCGAGCTGCTCCTGACTCGCGCGGTCGATCTCCCAACTGAAGATCGGGAGCTTCACCGAGTCCGCGACCGCATCGGGAAGCTTGAGGTTGTCCTTGATGGCCTGACGGACGTCCTTCTCACCGGCGGGGTCCTGCGCCCACTGGAGCGTCTCCTTCATGGCCGCGGAGAAGTCCGCGACCAGGGCGGGGTCGGCGTCCATGCGCGCCTTCGCCGTGATCGTCGTGAGCGTCGTGAGGCCGGGGACGACCGCCTGGTACGGCGCGACGATGAACGTGTCACCGCGGTCGCGCAGCTGTGTGACGAACGGCTCCGGCACCCAGGCCGCATCGATGTTGCCGGCCTCGAGCTGAGCCGGCACATCGGGGAAGGCGACCTCGACGAACTCGACCTTGGAGGGGTCGCCGCCGTCCTTCTCGACCGCGGCCATGATCGTCACGTCGCCGGCCGCGCCCAGGCTGTTGACCGACACCTTGTGCCCGGCGAGGTCGGCGGGCCGGCGGATGCCGGACTTCGCCGACGCCACGACGGCGTTGATGTCGTCGCCCTCCGGATAGGACGACGCGTAGTTGCCGATCATCACGACGCCGAGGTCCTGCAGGTCGGCGCGGAACGGACCGAACGGCTGACCGATGGCGAAGTCGATGTCGCCGTTGATCAGAGCGGGAATGGCCTGTGCGCCGCCCTGGGCGGGCAGCACCTCGACCTTGAGCCCGTGCTTTTCGAATATGCCCGCCTTGATGCCGCCCCACAGCGCGGCGGTCTCGGTGATGGGCAGGGCGGCGACCCGGACCTGGCGAAGCTCGCCGGAGGATGCCTGGCCGGGGGAGGCCTGACCGGACGGGGACGCATCGGAGTTCGTGCATCCGGCGATGGTGATCACGATACTCGCGATCAGCCCGAGGGCGACGGCGATTCTCTTCATTGACGAGGCCTTCCTGGAGGGGGGAGTTGATGTCAATGCGGCGGATGCCTCGGATCCACTGGGCGCGTCCTCGCCGTGTGGGTGGCGGCGCGCTTCGTGTTGGCCATGGTCGGCCAACGTACCTGAAATGTCAAGGAAATCTAGACGCCCGTCATGAATAAGTTGAATGACGCTCGTCCGCAGGTCGATCGGGGTGCCGCCCGCGGCGGGCGGCGCCCGGCGGCATGGGCGTGGCCGCTCCTCGTGGCCGTTCCTCGTGACCGCTCCTTGTGGCCGCCGGATGCGCGGAGTTCCGATGCCGGTGCGGCCGAGGCGTGCCCGCCGGTACGGCGAGGCGTGATGCTTGACACTCTCAACAGTTGAGTTCATCATGCGAATGCCGTCACGCCAGCCTCATGGCGGCGATCTCGAGACATCGGTCCCCTGATGACGATGTCGAGCAGGAGGGAACTCCAGTGCAATGCCGCAGAAGAATCACCGTCGCTTAAAGGTCGCGATCACCGCGGTCATCAGCTGTATCGCGGCCATGACGCCCACGATCGCTTCGGCCACCCCCACCTCATCGGCCGCGCCCCCTCAGAAGACCTTCGACGTGGAGGTCGTGTCCGGCCGGCCCAACATGATCAGCGGTGGTGACGCTCTGGTGCGCGTCGCCGTACCGCGCAACGTTCCGCCGCACCAGGTGCGGATCAACGTCGACGGCCGCGATGTCACCGCCCGGTTCCGTCCGGTCGAGGACGGCCGGACGTTGCTCGGCCTGGTGGACGAGCTGGCCCTGGGCGACAATCTGCTCGAGGTCCGCTCCAACGGGCAGGGGAAGGGCCGGCCCACCGCCACACTGACCCTGGTCAACCACCCCGCAGCGGGTCCGGTGTTCTCCGGACCGCACATCAAGCTCTTCTGCACCGCGTCGGGCAGCCCCTGGAACCTGGGGCCGGTCGACGAGGACTGTCACGTGGCGAAACCGCAGGTGACCTACCGATACCGGACCACCGCCGGCGGCTTCGCCGACCTGCCCGACGGACCGCTGCCGGGCAACCTCGCCACGACCACCACCACGAGCGGTGAGACCGTCCCGTACATCGTGCGGATCGAGCGCGGCACCATCAACCGGGCGGTGTACGAGATCGCGATGCTCCACGAGCCGGGCACTCCGGCGCCCGACCCCTGGACGGCGACCGCCGGCTGGAACAACCGGCTGGTGTACACCTTCGGCGGCGCCTGCGGCATCGGATACACCCAGGCCACGAGCACCGGCGGGGTGATGGACGACACGCTGCTGAGCCGCGGCTACGCCGTCGCCAGCTCGACGTTCAACGTGTTCGCCAACAACTGCAACGACGTCACGTCGGCCGAGACCGCCATGATGGTCAAGGAGCACTTCAGCGAGACGTACGGCGTGCCCGACTTCACCATGGGCTGGGGCGGCTCGGCCGGCACCATGCAGCAGCTGCTGATCGCCAACGGCTACCCCGGCATCATCGACGGCGTCATCGGTCAGATCGGCTACCCCGACGAACGTTCGACGACGGTCAGCGGGCACGAGTGCCGATTCGTCACCCAGGCGGCGGCCGCCGCCGGGCTCTCGACCGCTCAGCGCACCGCCGTGACCGGCTTCGCCAGCCCGAACACCTGCGGCGGCTACCAGTTCTTCGACAGCGTCGACTGGCCCGCCACCTGCCCGGGCCACGTCCCGGCGGCCTACCGCTACCACCCGGTCGACAACCCGAGCGGCATCCGCTGCGCCATGGCCGATTTCATCTCCAACGTGTACGGCGTCGACGAGACGACCGGCTTCGGCCGCCCGATCATCCCCGACACGGTCGGCGTGCAGTACGGACTGGGGACGCTCAAGGAGGGCGTCATCAGCCCTGAGCAGTTCGTCACGCTCAACGAGCGCATCGGCGGCCTGGACGCCGAGGGCAACCGTACGCCGCACCGCACCTCGGCGAACGTCGACGCGATCGAGGTGGCGTACTCGACCGGCCGCGTCAACCAGTTCGACGGCGGTCTGCGGTGGACCCCGATCATCGAGACCCGCGGTTACACCGACCCCGGTGGCGACTTCCATGACCGGTTCCGGTCATGGACCATGCGGGAGCGCATCGTGAAGGCCAACGGCAACGCCGACAACCACATCAGCATCACCAGCTCGCCGGGTGCCGCCGCCAACGCCGCCCAGGTGCGGGCGCTGGCGGACATGGACGCGTGGCTGACGGCCCGGGCCGCCTTGGCGGCGACCCGTCCGGGCCTGGACGACGCCGAGCTGACCCGCATGTCCCGGCCGGACGGACTGGCCGACGGCTGCATCGCCCCCGACGGGGAGCGGATCGTGGAGGAGCTGACGCTCGACCCGGCGGCGCGGTGCAACGAGCTGTACCCGTACCACCGCAACCCGCGGGTGGTCGCCGGCGGGCCGACCAGCTCCGACGTGCTCAAGTGCCGGCTGCAACCGCTGGACCGCGCGGCCTACCCGGTGACCTTCACCGACGGGCAGTGGCAGCGCCTGCGGGCGGTCTTCCCCGACGGCGTCTGTGACTGGTCGCAGCCCGGCGTCGGACAGGTGCCGCTCTCGGCCACCTGGATCCGCTTCCAGTAGTCACGCCGACGACCGGGCGGTGCCACGATGGCGCCGCCCGGTCGCCATCGGCAGGAGCCGTCACGATCCTCCGGCGTCCAGCGACGCGATTCATGACCGGTCCGGAGACGAGGTAGCGGCCTCCCAGACGAGCCCCGCCAATTCGGGATGGACGAGGTTGGAATGCGCGCCGTTCAGGGAGAGGCCACCGACGATCACGTCGCTGCCCTCCACGTTGTGACAGCGCCCCGGCTCGATCCGGTAGCGCAGTTGCCCGGGCCGGGCGGTCAGGTCGACGGCTCTGTCGCCCAGGCCGGCCAGTCCGTAGCTGCCGGCCGCTCCGTACCGCGGTAACCTCCGCGCACTGCGCCCCAGACGGTTGTCCTGTCCGGCCTTCGCCGCGGCGCGGAAGAACCACCGCAGCGCCAGGTCGTGCCTGGACCTGGTGGTGATCACGGGACCGGCCACAAGCTCGCCCTTCGTGATCGGGTGGAAGTAGCCGGACCTTCCGCTGTCGGGGATGACGCCGGCGAACGACCACAGCGACAGCGCCCCCTGCAGCAGGGTGAGGGAGTGCACGGGCGCGAGCGGCGGCCCGCCGTCCGGTGGCCCCTGCAGCGCACTGGCGCAGACGATGCCGCCGAAACTGTGGCCGATCAGGTGGAATCGGACCCGTTTCTCGCGATCCGCCTCCTGCAGGGTCCGGAGCAGCCGATGGACACCGGTGCTCCCGACGTCGAGGGCGCGGCGCTTCATCTTCCAGAAGCCGGTCACCCACAACGGGGCCAGCAGCGATCGCAGGGGCCCGGCGCCCGCCCCGCGCCAGAAGGTCTTGAAGTCGGCGAAGATGCGCGCGGCGTCGAAGGATTCACGATCGTCGCCGGGAGCCGCGCCGACCTTGTCGGCACGCAGGCCCGATCTCTCGTCCAGGCGGTTCAGGCGGGCCTCGTCGGCCCTGGACAGAACGTCGGGGTCGGGGGTCGCCTCCGCCCGCAGCAGCAGCGGCCACAACTCGTCCGCCGCGGACGGATCCCCGATGAGCTCTGTGTAGAACGCGACCCTCTGCTCGATCGACGACAGCGTCCGCTGGTCCTCCCAGGGCGCGCTCGGCCAGTGAACTCCGATCAGGAGCGGCCGGAACCCGGGACGGCGCCGCCGGATCTCCGCCTGCCGTACGAGGTAGTACTCCGTCATGACCCGCACCCACGCGTGGTAGGACTCGAGCGCCTGGGACTGGTCGTTCAGCCAGCCATGGCTGAAGACGAAGACATCGGTGATCGGTTCGTCGTCCCGGCGCACCGCCTCGACCAGGCCGGCGAGCAGGTCCCGCCGGTCGCGGGGCTCGCCGCGCGAGTCGAATGAGAGCAACGTGAAGGCGGGAAACGGTGTCGCGGCCGCGTGCGGGATGTTCAATTCGCCCTACCTCAACCGAGCCCGTAGAGCTCGAAGGCGGCCACCGTGTTGAGCCCGGCCGGTTCGCCCGCCACCCTTGCATCGCCGCCCCGGAGAAAGCGGTGCCGCGCCGCGTTGACGGCACGTGCCCGCAGGTTCGTCGCCGCCGTCGCACCGTCGCCCGCCTGTCGGCTCAGTTCCAGGTACTGCGCGACCACTTCGTTCGCGAAGGCGATCGCCTGAGGGGCGAGCACCGGCCACCGGCAGGCGAGCACGGCCCGGGCGCGGTGCAGCGCCAGCCGTACGCACAGGCCCTCGACGTCCTGGTCCTCGGTCTGCTCGAGCCTGCCGACGGAACAACTCGCCAGGAGGAGGAGGTCGACGTTCCGCCAATCGCAGCCGTCACCTCGCCAGAGCCCGTCGGACAGTTCGATGCCCGTCTCGTGGGAGCTTCCGTGCCCGCACACGGTGACGGTCCGGAACGTGTGGCGCCCGTCCGTGGCCGCCCGCAGCCCGCCCGCGGCTCCGGGAGGAGTGTGCGCCGCGTTGAGACAGGTCATCATGTGGCGGCGGGCGAGCCGGCGCTGGCCTCGGTGCAGCCACTTCTCGAACTTTCCGGCCGGATCGCCCGGATCGAAGTACGAGGTCGCCAGCATCCGCGCGGAGGGCACGGCGAACCGCGCGTCGAGACGCGTCTGCATGATCGTCAGGAGCAGGGAGAGCGAGACGCGCGTGGACCGCACGCGCGAGTAGAGCGGTACGCCGGGCGCGAGCGGATAGTGGGCGGCGGGAACCGACTGCAGCACGTCCTCGAGCTGGAACACGACGTCGTCGCCGGGGTCCAGCCGCTCGGCGAGGGCGTCCAGGGACCAGACGTCGGCCACCTCGTCCAGGAAGGCGCGGGTGACGTGGTCGATCTCGTCGAGGCCGGTTCCCGGCTCGGGGCCGGAGGCGTGATGCGCCAGAATCCGTCCCAGCCCGGCGATCTCGGCGCCGAGGCGGTCCGCGGAAGAGTCCCTCGACAGCAGGCCGCGCAGCCGGCTCCCGAGCCGTTCCTCCTCCGCTATCGACGACAGTGGGGAGTCGAGGCGCGCGAGAGCCTGGTCGATCTCCGCCCGGTGGCCCCGGTCCGCCTCCTCTGGACCAGCGGCGACAGCGTCCAGTGCCCGCGTGATCGCGGCCGTCGCGTCCGAGAGAACACGGACGAGCATGCGCGCGGCGTCGGTGTCGCCGCCCTGCCAGGCCGACACCAGAAGCAGCCCCAGGTCGTAGCGGAAGGCCGCCCAGTGGAGCCGGGTCGCGTCGCCGGTATCGCCCACCCCCGACGCCGCCACCCGCACGGTCCCGTCGCCCCGGGTGCGCAGCGCGGCCCAGACCAGCGCGCCGTCGGCGCGGAAACCGGCCCGCACCAGCATCGCGCCGTCTCCGAGCGTCTCGGCGAGGAGCCCTTCGGTGACGCCGGCGCGGACTATCCGCGCAGCGTCGTCGAGCCATTCGTCCGGCGGCGGATGGCGTTCGTCTGACGTCGTCCGGGCCGACTCCACAGGGCGGCGCCGATCGTGCCGCGACCGCAGAAGGGAGAGCAGGTCCTCGTCCCGGCAGGAGGCGGGGTCGGGCAGGTGGCTGTCGTGCTCCACCGGTTCCGGCTCGTTCAGCGGCCAGCGGTCCTCCGGGATCTCGGCCGGCGGGATCGGCTCCACCGTGGTCAGCAGGAACTCCTCGAACAGGCGGCGCTGGCCGAGCTCCGCGTCCCAGAGCTGCGCCTGGAGAATCCGCGGCTCGTCGTTCGGCGACACGGTCCCGGTCGTGCTCCATCGGTCGCCCACCTGGAGGATCTGCCGACGCAGGTCGTCGATGTAGCCGATGAATTCGCGCCGGTCCGCCATCTTCATGTCATCGAGGAGAAGACTTCGCCGCAGGTAGCGGACGGCCTGCTCGCACAATCGCCAGGAGAAGCCGGGATCACGGGCGGACAGGTTTCTCAGCCAGTAGGCCAGGAGCGGGATCATGTGCGGTACGGCGGAATCGCCGCCATCGGGAACGTGCCAAAGATCGTCGTAGCCGCGCACGTACCAGTCCGCGATGAGGTGACCATGCTCCACGTGACCGAGCCGTCCGAGGTCGAGGACGAGCGAGAGCACATAGGCGGCTCGGGTATCGATCTGAGCGCGAGCCAGCCGGTGCTCCAGCTTGGGGCCGAAGCGTTCCGGGCTCGCCAGATCCGCCTCCCGGAGCCCGCTGTCGGCTTCGATCAGCGCGAGCGCGTCCTGGACACGGCCGTCCTCCACCAGGATGCCGCTCCAGACCCGCCACGTCGTCAGCCCGACGTCCGCAGGGTAACGCGCGCAGAAGTCTCGCCAGACGCGGCCGAGTTCGATCACGTCTCGGTAGTCGCCGGTGCCGACGTACCACTCGATCAGGGCGAGGGCCCTGCTCCTGTCGATTCCCTCCAGCTCGCCGGCGATCGCCATGAGAAGCAGCACACCCGCAACGGGCGAGGTGAGCCTCCGCAGCCATGGTCCCAACCGGGCCTCGAGATCCCCGGAGGACCGGTAGTCGCCGGGCCGTAGGCCGAGATGCCGTTCCAGCGCGGCCACGCCGGTGCTGCCGATCCCGAGATCGGAGAGGCTCGCCGCCACCAGGCCCAGATAGGCGGCGGTCCCGTCGGGGGAGACGTCGCGAAGGCGCCGCGCCAGCTTCACTTCGAGATCCGCCACGCATGCCTCGGGATCATCGAGCGATTCGACGTCCAGCGCGAGGTCGGCCCGCAGCAGCGCGACGCTGTCGGAGTTCCGGCCGGCGACCCCCAGGGAGCCGGCGAGCTCCAGGATGAGGATCACCTGAAAATCGGCGGGTATTCCGCTGACGCGCTCGCGCAGTTTCTCGAGCAGGTGGGGGATGTCCCGGTAGTCGCTGTTGCGTAGATCCAGGAAAACCTCGAGGACACGCAGCCCTTCGTCGTTCCGGCGCACCATTCCGAGAGCACCGACCAGCGAGATGGCGTACATGGCGGCGGGCGTCGGAAACAGGCGGTCGAAGTGGTCGCGCAGCCGCTGCCGGCAGTCCGGTGCGCCGTAGTCCGCGCCGGCCAGGCCCGTTTCGGCCTC
>BCRI01000048.1 GCA_001552515.1 Sphaerimonospora mesophila NBRC 14179 = JCM 3151
CGAGCACGCCCTGACCACGCACGTCGGGGTGCCCGGCCGATGAGCGGGCGCGCGGACGGGCGCGGAGGCCGTGGGGCCGGATAGGCTGGAGCCCGGTCCATTCACCCGTCCAATCGCTTCGAGGGCTGGCCACTCACGTGTTCGAGACGCTTTCCGACCGGCTGACTTCGGTCTTCTCCTCCCTTAGGTCCAAGGGCAGGCTTTCCGACGCCGACATCGACGCGACCTGCCGCGAGATCCGCATCGCCCTGCTCGAGGCCGACGTCGCGCTGCCGGTGGTGAAGGACTTCGTGGCCCGGGTCAAGGAACGGGCGCGCGGAGCCGAGGTCTCCCAGGCGCTCAACCCCGCCCAGCAGGTCGTGAAGATCGTCAATGACGAGCTGATCGCGGTCCTGGGCGGTGAGACGCGCAGGCTGCGCCACGCCAAGACCCCGCCGACCGTCATCATGCTCGCCGGTCTCCAGGGATCGGGAAAGACCACGCTCGCCGGCAAGCTGGCCAAGTGGCTGCGCGACCAGGGCCACGCTCCGCTGCTCGTGGCGTGCGACCTTCAGCGGCCCAACGCCGTACAGCAGCTGTCGGTCATGGCCGAGCGGGCCGAGGTCGCCGTCTTCGCGCCCCAGCCGGGCAACGGCGTCGGCGATCCGATCGAGGTGGCCAGGGAGTCGATCGACCACGCCCGGCGCCGCCAGCACGACGTGGTCATCGTCGACACCGCCGGACGGCTGGGCATCGACGAGGAGCTCATGCGGCAGGCGGCCGACATCCGCGACGCGATCAGCCCGGACGAGGTGCTGTTCGTGGTCGACGCGATGATCGGTCAGGACGCCGTGAGCACGGCTCAGGCGTTCATGGAGGGGGTCGGCTTCGACGGCGTCGTGCTGACCAAGCTCGACGGCGATGCCAGGGGCGGCGCCGCGCTGTCGGTCCGGCATGTCACCGGCCGTCCGATCATGTTCGCCTCCACCGGCGAGAAGCTCGAGGACTTCGACGCCTTCCACCCGGACCGGATGGCGGGCCGGATCCTCGACATGGGCGACATCCTCACCCTGATCGAGCAGGCCCAGAAGACCTTCGACGAGCAGGAAGCCGCCAAGATGGCGGGCAAGCTCGCCTCCGGTGACGACTTCACGCTCGACGACTTCCTCGAGCAGATGATGATGGTCCGCCGAATGGGCCCCATCAAGAACCTGCTCGGCATGATGCCGGGCATGGGGCAGATGCGCGATCAGCTCAACCAGGTCGACGACCGGGACCTCGACCGCATCGCCGCCATCATCCGCTCCATGACCCCCGGCGAGCGCCGGGAACCGAAGATCATCAATGGCTCGCGGCGGGCCCGCATCGCCAAGGGCTCCGGGGTCACCGTCACCGAGGTCAGCAACCTCGTCGTCCGCTTCTTCGAAGCGCAGAAGATGATGAAGCGGATGACCCAGGGTCTGGGCATTCCCGGCATGCCGGGCCGGGGCAAGGGCCAGAAGGCGCAGAAGGCCAAGAAGGGCCGGCGCGTCAGCGGCGACCCCCGCAAGGCGGCGCGCGGCAAGGCCGCCTCCGGTACGGGCGGCACGCCCTCGCTGCCGAAGGGCATGGGCGCACTCGGCAACCTCGGCGCCGGGCAACTGCCCCCTGGCCTGGAACTCCCGCCGGGCTTCGACCCGTCGAAGTTCAAGCTGCCGGGCCAGAACTGACGCGATCTCCGGCATTGACGCCATGATGGCGAGGAGATGCCCGAGCATCCCGAGCCATCTGGCAGAATGTCTGGCTGGAACATCGTGACCAGGCGGGTGCCCTCTCACCCCCGCCGGTCGCGTCTGTCCCTCGGGCGGGTTCACATCGTGCCCCACTCGATGAGACACCGCTCACCCACGCTCTAATGCAGGAGAGACCACACTCGTGGCAGTCAAGATCAAGCTCAAGCGGCTCGGGATGATCCGCAACCCGCAGTACCGCATCGTCGTCGCCGACAGCCGGAGCAAGCGCGACGGCCGTGCGATCGAGGAGATCGGCCTGTACCACCCGAAGGAGAACCCCTCGCGCATCGAGGTGAACTCCGAGCGGGCGCAGTACTGG
The DNA here is from genome assembly GCA_001552515.1 of Sphaerimonospora mesophila NBRC 14179 = JCM 3151. GTDB lineage: Bacteria > Actinomycetota > Actinomycetes > Streptosporangiales > Streptosporangiaceae > Sphaerimonospora > Sphaerimonospora mesophila. The sequence goes on from BCRI01000048.1 coordinate 2,071, forward strand.
CTGGGCGTCGGCGCGCAGCCGACCGACCCGGTTCTCAAGATCTTCAAGCTGACCGGCGACTGGCAGAAGTTCAAGGGCGAGCCCGCTCCGGCGACGCCGCTTCAGGTGGCCGAGCCCAAGCCCGACCGCCACGCCGCCTACGAGGCCGCGGCCAAGGAGACGCTGACCGGCGACACCGGTGCGGCCACCACCCAGAAGAAGGCCAGGAAGCCCGCCAAGGCCGAAGCGACCGCCGAGGCCCCGGCAGCCCAGGCGCCGGCCGCCGAGGAGAAGCCGGAAGGCGAGGCCTGAGATGCTCGAGGAGGCCCTCGAGCATCTGGTCAAGGGCATCGTCGAACATCCTGACGACGTCCGGGTCCGCGCGCGACGCATCCGCACCGGACGCGTCCTCGAGGTCCGGGTCCATCCGGAAGACCTCGGCAAGGTCATCGGCCGCGGCGGCCGTACGGCCAGGGCACTGCGCACGGTCGTGAACGGGCTGTCCCAGGGCAGGTACGTACGGATCGACCTGGTCGATCTGGACGAGGTCCGCTGAGGACGACCTGATCTCCGGGGGACCCCGCAATGGGGTCCCCCGCTCGGCTTCCGGGGGTCCGGCGCCGGCGAGATTCGTTTCTGGAAGAAGGCGACAAGTGCAGTTGATGGTGGGCAGGATCGGCCGGCCGCACGGCGTGCGGGGCGAGGTCACCGTCGAGGTGCGCACCGACGACCCCGACGTGCGCTTCGCCCCCGGTACGGCGCTCGCCACCGACCCGGCGGAAGCCGGGCCGCTGACGGTCGAGGGAGCACGCTGGCACAAGGGGATCCTGCTGCTGGCCCTGGCCGGCGTGACCGACCGTGACGCCGCCGAGGAACTGCGGGGCACGCTGCTCGTCATCGACTCCGCCGACGTCCCGCGTTCCGCCGACCCCGACGAGTTCCGCGATCACGAGCTCATCGGCCTGGCGGTGCTGACCGTGGCCGGCGAGCGGGTCGGTGAGGTCACCGACGTCCTCCACCACGGGCAGGACCTCCTCGTGGTCCGCCGTCCGGCGCGGAGCGATGCCTACGTTCCTTTCGTCAAGGCGCTCGTCCCCGAGGTCGATCTCGACCGGGGCGTCCTGGTCGTCGACGCGCCGCCCGGCCTGTTCGATCTCGGCGAGTCCGAGTAGGGCGACGGCGAGCAGGAGGAGGCCACGCATGCGCGTCGACATCATCTCGATCTTTCCCGAATACTTCGCTCCGCTCGATGTGTCGCTGGTGGGCAAGGCGCGGGAGCGGGGCATCCTCGAGATCCATCTTCACCAGTTGCGGGACTGGACCCGCGACGTCCACAAGACCGTGGACGACACGCCGTACGGCGGGGGCCCCGGCATGGTGATGAAGCCGGAGATCTGGGGCGAGGCCATCGACGCGGTGATCTCCGCAGGCCGGTCGGCGCTGGGCGAACCGGCCGGGGCGCCACGGATGATCGTGCCGACGCCGAGCGGCCGGCCGTTCACCCAGGAGACGGCCATCGAATACGCCGCCGAGCCCTGGCTGCTGTTCACACCCGCCCGTTACGAGGGCATCGACTCCCGCGTCGCCGCCGAGTACGGCTCCCGCCTGCGGGTCGACGAGGTGAGCATCGGCGATTACGTGCTGGCGGGCGGTGAGGCGGCCGTCCTCGTGATCGTCGAGGCCGTTGGGCGGCTGCTGCCCGGTGTTCTCGGAAACGCCCGATCGGTCGCCGACGACTCCTTCGCCCCCGGACCGATGGCCAACCTTCTGGAGGGCCCGGTCTACACCAAGCCACCGGTGTGGCGCGGCCACGAGGTGCCCGAGATCCTGCTGTCCGGCCACCACGGGAAGATCGCCCGCTGGCGGCGTGACCAGGCCCTCCGGCGCACGTTGGAGAAGCGGCCCGAGTTGGTCGCCCGGCTCGATCCGGCCGGTCTCGACAAGGACGACCGGAAGATCCTGGCGGAGTTCGAGGCCGCTTGCGGAGTCCCGTTTCGCGCGCGGCCTCATGATGTGGCAAACTAAGACGCTGCTGCCGCTTTTCGGGTGGCCGGGTGTCGCCCGGTCCCGGCCGCAGCACAACCGGACGTAAATCAAGCCAAGCGCGCGTGTCCCCCTCGTCGCCGAGCCTCGTCGGCCCGGCCGGGTGGACCTCCGCGTGCCCATGTCAGCGAGGAACCGCCGCCATGCACACGCAGATCCAGGAGCTCGAGAAGGCTGCTCTACGCAGCGACATTCCGGCGTTCCGCCCGGGTGACACGCTGGAGGTCCACGTCCGCGTCGTCGAGGGCAACCGGTCCCGTATCCAGGTGTTCAAGGGGTTCGTCCTGCGTCGGCAGGGCGGCGGCGTGCGTGAGACTTTCACCGTTCGCAAGATCAGCTACGGTGTCGGCGTCGAGCGGACCTTCCCGGTGCACAGCCCGGTGATCGAGAAGATCGTCGTGGTGACCCGGGGCGATGTCCGCCGGGCGAAGCTCTACTACATGCGCGACCTGCGCGGCAAGGCGGCGCGCATCCGCGAGAAGCGTGAGGCGACGCCGGCCGCCAAGTAGGTCAAGGAGTGTCGATCGTGGTCCGTGCCATCGGTACGGACCACTTTCTTTTGGCGGTGACGCCGCGTCCACGCCACTGGTCACCGCGGACATCATTTAGGCTCAGCACCGTTGACTAGCGAAGGTCAGGGGTTCGGCGTGTGCCCCCCTGCCGAGGACGGGGTGGACGTGGTCGCCGAAGACATCCAGCAGAGCGCCGATGGTCCCAAAGAGAAGAAGGGTTCGTTCTGGCGGGAGCTCCCCGTCCTCATCGTGGTGGCCCTCGGCCTGGCCCTGCTCATCAAGACCTTCGTCGTGCAGGCGTTCTACATCCCGTCGGAGTCGATGGAGAACACCCTGCTGATCAACGACCGCGTGCTCGTCAACAAGCTCGTCTACCACGTCCGCGACATCGAGCGCGGCGACGTCGTGGTGTTCTCGGGCGTGGACTCCTGGGATCCCGAGGTGCGTCTGGAGGAGCCGTCGAACCCGATCACCGCGGCCGCCCGCTGGATCGGCACGGCCTTCGGCGTGGTCCCGGGGGAGAAGGACTACATCAAGCGGGTCATCGGACTGCCGGGCGACCGGGTGAAGTGCTGTGACGGTGAGGGCCGCGTGACGGTGAACGGGGTGCCGCTGGACGAGAAGGCCTACCTGCACCCGGGAGACGCGCCCTCCGATACGCCCTTCGATGTCACGGTGCCACCCGGGCGGCTGTGGGTGATGGGCGACCACCGCGCCGTCTCCTCCGACTCGCGGCGCCACACGGGTGATCCCGGAGGCGGCGCGATCCCCGCGGACCAGGTGATCGGCCGCGCCTTCGTCATCGTCTGGCCGTTCGACCGGGCCCAGGTCCTGCCGATCCCCGACACGTTCGCCCAGCCCGCGCTTAAGGCCGCCGGAGCCGTGGGCGGGGCCGCCCCCGTGCTGGCGGGCTTCGCGGGAGCCGTACCACTGGTGATGATGCGCCGCAGACTCAAGAACCGCAGATCAGCCAGTCGGTAGAGGAAGGTCATGACGAAGACCGGCAAGACCGAGAAGACCGAAGAGACCGAGAAGAAGGGGTCGGGGCTCCGCGACACGATCCTGTACGGGCTCGGCGGGATCGTGGTGGCCCTACTGGTCCACGCGTTCGTCCTGCAGTCGTTCTACATTCCCTCCGGGTCGATGGAGAACACGCTGCTGCTGAACGACTACGTGGCGGTGAACAAACTCGCCTACAAGTTCGGCGACGTGGATCGGGGCGACATCGTCGTCTTCAAGGGCTGGGACGGCGAGGACACGATCAAACGGGTCATCGGCGTGGGCGGCGACACCGTGAAATGCTGCGACACCAAGCGCCGGATCACGGTCAACGGCACCCCGCTCGAGGAGGAGGGCGCCTATCTGTATCCGGGGGTCTATCCCTCGGGGCGCAAGTTCGAGGTGAAGGTGCCCCCGGGACGGCTGTGGCTGATGGGCGACCATCGGAACAACTCCATGGACTCCCGTACGTTCCTGGAGGACGGGCATCTGGGCACGATCTCCGAGGACGACGTCATCGGCCGGGCCTTCGTCCGGTTCTGGCCGTTCTCGCGCTTTTCCTGGCTGTCCCCGCCGGAGACTTTCGCCGCGGTCCGCTGATCTCGCCGGTCCCGATTCACCTGGGCTTTTGCCCGAGGTGGAGGTTCGGGCCGTATCGCCGAGGCGGAATGGGGCGTAATGTGCTTGTCGTCATGACGCCTTTGTATCGCCCGCGTCCCAGTGTGGTGCGGCGGGATTCGGGACTGTACGGCTACGAGCGGGCCCTGGCACGACGGGGGTTCACGCCGATCGCCGGGGTGGACGAGGCAGGCCGTGGTGCCTGCGCCGGGCCGCTGGTGGTCGCCGCGGTGGTGCTCGGCCGGGAGATCGACGGCCTGGCCGACTCCAAGCTCCTCACCGAGGCCGCCCGGGAGCGCCTCTACGACCACATCACCGTGACGGCGCGCGCGGTCGGCGTCGTCGTCATCCCCCCAGAGGAGATCGACGCGAGGGGTCTGCACAGGTGCAACGTGACGGGGATGCGCCGGGCGGTGGCGGGGCTGGGCATCGATGTCGGCTACATCCTGACCGACGGGTTCCCGGTGGCCGGCCTTCCCGCACCGTCGCTCGCCGTATGGAAGGGCGACCAGGTCGCGGCCTGCGTCGCGGCGGCCTCGATCGTGGCCAAGGTGACCAGGGACCGCCTGATGCGCGGCCTGGACGAGGTGTTCCCCGAGTACGGCTTCGCCGTCCACAAGGGTTACGTCACGTCCGGCCATCGACGGGCTTTGGCCCAACATGGACCCAGCCCCCATCACCGGTTCTCGTTCGTGACGGTGGCCAGGGTGACTCGTGGAGCGGAGATCCAGGACGCGGGCCCGTCGACCGGGCAGGATGGGGGCATGCAAGAGAATGAGGTGGGGGCCGGTGTCGTCTGAAAGGGCGATCGCGACGGGGAGCGGAAGAGGAGGTCCGGAGTGAGCGCGGAAGATCTCGAGAAGTACGAGACCGAGATGGAGCTGCAGCTCTACCGGGAGTACCGCGACGTCGTGGGACTGTTCACCTACGTCGTGGAGACCGAGCGGCGCTTCTATCTGACCAACTCGGTGGATCTCGACGTCCGGACGGCCGAGAACGGTGACGTCTTCTTCGACGTGAAGATGCAGGACGCCTGGGTGTGGGACATGTACCGTCCGGCGCGCTTTGTGAAGAACGTGCGAGTCGTGACCTTCAAGGACGTCAACATAGAGGAACTGGCCAAGCCGGATCTGGAGATGCCCAAGGAGGGATTCTCGAGCTGACCGATCTCTAGCCCGGTTTTCCCCAGAACCGGGTTCGGCGGGCCGAGGCGCCGTCCGCCTGTCGCACTGTTGGGGCATGCGCTCGGTCATCTGCCTGCTCGCCTGCCTCGTGACCACCTGGTCCGGCATCGGCCTCTCGTCGCGGCCGCCGCCGCCCACTGGTGCGGGCGACGGCACGAACGGCGGATCGCCGGCCCCGACGGTCATGCCATGGCGTCGCCCGCTCGGCGTTCGCGGCCAGGTGATCAGAGGCTTCGATCCGCCGCCCCGGCCGTGGCTCGCCGGCCACCGTGGGGTGGATCTCGCAGCGCGGGCCGGCGACGAGGTCCACGCGGCCGGTCCGGGAATCGTCGGATACGCCGGCCGGGTGGCCGGGCGAGGCGTCGTCGTCATCGCGCACCCGAACGGGCTGCGCACCACCTATCTCCCGGTCCGGGCATCGGTGGTGGCCGGCGGACGGGTGGCAGCGGGCGACGTGATCGGGGTGGTCGAGGATGTCGTGGGACATTGCCGGAGGGTCTGTCTCCACTGGGGACTCCTCCGCGGAAGGAGCTACCTCGATCCCCTCGCGCTGTTCGGCCTCGGCCGGGTCCGCCTGCTGCCGTCCTGGCCGGAGACGGGGCCGGGGGAGAGTCAGGTCAGGCCCGTGGGTGAGCCTGCCGATACGCGGCTCTGAGCCGTTCGACGGACACATGGGTGTAGATCTGCGTGGTGGACAGCGACGCGTGGCCGAGCATCTCCTGAACGCTGCGCAGGTCGGCTCCGCCCTCGAGCAGATGGGTGGCCGCGGTGTGCCGGAGGCCGTGCGGGCCCATGTCCGGTGCTCCGTCGATCTCCGCCAGCCGCGCGTGCACGATCCGCCTGACCGTGCCCTGGTCGATCCGGCCCCCGCGCACTCCGATGAAGAGGGCGGGCCCTGAGCTCTCGCGGACCAGCGACGGCCTGCCGCGCACGCACCAGGCGTCCAGCGCGCGCAGCGCGGGCGCTCCCACGGGCACGGTTCGCTCCCTGCCGCCCTTGCCCAGCACCCGCACGGTCCGGCGATCGCGGTCGACGTCGTCCAGGTCGAGACCGCACAGCTCGCTCACCCGCACACCGGTGGCGTAGAGCAGCTCCATGATCGCCTGATCGCGCAGGTCCCTGGGATCGCCGGAACTCGTCCGGTCGGCGGCGGCCCCGTCGAGTACGGCCCGGGCCTCCGCCTGGTCCAGCACCTTGGGCAGGCTCCGGCGCGGCTTGGCGGTGCCCAGCAGCAACCCGGGATCGTGGTCCGACCAGCCGCGCCGGTGGCAGAAGGCCGTGAAGGCCCGCGCGCACGCCGTTCGACGTGCCAGCGTGGCCCGGGACAGCCCGGCCCGATGCTGATCTCCCAGCCAGTCGCGGAGAGCGGCGACGTCGAGAGCGGCGATCGCCTCCAGACCAGTGCTTTCCCGCTCCGCGGCCCCCAGGTGCGCGAACAGCGAGGCGATGTCTCCCAGGTACGCCCTGACGGTGTGCGGCGACAGACCTCGCTCCAGGCGAAGATGGCGCTCGAACGCCGCCAGGACCGGCTCGAACCCGTTGGACGACATCTCAGGTGACCCCCAGGGTGATCTCCCTGCCGTCCCCCACGTCGATCGTTGCCGAGATGCGGACGGTCATGATTCGCATGCTAACCGTCGACCCTTTCGTGATCTCGATGGATCGGACTACCGGGAGCGGCGGAGTCGCCAGCCGCGGTTCGACTGCTCGACGAATCCGGCGGCGGCCAGCCCGCCGAGGCAGGCGAGGGCCGTCGTGAGATCCACCCCGGCCGCGACGGCGACCGCGGCGGGCCCCGTCCCGCCACGGGCGGGCACCGCCTCCAGCACCCGTCTCGTCTCGTCGTTCAGCGCGTCCCGGGGGAGCACGGGTCCCCGGGGATGTGGGGCGAGGTCGGTCCCGATGGAGCCGACCAGATCGATCACTTCGTCGGCGGAGGTCACACAGACCGCCCTGCCCTCCCTGATCAGCACGTGACAGCCCACCGAGGTCTCCGAGGTGACCGGGCCGGGCACGGCCATCAGATGCCGGTTCAGGTCGGCGGCGTGCCCTCCGGTGTTGAGCGCTCCGCTCCGCGCCGCGGCCTCGACGACGACCGTGCCGCGCGACAGTGCGGCGATCACCCGGTTGCGTACGAGAAACCGCGGCCTCGTGGGATGGAAGCCCAGCGGCCATTCGCTGATCACGAGGCCATGGGAGCGCACGGCGCGGAACAACTCCTCGTGAGCCGTTGGATAGCAGACGTCCGTACCGCAGGCCAGCACGGCCACCGTCGCCGCCCCGGCCGCCAGCGCGCCGCGGTGGGCGGCGCCGTCGATCCCGTAGGCTCCACCACTGATCACCGACCAGCCGCGCTCGCCGAGTCCCGAGCCGAGATCGCTCGCGACGGTCGTCCCGTAGGCCGTCGCGGCCCGTGCTCCGACTATCGAGACGGAGCGCAGGCAGGCGAAGCGCAGGTTGGCCCGCCCATCGAGCCACAGTCCGAACGGCCGCCGGTCAGCGAGGTCGTCGAGCTGGGTGGGCCACTCGGCGTCGCCGGGGACCACCAGCCGGGCCCCCTGCTCCAGTCCCGCGGTGAGCAGGGCCTCGGGGTCCGTGTAGCGGGCGGCCCAACCCGCGACGAGCCGGGTGAGATCGAGACGGCGCCGCGACGCCGACGCGAGCGCGGCCTCCCGCCGCACGAACTCCGGCTCCAGCCCGCCGCGCCGAGCCTGTTCCAGCGCGGCCACCGGGCCGTACGCGGCGATCAGCCGGCCCATCACCGGATCACCGGCCTCGGCCATGCGCATGAGCGCGGCCCGGGCCGCCCGCTCCTCCTCCCGGGCGTGATCCTCGGGGACGCCGTGCCGGGCCTCCGCCGGGCCCTCCGCCCGAGCCCCGGTGTCGGCCCGGCCGTCGTCTCGTCCCGTCTCCTCCAGCGGTTCACCCATCGGTTCACGTCCCCCCATCAGTCCACCCCCAGCCACATCGCCAGCGCCCCGGACGTCTCCTGCTCGCCGGGGATCTCCCGGTCCGCGAGGTCGGCCAGGGTCCAGGACAGGCGGAGCACCCGGTCGAGCCCACGCGCGCCGAGCGTGCCGAGGTCGAGGCCACGATGCAGCGGGGCGAGGGCCTCGCTCGGCAGGCGGAACTCGTCGTGCAGGGCGGCGGACGGCACCTCGGCGTTCGCACGCCAGGGCGTCCCCGCCAGCCGCCGGGCGGCGCGTTCCCTCGCGAGCAGGACCCGCTGTGCCACGACCTCGGTCGACTCGGTGAAGTGCCGGTCCGCCAGCAGTTCGGCCCGGGTGGCCCGGCCGACCCGCACCTTCACGTCGATCCGGTCGAGCAGCGGGCCGGACAGCCGCGCCAGATAGCGCCGCCGGGCGCCCGGCGTGCACCGGCAGGGTTCCCGCGACGTCCCCGGACGGCCGCAGGGGCACGGGTTGGCCGCGAGGACGAGCATGAAGCGAGCGGGAAAGGTGATCGTCCCGCTCGCCCGCGCGATCGTCACCGTGCCGGACTCGAGCGGCTGACGCAGAGACTCGAGCACGGAGGCGGCGAACTCGGGGGCTTCGTCCAGGAACAGCACCCCCCGGTGCGCGAGCGACACCGCGCCGGGACGCACCGTCCCGCCGCTGCCGCCGCCCACGATCGAGGCCACCGTCGCGCTGTGATGCGGAGCCACGAACGGAGGCCGGGTGAGCAGCGGCCGACCGGCCGGGAGCGTCCCCGCCACCGATTGGATCGCCGACGCCTGCAGGGCCTCTTCGCGGCCGAGCGGGGGCAGCAGGGTCGGCAGCCGCTCGGCCAGCATGGTCTTTCCTGTGCCCGGCGGGCCGACCATCCAGAGGTTGTGCCCACCGGCCGCGCACACCTCCAGAGCCCTGCGCGCGAGCGGCTGACCGGCCACGTCCCGCAGGTCGGGCGTGCTCTCCGGCCCGCTCGTCGTGGACCCGGCATCGGCGGCCCCGGTGGGCGGCACGGGCGGTCCGGCGGCGATCGGCAGGCGGTTCAGGTCGCCGGTGCGCAGCCACCGCACGAGCTCGCCGAGGCGGGCGACGGGGAGCACGGTGAGGCCGGGCACGAGGGCCGCTTCGGCGGCGTTGCACGCGGGCACGACGACCGTGCCGATTCCCGCCTCCGCCGCCGCCAGCACGGCGGGCAGCACGCCCCTGATCGGCCGCACCCTGCCGTCGAGCCCCAGCTCGCCGAGGAACAGCGGATCCGCGATGCGGTGCGCGGGGACGGCACCGGCCGCGCCCAGTACGGCGACGGCGATGGCCAGATCGAAGATCGAGCCCCGCTTGGGCAGGCTCGCCGGGAACAGGCTGACCGTGATCCGTGTGTCGGGCCAGGCGAAGCGACTGTTGATCAACGCCGAGCGCACCCGCCCGCGTGCCTCGCTGGTCGCGGTGTCGAGGAGGCCGATGAAGTGCGTGCCCGCGACTCCGGGCCCCACGTCGGCCTCGACCTCGACCATCCGGCCGGTGACGCCCACCAGCGCGACGCACCGGGTCCTCGCCACGGCCATGTCAGATCACTCCGCGCTCGTGGCGTACGGCGAAGTCGCCGGCGAACCGCTCCAGCGCGACCACGTCGACCCGGATCGCGCCGAACGTCTCGGACCGCCCGGCCAGCCACCGGCCCGCCAGGCGCCGCAGACGCCGCAGCTTCTCGAGGGTGACCGCCTCGAACGCGGTGCCGTGGCTGCGGCCGGAGCGGGTCTTCACCTCCACGACGACCAGCGTGTCGCCGTCCCTGGCGAGGATGTCGATCTCACCCTGCGAGCATCGCCAGTTGCGGGCGAGAATCCGCATGCCCCCCGCCTCGAGGAAGTCCGCGGCGAGCTGCTCGCCGCGTCTGCCCAGTCGATCTTTCGCGGCCATGTGACCACCTCCGGCCCCGACGGTCGCCGACCGAGGGCTACCCTCGATGGGCCGAACGGCGTTCTGTGGACAACTCCCCGCGGAGAATCGCGGTCAAGTGGGGGAGGGGGCGACGGGCATGATCGGGGAGCTCATCCGGGAACTCGGCGAGGGAGTCGGGGTCGCCCTGCCGGACGTCCGCGTGACCGGCGCGGACCCGGTGCTGCCGTCCGTCTTCCGGGTCGGCACGGCCGCCACCGTGTGCGTGGGCGCGGCGACCGCCGCCGTGGCCGCCTACTGGAGGCCCGCCGATCCGCCGGAGGTGCTCGTCGATATGCGGCACGCGGCGGTGGCCTTCCAGAGCGAGCGACACTTCCAGGTCGACGGCGAGCACCTCGATGTCTGGGCGCCCCTGTCGGGCGACCATCGCACCCGGGACGGCTGGGTCAGGCTGCACTGCAACTTCGCACACCATCGGGACGCCGCGCTCCGGGCACTGGAGTTGCCGGCCGGGGCGACCGTGGAGGACGTCGCACGCGCCTGCGGGAGCCGTACGGCCCTCGACGTCGAGGAGGCGGTGACCCGCGAGGGCGGGGGCGCGGCCGCGATGCGCAGCCGGGCCGAATGGCTCGCGCACCCGCAGGCGCGCGTGGTCGCGGAGCGGCCCCTGGTCGCGCTCACCCGCCTGCCCGGCGCCTCGGGTGCGGCCGGGCCGTCCGGACGAGACGAACCGCTGAAGGGGGAGCGGCCGCTGAGCGGGGTGCGCGTCCTCGACCTGACCCGGGTGATCGCCGGGCCGGTGGCCGCCCGCACGCTCGCCGCTCACGGGGCGGAGGTGCTGCGGGTCGGCGCCGCCCATCTGCCCGAGGTGCCCGGGCTCGTCGTCGAGACGGCGTTCGGCAAGCGGTCGTGCCACATCGATCTCCGCTCGGAGCCCGAGACACTGCGCGACCTCGTCCGGGAGGCCGACGTGGTCATTCAGGCGTACCGGCCTGGGGCACTGGCGGCCAGGGGGTTCGGGCCGGCCGATCTCGCGGCGCTGCGGCCGGGAATCGTCTGCGTCGACATCTCCGCGTACGGCTCCCGCGGTCTCTGGGGCGGCAGACGGGGCTTCGACAGTCTGGTCCAGATGGCCTGCGGAATCGCCCACGAGAACGGCGACGGATCCCGGCCTGCTCCGCTGCCGGCCCAGGCGCTCGATCACGGCAGCGGCTTCCTCGCCGCCTTCGGCGCGGTCGCCGCGCTGCTGCGCCGCCGGGCCGAGGGCGGATCGTGGCACGTCGAGGTGGGCCTGGCGCGCACGGCCGGCTGGCTCGGCGATCTCGGCAGGGTCGACGGCGCCGGGATTCCGCAGCCGTCGGCCGACGGACTGCTGGCCACCATGCCCAGCGCTTTCGGCGCCCTCACCTACGTGCGGCCGCCGGGGCTGATCGAGGGAGCGGAGCCGCACTGGTCGAGCCCGCCGCGGCGGGGCGAGCACCGCGCCGAATGGGCGACAGCCACAGGCAGGGGATGACGAGGAGCGCGGCGATCGAGCACACCCACAGCGTGGGCCGGAGCCCGATTGACGCTCCGAGCAGGCCGCCGAGCATGCTGCCCGGCGCCATCACGCCCTGGGTGGCGAAGCCGATCGTGGCGTTCACCCGGCCGAGCAACTCGGCGGGAGCCTCACGCATCGTCACGGAGCTCGCGCAGACGCTGTAGCAGACGATGGCCACACCCGTGACCACCTCTGCCGCGCCGAGCTGGCATACGACGAACCAGACCGGGCCCCCGGCCGCCGCCGTCGCGACGAATCCGACGGGAAAGAACAGCACCGAGCCGAGGAGCACCCGGTTCTCGCCGAACCGGCGGGCCAGCCGGGATGCGAGCACGGCGCCGAGCAGCCCGCCGACGCCGAACCCGGTCGCGGCCACACCCACCAGAGCGCCGGGAAGGCCCAGCACGCGTACGGCGAACAGCACGAAGAGCGCGAGCTGGGCCGCGCCGAGCAAGTTGACGATCATCCCGGTGGCGCAGAGCGCGCGCAGCGTGCCGTGCCTCACCAGCGCGCTCATGCCCTCGCCGATCTCGCGGAGCATGCCCCTTCGTCGGCTGCGCGTCCCGTGCTCCGGTGCGCGGATGCCTCTGAGACAGAGGGCGGACGCCAGGAACGTGACCGCGTTGACCACGACGGCCACCGGGGCGGTCAGCAGGGCGACGAGCAGGCCGCCCAGGCTCGGTCCGCACATCTGGGCGATGGCGAACACGGACTGGAAACCCGCCAGGGCCGCTGTCCGCTGCGACGGCGCCACCACGGACGTCAGGTGGGGAAGGTTGAACGAACGGAACAGCACCGTGCACACACCGACGGTCAGCGCGACCGCGATCAGCCAGGGGATGCTCAACAGCCCGCCCAGCCAGGCCGCGGGCACGGACAGTACGGCGAGGCCGGCGGCGACCTCGCACGTCGCCATCACCGGCCTGCGGCGGATCACGCGGTCGGCGAGCGCGCCCGACGGGAGGCCGACCAGCAGGAACGGGACCGTCGAAGCGGCGGTGAGCAGGCCCATCTCGATCGGAGACGCGGCCAGCACGGTGGCCGCCGTGAGCGGTAGCGCGAGCCGGGCCACTTCGCTGCCGGTCTCCGAGACCGCGCGGGCCGACCAGAGCAGCCGGTAGTCCCGCTGGCGCCGTAACGGGACGGGGCCGCCTGACTCGGGAGAGGCGGAGGTCTCAACGGAGGGGATCGACATAATTGTGAAACTAGTGCTTCATAGTTGTGAAGTAAAGGCTTCATATCTTGAAACCGGGTAGCGTGGGGTGATATGACGAGCGTTCGGTCGGAGGAGTACCGGCGGGTCACCGACACCGGAGTCCTGCGAGCGATGGCGCATCCCGCCCGGCTGGCCATCCTGACCCGGCTGCAGACCGAGGGGCCGGCGACGGCCACGGAGTGCGCCCAGGTCACCGGGTTGTCACCCAGCGCGTGCAGCTATCACCTCCGAACGCTGGCCAAACACGGGTTCGTGGCGGATGCGCCGCCCAGAGGGGACGGCAGGGAGCGGGCGTGGCGGGCGCTCCAGCGCGGCTGGGGGTTCGAGGACCCCGAGGGTGAGCTGAGCCCAGACGTCGTTCAGGCGCAGCGGGCCGTGATCGACACCGTTCTGGCCGCGGCGGCGCAGCGGCTGGCCGACTACCTGGCGCAGTCTGACCGGGAGTCTCGCGAGTGGCGGGCCGCGGCCTGGCTCACCCATGCGGTGCTGCTGGTCGACGCCGAGGAACTGCGAGCGCTGGCCGAGCGGATCAACGAGCTCATCCATCCGTACCGGGTGACCGAGCGCGCGGCCGAGGACGCTCCCACAGGGGCCCGGCTGGCGGAGGTCCACCTCCGACTGTTCCCGCGGGCGCCGCGCGGGGCCGCGCCGCACGCCCGCGAAGCCGCCGGTGCCGACGAAGCGGTCGTCACCTGATAAGGCGGATCCGTATAGACTGTTCGACGGCCTGCTTGTGCGGGCCGAATTCGCACGCCCGTTCACGGGAGTGTCCGCGCGGATCGCGAGATCGCGCGAGACACGACCAGGGGCCGTCTCCTCGGTCCGGACCGGGGCGTGTTCACCAGAACACGACCTCGCCCGGTGAAGATGGCCCGGGGCGTCAGGACGCGGGCAACGGGCCCGCGTGACCAACCGAGGCCAGTGCCCGAGGGCACGCGACCATGGAGGAACAGCACCATGGCCCCTGTCGTCACCATGCGGCAGCTTCTTGAGAGCGGCGTTCACTTCGGCCACCAGACGCGCCGGTGGAACCCCAAGATGAAGCGCTTCATCCTCACGGAGCGCAACGGCATCTACATGATCGACCTGCGGATGTCGCTGTCGTACATCGACCGCGCGTACGACTTCGTGAAGGAGACCGTCGCGCACGGCGGCACGATCATGTTCATCGGCACCAAGAAGCAGGCTCAGGAGGCTATCGCCGAGCAGGCGTCGCGCGTCGGCATGCCGTACGTCAACCAGCGCTGGCTGGGCGGCATGCTCACCAACTTCTCGACCGTGCACAAGCGGCTCCAGCGTCTCAAGGAGCTGGAGGAGCTCGACTTCGACAACGTGGCCGGCTCCGGGCTCACGAAGAAGGAGCTCCTCATGCGCCGCCGCGAGAAGGAGAAGCTGGAGCGCACCCTCGGCGGCATCCGCGACATGGCCCGCGTCCCGAGCGCGATCTGGGTCGTGGACACCAAGAAGGAGCACATCGCGATCAACGAGGCCAAGAAGCTCGGCATCCCGGTCGTCGCGATCCTGGACACCAACTGCGACCCCGACGAGGTCGACTACCCGATCCCGGGTAACGACGACGCGATCCGCGCCGTCAGCCTCCTCACCCGTGTGGTCGCCGACGCCGTGGCCGACGGACTGATGACCCGCGCCGGCGCCTCCCGCGGTGAGGAGAAGCCGGCGGCCGGTGTCGCCGTCGCGGAGCCGCTGGCCGAGTGGGAGCGCGAGCTGCTCGAAGGCTCCGCCCCCGCCGCCGAAGCGGCCGAGGCCGGCGAGGCCCCCGCCACCGAGCAGGCCGCCGAGCAGCCTGCGGAGCAGGCCGACCAGAGCGCGCAGAACGCTCAGGGCGAGCAGGCCTGACGCACGCTCCCGCCGCCGTACGGCCGAGCCGTACGGGAACGGCGACACGCTTCATCGGGCGGGCGCCCGGCCGCTGGAACACACCGGCGGGCGCCCGCCCCCCATGACGATTCGCATCCTGGTCCTGAAGAGGAAATCAGAACAATGGCTTCCGTGAACATGGCCGACGTCAAGCGGCTTCGCGAGATGACCGCCGCCGGCATGATGGACTGTAAGAAGGCGCTCGAGGAGTCCGCTGGCGACTTCGACAAGGCCGTCGACATCCTGCGTCTCAAGGGCGCCAAGGACGTCGGCAAGCGCGAGGCGCGCACCGCCTCGAACGGCCTGGTGGCCGTCAAGCACGAGGGCGACTCCCTGGCCGCGCTGCTGGAGATCAACTGCGAGACCGACTTCGTCGCCAAGAACGAGCGCTTCCAGCAGCTCGCCGCCGACATCGTCGCCCATGTCCTGGCGACCAAGCCCGGAGACGTGCCGACCCTGCTGGAGTCCCAGCTGAACGGCAAGACCGTCAAGGAGCTGCTTGACGAGACGAACGCCACGCTCGGCGAGAAGATCGAGATCCGCCGGTTCTCCGTGCTCGACGGCGGGTACATCGTGTCGTACATGCACAAGACCGACCCGCAGCTTCCGCCGGCGGTCGGCGTGCTGATCCAGCTCGACCAGCCGAACGCCGAGGTGGCCAAGGACATCGCGCAGCACACCGCCGCGATGGCGCCGAGGTTCCTGAGCCCCGCCGAGGTGCCGGCGGAGGTGATCGAGAAGGAGCGGTCGCTGTTCGAGCAGATGACCCGCGAGGAGGGCAAGCCCGAGCCGGCCATCGCGAAGATCGTCGAGGGCCGCGTCAACGGCTGGTACAAGGACTTCACGCTGCTGGAGCAGGCGTTCGTGAAGGACAACAAGAAGACGATCGCCAAGGTCGCGGACGAGGCCGGTGTCAAGGTTCTGGCCTTCACCCGGTACAAGGTGGGGCAGGCTTAGGCTTACCGCCAAGAGCCGTTGACCCTGGGATATTTCGAGGAGGCCGCCGCCGTGCAGGAAAACATCAGACCCGCCACGCCGGCGGCTTCGTCGTACGACGGGCCGCTGCGTTGGAAGCGGGTGATGCTGAAGCTGTCGGGAGAGGCGTTCGCCGGGGGGGACACGCTCGGCATCGACCCGCTCGTCGTCGCCCAGCTCGCCGACTCCGTCGCCGAGGCCGTCCGTGAGGGCGTGCAGGTGGCGGTGGTGGTCGGCGGCGGCAACATGTTCCGCGGCGCCGCCCTGTCCGAACAGGGCATGGACCGTGCCCGTGCCGACTACATGGGCATGCTCGGGACCGTCATAAACTGCCTCGCTCTGCAGGACTTCCTGGAGAAGCGCGGGATCGACACCCGTGTGCAGACCGCGATAACGATGCAGCAGGTCGCCGAGCCGTTCCTGCCGCGCAGGGCGATCCGGCACCTGGAGAAGGGGCGAGTGGTCATCTTCGGCGCCGGGCTGGGATCGCCGTTCTTCTCGACCGACACCTGTGCGGCGCAGCGGGCTTTGGAGATCGGCGCCGAGGCGCTGCTGAAGGGCACGCAGGTCGACGGCGTCTACGACGCGGACCCGCGGAAGAACCCCGATGCGGTACGGTTCGACCAGCTTGAGTACGGTGAGGTGCTGACGCGAGGTCTCGGGGTCATGGACGCCACCGCGATCAGCCTGTGCATGGACAACGGCCTGCCCATCGTGGTCTTCGATCTGATGGGCGAGGGCAACATCCTGCGGGCGGTTCGCGGTGAGAAGATCGGCACGCTGGTGAGTCCGGCAGGGAAATAGGGAGCCGCAGTGATCGACGAAACCCTCCTCGAGGCGGAGGAGAAGATGGAAAAGGCGGTGGCGGTCGCCAAGGAGGATTTCTCGGGTATCCGCACCGGCCGCGTCACCCCCTCGATGTTCAACAAGATCAACGTGGACTACTACGGGTCGCCAACTCCGATCCAGCAACTCGCGTCGTTTCACGTCCCCGAGGCCCGGATGGTCCTTGTCCAGCCGTACGACAAGGGTTCGCTGAACGCGATCGAGAAGGCCATCCGGGACAGCGATCTCGGGGTCAACCCCGGCAACGACGGCGCGGTCATCCGCGTGGTGTTCCCCGAGCTGTCGCAGGAGCGCCGCAAGGAGTACGTCAAGATAGCCCGGAACAAGGCGGAGGGCGCCCGGGTCTCCGTGCGGAACATCCGCCGTCACGCCAAGGACATCCTGGACAAGATGGTCAAGGACGGCGAGGCCGGTGAGGACGAGGTCCACCGCGCGGTGAAGGAGCTCGACGACCTCACCCACAGGCACGTCGCGAAGATCGACGAGCTGCTCAAGGGCAAGGAAACCGAGCTGCTCGAGGTCTGACCGACACCTCGGCGGCGGGGAGCGACGGACGCGACCCGGGCCGACGGACCGGTACGACCGTGATCCTTGTGCCGCGCCGTGCGACGGCGGCGTGGCACAAGGATCACGCGTATAGGGAGTAGGACGTTTTGGACGCAACGGCCGCCACCTCGGAGAACGGGCCCGACAGGAAGTCGGCCGCCGGCGACGGCGGTGCCTCCGGAGCGGCCGCGGCCGCCGGGGGCGGGAGCCGTACGGGCCGGAACCTGCCGGCCGCCGTGGCGGTCGGCGTCGTGCTCGGCGTGGTCGTCATCGGCTCGCTCTACATTGTCAAGGCGGCCTTCCTGGTCGTCGTCCTGGCCGCCGTTGGCGTCGGCGTGCACGAGCTGGTCAAGGCGCTCGCGATCCACGGCATCCGGGTGCCGGTGGTGCCGCTGCTCGCCGGCATGGCGGCGATGGTCGTCGGTCCGTACTGGGGCGGGGTCCCCTTCCTCGTCGGCGCGTTCGCGGTGACCGCGATGGTCCTGCTGATCTGGCGGATGTTCCAGGGCGCCGACGGCTTCGTCAGGGACGCGACGGCGAGCATGTTCGTCGCGGTCTACCCGGCGCTGTTCGCCGGGTTCGTGCCGCTGCTGCTGAAGCCGGAGGACGGCGCCGACCGGGTCGTCATCTTCATCGCCGTGACGGTCTGCAGCGATATCGGGGGATATTTCGCCGGCATCTTCTTCGGCAAGCACCGGATGTCGCCGCTCATCAGCCCCAAGAAGACGTGGGAGGGCTTCGCCGGATCGGCGCTCGCCTGCGTCGTCGCCGGGGCGTTACTCGTCCATTTCCGGCTCGACTCCGGCTACTGGCAGGGGGCGGTCCTCGGCGCGGTCGTGGTCGTCTGCGCCACCCTCGGGGATCTCGTCGAGTCGGTGATCAAGCGTGATCTCGGCATCAAGGACATGAGCTCGCTGCTGCCCGGCCACGGCGGAGCGATGGACCGCCTCGACTCCCTGCTGTTCACGCTCGTCCCGGTCTGGCTGCTGCTGACGCTCCTCGTCGGCCCATGACCGTTCGCCCCGCCGTCAGCATCGGCGCCGTCAGCAGCGGTGCCGTACGGCCAGGCGCGCGGCGAGCGCCTCGTGCCCCTGCTCCGCGGTGAAGCGGAGTTCGGCCTCGGTGAGCGGGAACAGCCACAGCCAGCGGACCGGTTCACCCCCAAACGCGAATCCTGACATGTCTGGAAATCCGAGTGGCTCGGCGAGCATGAGGACCCCCTGATAATCCAGGCCCATCGGGAACGCGTCGGCCCGCCACCGGGCCGTGTGACCGTGCCCCAGCCAGGTCACCGATCGCCAGGGATACCGGCCCAGCCAGGCGAACATCCGGGTGACCACCCTCGGATCCCGTCGCGTCGCGACGGCGAGCTCCACCCGGCAGGCCGTGTCGTAGAGCTCGGCTCCCGGCATCCGCTGGCAGCTCATCCCCACCGTCGACAGGACGGCGTGGTCGCGTGCCGCCGTGGCCGGGCGTTCCGTCACGCCGATCACGGGCAGACCGCCCCCGCCGATCTCCCAGTAGCGGCCCGGCGGGCCGACCCTGCCGTCCAGGTGGCCCATCACGAACTGCTGGAACGAGGCCCAGCTTCCCTCCGTCTCCCGCCACCGCCAGTAGGCGCGCGCCTCGGCGACGCGGGTCGACAGCCCTTCCATCGCCTCGGCCAGCGACCACGCGAACGGTGACTCGCCCACGGCGTCCCGCGCGTAACCGGGCATGCCGCGGTCCATGTCCGCCCAGCTCGGAATGACGGCCAGGAGTTCGCCGTTCTCGAACAGGGCGACGCCGTCACCCTCCTCGAACCAGAGCACGGACAGCGCGGCCGCGTCCAGCGGCGGGGTGCCGGCCGGACGAGCGGTGGCGTTCACCGGCAGCACGGGCGGCAGGCCGGCGTCGGTTCTGGCCGGGTCGGCCGCGTCCGGAGCCGGGCGGTGGTTGGCCAGCCAGACCGCTCCGCGTACGGCGCCCCGCGCGTCGCGCAGGTAGGCTACGGACGACTCCCGGTCGGTTTCGACTGTGAGAGTGCGGCTCCGGTATGGATTGGGGCTGGTGAGCACGGTGGTGATGTCCACCCGTCAACCTCCGGGTCGCCTCCGCGAACAGGCCGTCAGACCGAATGTAAGCCCGGTTGCTGCAGCCGTTAAGACCGTGTTCCGCCAACCACGAGATCGGAAGGTTTCCGCGTGAGCGAGCAGCCGACCACCACGCAGCCGACCACCGGCCAGGAACGGCCCGGCCGGCTGACCCTCATCGCGCCCCGCCGGGCCAAGCCGCGGCGTCACCTGGCGGATCTGAGCATGGCCGAGCGCCGGGAGGCGGTCGCCGAGCTGGGGGAGAAGCCGTTCCGCGCCGATCAGCTCTCGCGGCACTACTTCGCCAGGCTCACGGCCGCCCCCGAGCAGATGACCGACCTGCCGGGCGGGCTGCGTGAGCGGCTGGTCGAGCAGCTCATGCCGCCGCTGCTGACGTCCGTACGCGAGATCACCTGTGACGGCGGCATGACGCGCAAGACCCTGTGGCGGCTGTTCGACGGGTCACTCGTCGAGTCGGTGCTCATGCGCTATCCCGACCGGGTCACCATGTGCGTGTCATCCCAGGCGGGCTGCGGGATGAACTGCCCGTTCTGCGCGACCGGCCAGGCCGGTCTCACCAGGAACATGTCCACCGCCGAGATCGTCGAGCAGGTCGTGGCCGGGGCCAGGTCGCTGGCACGCGGCGACGTTCCCGGCGGCCCCGGCCGGGTCGGCAACATCGTCTTCATGGGGATGGGCGAGCCGCTGGCCAACTACAAGGCCGTCATCGGCGCGGTCCGTCGCATCGTCGACCCCGTGCCCGCCGGCCTCGGCATCTCCGCCAGGGGCGTCACGGTCTCGACCGTCGGCCTGGTGCCCGCCATCGACAGGCTGGCGGGCGAGGGCCTGCCGGTCAGGCTCGCCGTGTCCCTCCACGCGCCCGACGACGAACTGCGGGACACGCTCGTGCCGATCAACACCCGCTGGAAGGTGGCCGAGGTGCTCGCCGCCGCCTGGCGGTACGCGCGGACGACCGGACGCCGGGTCTCCATCGAGTACGCGTTGATCAAGGACATCAACGATCAGGAGTGGCGCGCCGACCTGCTGGGCCGCCTGCTCAAGGGCAAGCTCGTGCACGTCAACCTCATCCCGCTCAACCCGACGCCCGGGTCGAAGTGGACGGCCTCCCGCCCGGAGGACGAGCGGGCCTTCGTCCGCAGGCTGGAGTCGCACGGCGTCGCCGTGACCGTACGGGACACCCGCGGCCGGGAGATCGACGGCGCCTGCGGCCAGCTCGCCGCCGCGAACCCGTCGTGACCGTCACGGGCGGGTCAGGCGAAGGCGCGCGTAGACGGCCAGGCCGAGGGCGGGCCACAGCAGCGACTGCACCGTGAGCAGGGGCAGGCCGGCGAGCAGGACGCCGTGGTGTGCGTCGCGCATCCAGGTGAGGAGCGGGACGCCGAGCCAGCGGATTCCCGACATGCTGATGAGCAGCATGACCAGGTAACCGAGGATCAGGGTCATGCTCGACACCGCGGGGGAGGCGATGATCGGGCGGCTCGTCAGCGCTCCGAGCGCCACACCCGCGATCACCGACAGCAGGTGCAGGCACGCGCCGGCGGCGAGCACGGCCGGGCCCGGGGCGGCCGACAGCCGCAGGACCAGCGTGGTCATGGCGACGGCGGCCAGCACGAGGTCGTACGCCCCGGCGGCCAGCAGTCCGCCGGCCACCTCTGACCGGCCGACGGCCGTACGAGAGATCATCCGCTGCTCGTCCGGCTCGCTGTCGAGAAGCCCGCGGGCGGCCCAGGCGAACACCGGGACGAGGATGGCGGCCGAGTCGGCCGCCGCCCCCAGTTCGGCACCCGGGGGGACCGGCGTCGCGTAGAGGATCGCCAGCAGCGGGAGCAGCCCGATGAGGGGCTGGACGGCCCTGTGGGAGCGCGCGTAGGCGGCGAGCCGGAACCGGACCAGGGCGATCATCGGCCCACCGCCGTACGGACCGTCCGGACGTCGTGGCCTTCGGCCCGCAGGCGCTCGGCCAGGTCGGCGGCCTTCGACGCGGCCACGCGGACCTCGAGCACCGTGGCCGGCTCGGCGGCGTCGAGCAGGTCGTCCGGGGGCTCCTCGACGACGGGGACCTCGCGGACGGCCCCGTCGCGCACCTCGTGCCGCCGCCTTCCGGGCAGCGCGCGCAGGTCGCCCTGGTGGTCGCTGACGACGACGATGCCGCCCCCGGCCGCCACCTCGCCGATGACGCGCGGCAGCTCTGCGCGGGTGGCCGTGTCCAGGCCGGCGAAGGGCTCGTCGAGGACGAGCAGCCCCGGCCGGCACAGCAGCGCCTGGGCGAGGCCCACCTTGTGGGCGCTGCCCTTGGACAGGTCCGGCAGCCGCCGGTCGAGCAGGTGATCCATGCCGAGCCGTTCCGCCCATTCCCCCACGGATCGCGGATCGACGCGGCGGACGGCCGCCATGTGCCGGAGATAGGCGGCGACGGTGAACGGCTGCCCCGCCGGGAAGCGTTCCGGGGCGTATCCGACCACGGCCGGCCGATCCTCGATCACGCCCCTGACGGGTCTGAGCAGTCCCGCGAGCAGGCGCAGGAGAGTGGACTTGCCCGTGCCGTTGATCCCGGTGATCTCGACGACGTCTCCGCCGCCGAGGTTCAGCTCCACCCCGGACAGCACCCATGGATCCCGCCGCCCGTAGCGGAACGAGAGGTTGGCGACCCGCATGTTCACAGGAGCCTATAACCACATTTCCCCATCCGTCGGGTATTCCGATGGTCGCGGTGACCGTGATCATGGCGACACGGCGCGCGTTGAGCGAGAAGATCAGTGACGACACGTTCTCCACGCCGCTCGAGAACCTGGACGGAACGCGCTCCATCGCCCTGGGAGGCGACATGCTGATCGACCTGACGGTGCCGATGGCGACCGGGATGCCGGTCTACCCCGGGGATCCCGAGGTGGCGGTCGAACCGGCGCTGACGGTCGCGGCCGAGGGGGTCAACGTCCTGCGTCTGCACCTCGGGTCGCAGTCGGGCACCCACGTGGACGCGCCGTACCACATCGACGACGCCCTGCCCACGCTGGCGGACCTGCCCCTCGACCGGTTCGTCGGCCCGGCGGTCGTCGCCGACGTGCGGGGCCTGCCGCCGCGTGCGCCGATCACGCCGGAGGCGCTGGCGCCGGCGCTGGCGTCGGCGGGTTCGCGTCCGGGGACGATCCTGCTGATCGCCACCGGCTGGGCGGCCCACTGGGGGGACGAGCACTATCTGGCGCACCCGTGGCTCACCGCGGAGGCGGCCGAGCTGATCGTACGGTCGGGGACCATGACGGTCGGGATCGACGCGCTGAGCGTGGATCCCACCCCGGCCGGTGAGATCCCCGCCCACCGCGTCCTGTGCGGGGCGCACGCCGTCATCGCGGAGAACCTGCGCGGCCTCGACGACCTCCTGGCCGCCCAGACCGCGGGCCACGAGATCGAGGTCTTCCTGCTGCCGCTCCGGCTCGGCTCGGCCGACGGCGCCCCCATCCGCGCCGTCGCCCGCGTCACCGCCGAGGCCCCGTAGGGCCACCGAAGGAGAACCGGCTCACGGCGAGGCCGCGGTCTCCGCTCCGCCGGAGGCGCGGCGGACGACCAGGTCGATCCAGCGGTCGGCCATGCGGCCCCAAATCGTGCGTAGGGCGGGCTCGGCAGCGGCGATCTCGGTGAGCATGGTGTTGACGTCCAGACCCAGTTCGGCCAATTTGCCGGAATCGTCCCGGGCCCACGGCTCGACGGACTCCACCAGCACCTCGGGATGGAACTGAACGCCCCAGGCCGCCGGGCCAAGCCGGAACGCCTGGTTGGGGAAGTCGGGGCAGCACAGCAGCGGAACGGCCCCGGGCGGCAGCTCGGTGATCTCGTCGTAGTGCCACTGGACGGCCGGCGCTCCGTCGGGCAGGCCGGCGAACAGCGCGTCCTGCGCTGCGGCCGGCCGGGCCGTCAACGGGAACAGGCCGATCTGGGGAGCGGAGGCCCTGGCCACGGCGCCGCCGCAGGCGTGGGCGAGCAGCTGCCCGCCCAGGCACACGCCGAGCGTGGGGACCTCGGCGCGTACGGCCTGGCGGAGCAGATCGGCCACCGAGGGCAGCCAGGGCGCCCTGTCCACGTCGCCCACGCCGGGGACGCCGCCGAGGACGAGAAGGCCGTCGATCCCCTCAAGGGAGCGTGGGAGCGGGTCGCCCCGCCACGGCTGGCGCAGATCCGGCCTGACCCCGGCCGCCGCGATTCGCGTGCCGATGAGTCCGGGGCCGGCGCCGTCCTCGTGCTGGACGATGAGGATCACGGGAGTGTTCACGGACGGTACGCCTCACTGATCGGCTTCGGGGAACCCGGCCTGACGGTGCCCCAGGAGCTGCGGGGAACCCGATCTAACGGGTGCCCCAGGAGTAGGTCTGCTTGTGCAGTTTCAGGTAGACGAACGTCTCGGTCGCCCGCACGCTGCCGATAGCCCTGATCTTGCCGAGGATCTCCAGCAGGTGGCTGTCCCCCTCACAGACCACCTCGACGATGAGGTCCACCGAGCCGGCCGTCAGCACCACATAGTTGATCTCCTTTATCGAGGAGAGCTCCTCGGCGACGGCGTCCAGGTCGCCCTCGCACTTGATGCCGATCATCGCCTGCCGGGGGAAGCCGAGCGACAGGGGATCGGTGACCGCGACGATCTGCATCACACCGAGGTCGAGCAGCCGCTGCACCCGCTGGCGTACCGCGGCCTCCGACAGCCCCACGGCCTTGCCTATCGCGGCGTACGGCTTGCGCCCGTCGGTCTGAAGCTGCTCGATGATCTGCTTGGAGATCTCGTCGAGCATCACTGGCCCGCCCTTGCCGGGCGTGCGTACCTTGGACGGATTGGTCATCCTCGGGGGGGTGTCCTCTCTGGGGGATGGAGTGGGACGGGAGACGGGCTGTCACCGGTGTGACCTCGTGTTACAGGGTAGTTCCCGACGTCGTGTGATCAGGCTCCGACAGGTTGTCAACCCTGCTGCTCATGGCAATCGAATTCGTAGCGATTTGGTATCTTAGCCACGGATTCCCTTGTAGTTGTCTGTTTTCTCTGTCAGAGTCGCGACAACTCCAGCCACCGCAACAGGAGGTCAATGTTGACCACCCGTCTCCAGAACTTCGTGAACGGGAAGTTCGTCGACGCCGTGAGCGGGCGCTTCTCCGACGTGGTCGACCCTACGACGGGCGAGGTCTACGCCCAGGCACCGGTGTCGGGCCGAGAGGACGTCGACGCGGCCTACGCCGCCGCCACCGCCGCCTTCGAGACGTGGGGCCAGACGACGCCGGGTGAGCGGTCCGCGCTGCTGCTGAAGATCGCCGACGCGATCGAGGCGCGGGCCGACGAGATCAATGAGGCGGAGTGCCGTAACACCGGCAAGCCTCGGGCCCGGATGGCCGAGGACGAGACGCCGGTCGGCGCCGACCACTTCCGGTTCTTCGCCGGGGCGGCCCGCACCCTTGAGGGCCCGACCGCCGGAGAGTTCCTCGCCGACCACACGTCCATGATCAGGCACGAGCCGATCGGCGTCATCGGTCAGGTCACGCCGTGGAACTACCCGATGATGATGGCGGTCTGGAAGATCGCTCCCGCGCTCGCGGCCGGCAACACGATCGTGCTCAAGCCGTCGGACACCACTCCCGCCTCCACGCTCAAGCTCGCCGAGATCGTCGGCGACATCCTCCCGGCGGGCGTCTTCAACGTCGTCACCGGGGACCGCGAGACCGGTGCGCTGGTCGTCGGCCACCCGAGCGCCGACATGGTCGCGATCACGGGCTCGGTCGGCGCGGGCATGGCGGTCGCCAGGTCGGCGGCCGACGATCTCAAGCGCGTCCACCTGGAGCTCGGCGGCAAGGCGCCGGTCGTGGTGTTCGATGACGTCAAGGACATCGGGGCCGTGGCGGCGGCGATCGCCGAGGCCGGTCTCTACAACGCCGGTCAGGACTGCACCGCCGGCTGCCGGGTGCTCGTCCAGGAGAGCATCCACGACGAGCTCGCCGCCGCGCTCGCCGAGGCGGCGGCCGCGACCAAGGTGGGCGGCCTGGACGACGAGGACGCCTACTTCGGCCCGCTCAACAACGCCGCCCAGCTCGCCAGGGTGGAGGGATTCTTCGCGCGCAAGCCCGACCACGCGAAGGTCCTGACCGGCGGCCACCGGATCGGCGAGAAGGGGTTCTTCTTCGCGCCGACCGTCGTCGACGGCCTCCGCCAGGACGACGAGATGATCCAGGACGAGATCTTCGGCCCGGTCATCACGATCCAGACGTTCACCGACGAGGCGGACGCGCTGGCCAAGGCGAACGGCGTGCGGTACGGACTGTCCGGCTCGGTGTGGACCTCCGACCACGGCCGGGCCATGCGCATGTCCAAGCGGCTGGACTTCGGCGTGGTGTGGGTCAACGCCCACCTCCCGTTCGTGTCCGAGATGCCGCACGGCGGCTTCAAGCACTCCGGTTACGGAAAGGACCTTTCGGTCTTCGGACTGCATGACTACACGCGCGTCAAGCACGTCATGCACTACATCGGCGAATAGGCCACGTTCGGCCGTACGGCCTATCGACAAAGAGGAATAAGCCTGGAATGACAGACATCCAGGCGGGCACGGGGGCGGTCGTCGCGGCCGCCCCCGTATCAGCCGACGTGCCCGCCATCGAACTCGACAGCGTCGTCAAGGACTACGTGTCACACGGAGAGGTCGTTCAGGCCGTGAAGGGCGTCAGCCTCTCCATCGCCGAAGGCGAGTTCTTCTCCCTCCTCGGTCCGTCCGGCTGCGGCAAGACCACGACGATGCGGATGATCGCCGGGTTCGAGGAGCCCACCCGGGGGAGCGTCCGGCTGCGCGGCGAGGACGTGACCAACGTGCCGCCGAACCGGCGCGACGTGAACATGGTCTTCCAGTCGTACGCGCTGTTCCCGCACATGAGCGTGTGGGAGAACGTGGCCTTCGGGCTCAAGCGCAAGAAGGTCCCCGCCGACGAGATCAAGCGCCGCGTCGGCGACATCCTGGAAGTGGTGGACCTGGTCGGCCGGGAGAAGCGCCGTCCCAGGGAGATGTCCGGCGGCCAGCAGCAGCGCGTCGCGCTCGCCCGCGCGCTGGTCAACCGGCCCCGGGCGCTGCTCCTCGACGAGCCGCTCGGCGCGCTCGACCTGAAGCTGCGCCAGGCCATGCAGATCGAGCTCAAGCGCATCCAGCGCGACGTGGGCATCACGTTCGTCTACGTCACCCACGACCAGAACGAGGCGCTCACGATGAGCGACCGCATCGCCGTGATGAACGACGGGCTCGTGGAGCAGCTGGCCGACCCGCGCGAGATCTATGAGAGGCCGGCGACCAAGTTCGTCGCGGGGTTCATCGGCACCTCCAACCTGCTCAGCGGCACCGTACGGCAGGTGACCGGCGCGACGGCGGTGCTCTCGTTCGGAGCCGGCGACCAGGTCATGGTCCCGGCCGACGGCACGGCGGGCGTGGGCGACACGGTGGACCTCACCGTACGGCCCGAGAAGATCACGATCTCGACGGAGCAGCCGGCGGGCGATCTGAGCATCGTGCGCGGCACGGTGGCGGAGGTCGTTTACCTCGGGACCTACAACAGCTACACGGTCGTGCTCGCCGACGGAGCCGACATCACCGTGTTCCAGCAGAACGCGCACGACAGCACCATCACGGCCGGGCGAGGCGACACGGTCTGGCTCTCCTGGCAGCCCCGGCACTCCTACGCGCTGAGGTGACCACACCGATCACCGCGCGGTTCCCCAGAGCAGGCACAGCAACTCCCCCGGAGCGCAACCCCATGAACGACCCCTCCAGGCAGGATCTCGCCTTCCTCCGCGGCATGACCGGACGGCGCCTCGGCCGCCGCGACGCCCTGCGCCTGAGCGGCCTGTCTGCCGCCGGGCTCGCCCTCGCCGCGTGCGGTGTGCAGGGCAAGAGCGTGGCGCAGCCGACCTCCTCGGCTCAGGTGGAGTCCGAGGTGGACAAGTACTGGTCAGGCAAGACGAAGAACGGCCACGTCGACTTCGTCAACTGGCCGCTCTACATGGATCCCAAGCTGCCCGAGCTCAAGGAGTTCACCGAGCGAACCGGGATCACGGTGAACTACAAGGAGGCCATCCAGGAGACCACGAGCTGGTACGCCAAGATCCAGCCGCAGCTCGCCGCCGGGCAGTCCATCGGCTACGACGTGATGATCGTCACCAACAGCGTCCAGCTCACCCAGCTGATCAAGCTGGGTTACCTGGTGCCGCTCGATCACGCCCAGCTGCCCAACTTCGCCAAGAACGTCGGCGAGCGGTACAAGAGCCAGTCCTTCGACCCGGGCAACGTGTTCACCGTCCCGTACGCCTCCGGGATGACCGGCATCGCGTACAACCCGAAGTACGTGGACACGCCGCCGACGAGCTACTCCGCACTCTGGGATCCCAAGTACAAGGGCAAGGTCGGCATGATGGCCGACTCGCAGGAGATCGCGAACTTCGCGATGTTCCTGCTCGGCATCGACCCGGCCAAGTCCACGCAGGCCGACTGGGAGAAGGCGGCCGAGAAGCTCAAGGAGCAGCGCGACTCCGGGATCGTCCGGAAATATTACGACCAGTCGTACATCGATCCGCTGGCCAAGGGCGACATCTGGATCACCCAGGCGTGGTCGGGCGACATCTTCCAGAAGAACCTCTCCGACGGCACCGACCTGAAGTTCGTGATCCCGGACGAGGGCGCCACCATCTGGACCGACAACTTCATGATCCCGAAGACGGCCGTCAACCCGGTTGACGCGATCATGATGATCGACTTCTTCTACGAGCCCGCCATCGCGGCGAGCCTGGCCGAGTACATCAACTACGTGACCCCGGTGCCCGCTGCCAAGGACATCATCGTCGAGAAGGCCGCGAAGGCGACCGGGGAGGACAAGAAGACGCTCGACATGATCGCCGGCAGCCCGCTGGTGTTCCCGAGCGAGGACGACTACGCCAAGCTGCGAACCTATGTGACCTTCGCCAACAGTGAGGAGCACAAGAAGTTCGAGAGCGTCTTCCAGCCCATCACCACCTCATGAGCAGGCGGCTCAGGACGGCGCTCACGCCGTACGCGCTGATCTTTCCCGGCGGCATCTGGCTCGCGATCTTCTTCGTCGTCCCGATGGTGGTCATGCTGTCGCTCTCGCTGCAGTCGGGCAGCGTGGAGGACGGCTATGCCTTCACCTGGAACTGGCACTCCTATGTCGACGGGCTGACGAACTACCACGACCAGATCATCCGTTCGGTGATCTACGGGCTGTCCTCGACCGTGATCCAGATCGTCATCGGCTTCCCGGTGGCGTACTGGATCGCGTTCAAGGGCGGCAGGCGCAAGTCGGTCTACCTGTTCCTGCTGCTGCTGCCCTTCCTGGTGTCGTTCGTGCTGCGGACGATCTCCTGGCAGTTCCTGCTGTCGGACAACGGCATGCTGCTCGGCCCGCTCAAGGGCATCGGGCTGCTGCCGGAGGACTTCCGGGTGCTGGCCACGCCGTACGCCGTGATCGGCGGCCTCGCGTACAACTTCCTGCCGTTCATGGTGCTGCCGATGTACGTGGCGCTCGAACGGATCGACCCGCGGGTCCTGGAGGCGGCGCAGGACCTGTACGCGAGCCGGTTCCAGACGTTCCTGCGCGTGGTGCTGCCGCTGTCGCTGCCCGGTGTGTTCGCCGGTGTGCTCATGACGTTCGTGCCGGCCACGTCGGACTACGTCAACGCCTCGGTGCTCGGCGGGACGAACACCACGATGATCGGCAACGTCATCCAGAACCAGTACCTGATCACCCAGGACTATCCGACGGCCTCGGCGCTGTCGTTCACGCTCATGGCGCTGCTGCTGGTCGGCATCTTCGCCTACGCCAGGGCGCTGGGCACCGAGGACGTGCTGGAGGTGGCGGCCCGATGAGCCTGCGAGGCCGTGCGGCCGGACGCAGACCGCTGCTGGGCGGTCGCGGGCTGCAGATCTTCACCTGGCTGGTGATCGCCTGGCTGCTCCTGCCGATCGCCGTGATGATCCTGTTCGGGTTCAACGACACCCAGGGCCGCTACAACACCGCCTGGCAGGGTTTCACGCTCAAGTGGTACGGCAAGCTGTTCGAGATCGGCGACCTGACCGAGGCGCTGGTGAACTCGCTGCTCATCGCACTGCTGACGATGGTCGTCGCCGGCGTGCTCGGCTCGCTCATCGGGCTGGCGCTGGGCCGCTACCGCTTCCGCGGGTCCGGTACGACGAACGTCGTCATGTTCGCCGCCATCGCCTGTGCCGAGATCGTGATGGGCGCCTCGCTGCTGTCGCTGTTCGTCACGCTCGCCGTGCCGCTGGGGTTCTGGACGATCATGATCTCGCACGTGATGTTCTCGATCTCGTTCGTCGCGGTGACGGTCCGGGCCCGGGTGATGACGCTGGACCGCTCGCTCGAGGAGGCGGCCAGGGACCTCGGCGCGGGCACCTGGACCACGTTCCGCCTGGTCACCCTGCCAATGATCTTCCCGGGTGTGCTGGCCGGGTCGATGCTGGCCTTCGCGCTGTCCATCGACGACTTCGTGATCACCAACTTCACCGCAGGCGGGACGGTGACGTTCCCGCTGTGGATCTGGGGCTCCACGCGGGTGGGCATTCCGCCCCAGGTCAACATCATGGGCACGCTGATCTTCGCGGGTGGCGTGCTGATCGCCGTGGTCAACGCCCTGATGGCCCGCCGTCGCGGCTGATTCCGCG
The DNA here is from genome assembly GCA_001552515.1 of Sphaerimonospora mesophila NBRC 14179 = JCM 3151. GTDB lineage: Bacteria > Actinomycetota > Actinomycetes > Streptosporangiales > Streptosporangiaceae > Sphaerimonospora > Sphaerimonospora mesophila. The sequence continues at coordinate 32,041 of BCRI01000048.1, forward strand.
GTTCGAATCGCTGTAGGGAAGTGAAATGTGTGGATCCGCTGAAGGCACTCGCTGACGCGGAGCGCAAGCCGTACTGGCTCGACCGGCCGATCGCGCCGGAGCCGCTGCCCCCGCTCAGGGGCGGGACGACCTGCGATCTGGCCGTGGTCGGGGGTGGCTTCTCCGGCCTGTGGGCGGCGCTGCTGGCCAAGGAGCGGGAGCCGTCGCTCGACGTGGTCCTGCTGGAGGGCCGTCGGATCGGGTGGGCCGCCTCCGGCCGCAACGGCGGCTTCTGCGCCGCCAGCATCACCCACGGTCTGGGCAACGGGCTGCGGCGCTGGCCCGAGGAGATCGCCACGCTGGAGCGGCTCGGGCGGCGGAATCTGGCCGAGATCGAGGCGACGGTCACGAGGTACGGCATCGACTGCTCGTTCGAGCGCACCGGCGAGCTGCACGTCGCCACCGAGGAGTGGCAGCTCGCCGACCTGGAGGAGGAGGCGCGGGCCGCCGCGTCGCTCGGCCTGCGGCTGGACCGGCTCGACCGGGAGCAGACGCGGGCCGAGGTGGACTCCCCGACATACCTCGGCGGCCTGTGGGACCGGGACGGGACCGCCATGGTCGACCCGGCGCGGCTGGCCTGGGGACTGAGAGACGCCTGCCTGCGGCTCGGTGTTCGGATCTTCGAGCACACGCCGGTCAGGTCGGTGCGCGACGGTGGGAGGCCGCTGGAGCTCGACACCCCCGGGGGCAGGGTCAGGGCCCGGCGGGTGGCGCTCGGCACCGGCGTCTTCCCGCCGTTGCTGCGCAGGCTCGGACACTTCCTCGTGCCCGTGTACGACTACGCGCTGATGACCGAGCCGCTGCCGCCCGCACGGCTGGCCGAGATCGGCTGGCGGAACCGGCAGGGCGTCGGCGACTCCGCCAACCAGTTCCACTACTACCGGCTGACCGACGACAACCGGATCCTGTGGGGCGGCTACGACGCGATCTACCACAACGGCGGCCTGATCAAAGCGTCCTATGACCAGCGGGACGCCACGTTCGAGAAGCTCGCCAGGCACTTCTACGAGACGTTCCCGCAGCTCGAAGGGGTGCGCTTCACCCACCGCTGGGGCGGGGTCATCGACACCTGCAGCCGGTTCAGCGCCTTCTTCGGCACCGCGTACGGCTCCCGCCTCGCCTATGCGGTGGGCTACACGGGGCTGGGCGTCGGCGCCACCCGGTTCGGCGCCAACGTGATGCTCGACCTGCTCGGCGGCCCGGATCTGGGCGGCCCGGGCTTCGGCGGCGGGGAGACCGAGCGGACCCGGCTGCGCATGGTCAGGGAGAAGCCGCTGCCGTTCCCGCCCGAGCCGTTCAGGTCGGGCGTCGTCCAGCTCACCCGCTGGTCGATGGCCCGGGCCGACGCCCGCCGGGGCCGGCGCAACGCCTGGCTGCGCCTGCTCGACGCGATGGGCCTCGGCTTCGACTCCTGATCCCCCCCACCCCAGTTATCGTGATCTTGTAATTGCTCGCAGATGAGTGCCTTGAGCTGGGACGACCCGCGTCGTGATCTTGCAGAAACTCGCACGTACCTCAATTGACCTGGGGAAGCATCATTCGTGATCTTGCAGTGCAAGATCACGAATGCCGAAGCCGCAGGTGGGGTGTGGTGCTTGCAAGTTTCTGCAAGATCACGAAAGGGGTATGTGCAGGTCAAGGGTAATGTCTGCGAGTTTTCGCAAGATCACGCCCTGGGGTGGGGGTGGGGGCGGGGGGGTGAGGGGGATCACCCTTCGCCGGTCAGCCAGCACAGGGGATTCTCGCTGGTGATCAGGTGGAGGGTGTCGTCGTCTACGCCGACGGCGGTCAGGGTGGGCACGAGCACGTCGAACAGCCGGCCGTACCCGTGCCCGCCATAGGCGGCGACGTGCTCCTGACGCTCCACCCCGCTGCTGAGGAGCACCTGCTCGGCGTGGCCGGCGTCCAGGAGGGCGAGGGCGTGATCGGCCTCGCGGACGCTCACGTAGGCCCCGGTTTCAGCGATCTTGCGCTGGGTGGGGGCGTCGGCGCCGCGAACGCTCAGGCGGTGCGCGGGAACGCCGTTGGCGAGCAGGAGCTCCAGTAGGTGGAGGCCCTCGGCGGCCACCGGGAGATCGGTGTGCAGCGAGGCACGGGCCGCCGCGATCACCGCGCGCTCCTCGGCGGGAGTCGGGGTCTCGCCCCAGGACGCCGCAACGATCAGCCCCGGGCGGGTGCCGGTCCCGTCGAGTCCGGCGCCGATCTCCCGCAGCAGGTCGCCGCTGAGCTCGTCCGTGTCGCGGTGCCGGATCAGCCCGCCGGAGAACGGCTCGGCCGCGAAGCCGGTCGCCGCCACGATGTGGACCCGGGTGTCCATGGCGACACGGGCCAGCGCGGCCGGATCCCTCGCCATGCCCAGGCAACTGTGCTCGACGATCAGCGTGAGGCCGTGCTCCCGCCCGATCACCCTGATCTCCGGGATGATGTGGCGTTCCTCGTCCAGCCAGCGGTACGGATCGGAGTCCACACCGATGGCCCAGCGGGTGTCGGTGCGCATATGCTCGTGGGGCAGCACCGGTCCGTTCAGCTCCGAGACGGGAACCGCGCCGGTGACGGTCTGGATGCGGGGGAACGAGGCGCCGGACATGCCCGGACATTACCTGATTTTTGCGTCCAGTGCCCTCTAACCTGCCAATTTGTAACGTTCTGTGGCTGTCTGTCGATCAGCTCAGCGTGGCCGTGGCCAGTTTGGCGCCGAAAGCCAGGAACAGGACGCCCGCCCCCGAGGTCAGGCCCGCCGACAGCCTGCGCCGCCGCCGGAAACGGTCGGCGAGGAAGGTGCCCCCGAAGATGAGCATCGTCAGATAGGCGAAGCTGAAGACCTGGATGATCAGCGCGAGGATCAGGAAGGACAGCGCGGGAGTGGCGTACGCCGGGTCCACGAACTGCACGAAGAACGCCACGAAGAACAGGATCGCCTTGGGGTTGAGCAGGCTGATCGTCAGAGCCCTGCGGAACGGGCCGTTCTCCGGCGGCATGGACTCCTCGGCCGTCTCGACCTCCTGGGGCGCGGCGGGGGAGCGCAGCGACCTCCACGCCGCGCGCACCAGGCCGAAGCCGATCCACGCCAGGTACGCCGCCCCGGAGTACTTGACCGCCGAGAACAGCAGCGGCGTCGACTTCAGCAGCGAGGCCACGCCGGCGGCGGAGAGGAACATCAGCACGCTGTCGCCGACGAAGACCCCGCACGCGGCGCGGTATCCGTACCTGACGCCTCGCCTGGCCGCGGCGGAGAGTACGAACAGCGAGTTGGGGCCGGGCAGCAGGATGATGAGGAACGAGCCGACGACGTAGGCCCAGATGTTGGTGATGCCAAAGAACAATGTTGCTCCCACAAAAAATGATGTCTCACCATATAGCCACACCAAGATCTACAGATCGTCCTCGCCCGGTCTGGGGGACATCCGCCGCCGCCCCGGAGCAGGCCCGGGTACGGTTCCGACCTCGACCGGATCCACGACCTACGCGGCCTCTGTCGACGTGCGTGGGTGAGAACGCGTCGGAAGGCGTCGAATCGGGTCTTGTCGGGCATGCGGGGCAGAGCTACGATTCGACCGATCTTAATAAAATCTCCATAAAGAGGCGGCCGCCTACCAGATCAGCGCGACGCACCTGTTCGTGCACGGCCACCGGACGCGTGCGGTGCACGCACGCTTCGGCGCCCTCGTGTACGCCCGGGCGGTCATGTCACCCGCAATTTCCGCGCACTCCTTGGGAGCCCGGTGGACGCCGAGACTGCTCACGCGAACCCTCCAGCCGTCCGGGTGCCGGCACGATGGGAGGAGTTCGGCCGATGTCTGCGGCACTGGCGGCGCCGGGCCGGACTCACCCAGGCGCAGGTCGGCATCCACGTCGGCTACGACCACAGCGCGATCAGCAAGCTGGAGGGCGGGAACCGGGAGCCGTCCCCGCGCCTCGTGCGCCGGCTCGACGACCTGCTGGGCACGGGCGGGGAACTTCAGGCGGCCTACACGGCCGCCGCCCTGCCGGGGCAGGCCGGGATCGGGCCCGGGCTGTCCCCGTCCGATCCGCTGCCCGGGGACGGCAGGGCGCTGCTGGCCGACCTGGAGATCCTCGAAACGCTGAGCTGGCCGTCGCACCTGCCCAGTTACGGGGTCGCGTGCCCGCTTCACGGCACCGACGGCTGTGTGGTGCCCGTTCCGGCCGAGGCGCTGTCGAGCTATCTCGCGTCCTGCGCGTTCGACCAGACCTCCCCGCCCCCGCAGAGCATCGACGCCGACGCCGTACACGTGCTGACCGCGCTCCTGGCGGCGTACTGGCAGGCGGGTGACGAGCGGGCGGCCGCGATGCTGGTCACGGTGGTCGAGCACGCGCTGCACGCGATCGCGCGATGGATGGAGGTGCTCGCCGGGCCGTACCGGCGGGCGCTGCTCAGCCTCGCCGCCGGCTACGCGCAACTGGCCGCCGTACTGCGGATGCAGCGCGGCCGCAACGGCATGGCGGCGGCCTGGTTCGGCGCCGGCCTGCGCTGGGCGGCGATGGCCGAGGATCTCGAGACGCGGGTGTCCCTCCTCGGGGACATGAGCACGCTCGCGCGGCTGGAGAGCGACCCGCAGTCCGCTCTGGCGTACGCGCGGGGTATCCGCGCGGCCGGACCGGGCCGGGAGTGGGCGGCGGCACTGGCCGATCTCTACGAGGCCCGGGCACACGCGCTGGGCGGTGACGCGGCCGAGTGCCACCGGTACATCGCGCAGGCCAGGATGCACCTGGCCCGGTTCGGCGAACGCGACGAATTCGAGGCGCCCTGGCTGTGCGGCGCCGCAGGTCACCTCCACGTCGAGGCGAACACCGGCGGCGCGCTGCGCGACATCGCCGCGGTCACGGCCAGCCGGTCGGTGGCCGGCCTGGCGGTCCAGGCGATCGAGAGGTCGCTGCGCCATCTGCCGTCGCACATGCGGCAGACCCGGGTGATGCTCACGCTGCGGCTGGCCGACGGCTACGCCTGCGCGGGCAACGCCGAGGCCGCCCTCGTGGTCGCCGAGCCGGTGCTCGCCGAGGCGGTCGCCATGCCCACCTCCATGATCAGCCAGGAGCTTCGCGGTCTGCGCAACCGGCTGGTGGCCCGCTGGGGCGGCCGGCTCGATGTGCGCGATTTCGCCGCCAGAGTCGGCGGCCCGCCTTTCTGATCTTCGCGGTCGGCGTTCTCCCGCGAGCGGTTCTCCCGCGAGCCGATCTCCCTTTCCACGGACCGATCTCCCTCTCTGCGAGCCGATCTCTCCTGCCGCGCGCCGATGCCCTCCAAGGGGGCGGATCTCCTTCTCCGGGGGCGGATCGGGGGTGCACCGGTTTGTCGATTTCCTTGCCAACCGTGACCCGAAGCGTGTCGCTTCGTCACCATCCGTCACCTGCGTCCCGCAGGACGCGATCGCGCTGCCGTACGGATCGACAGAGTTTGCATGATCCGTACAGATCGTTGACCCGGTCTGTCGGGATTGGGACGGTCTGGTCGCGGCGCTCCTGCCCTGTCCGGGCGAATGAACGACCGGTACAGGTCCCGCGTCGATGTCGCGGTACGGCCATCCGGCCGGCACCGCGTACCCCCACATCGTCTAGCAGCGAGGACAACATGAGAGGTTTCCTCCGAAGACTGGCCCCGTTCGGCATCGCCGCCGCGGCCGTCGCGACCGCGATCCCCATGTCGGTGGCGGCCGCCTCGACGGCGACGGACCCGAGCCCCGACCCCTCCGTCGTCGCCAGGGCCGACCAGGCCATCGCCCAGCATGGCGAGGCGGTGCGCGCCGGCGGCTCGGACAAGTACACCGTGTCGGTCGCCAACGTGGACGGCGACGGCGCGGCGCACGTGCGCTACATCCGGAAGTATCACAACCTGCGGGTCCTCGGCGGCGACTTCGTCGTCCACCTGAACAAGGACGGCGCCTTCGACGGGGCATCGGTGGGTCTCGCGGCGCCGCTCACGCTCGGCGTCACCCCGAAGATCAGCGCCGCGGACGCGGCGGCCAAGGCAAAGGACGCGTTCACGGGGGAGATCGGCGAGATCGCCAAGCCCGAGCTGGTCGTCGACGCCTCCTCCGGGTACGGCAGGCTGGCCTGGGAGACCGTGATCAGCGGCATGGCGGAGGACGGGCAGACCCCGTCGCGGCTACACGTGATCACCGATGCGGTCACCGGGGCCGTCCTGACCTCGTTCGACGAGATCATGCACGTGGACGGCGTCGGCAACTCGATCTACTCGGGCACGGTCACGATCTCCACCTCGGGGTCGAGCGGCTCCTACAGCATGGTCGACGTCGACCGCGGCAACGGCCGTACGTGTGACATGAACAACCGCACCAGCGGCACCTGCACGACGTTCACCGACCCCGACAACACCTGGGGCAACGGCTCCAACAGCAACCGGCAGAGCGCCGGCGTCGACGCGCACTACGGTGCGGCGACCACGTTCGACTACTTCAAGAACGTGCACGGCCGCAACGGCATCTTCGGCAACGGACAGGGCGTGCCGAGCCGGGTCCACTACGGCAGCAACTACGTGAACGCCTTCTGGGACGGCTCCCAGATGACGTACGGCGACGGGTCGGGCAACTCCCGTCCGCTGGTCGCGATCGACGTGGCCGGGCACGAGATGTCCCACGGCGTGACCGAGCGCACCGCCAACCTGACCTACTCCGGGGAGTCCGGCGGCCTCAACGAGGCGACCAGCGACATCTTCGGCACGATGGTCGAGTTCTACTCCAACAACTCCTCCGACCCCGGCGACTACGACATCGGGGAGGAAATCAACATCAACGGCAACGGCACCCCGTTGCGGTACATGTACAACCCCTCACTGGACGGCCGCTCGCACTCGTGCTGGTCGACCAGCACCAACAGCGTCGACGTGCACTACTCCTCCGGCGTCGGCAACCACTTCTTCTTCATGCTCGCCGAGGGCTCCGGCAGCACGCAGTACGGCAACTCGCCCGTGTGCGGCTCGGCCCCCGCGGTGACCGGCATCGGCCGGGACAAGGCCGCGAAGATCTGGTTCCGCGCACTGGCCGACTACTTCACGTCCAGCACCCGCTACGTGAACTCCGGCAACCCCGGCAACACCGCCCGCGCCTACACGCTGCGCGCGGCCACCGACCTGTACGGCAACTGCTCCACGGAGTACAAGACCGTCCAGGCGGCCTGGACCGCGGTCAACGTGTCCGGCAACGACGGCTCCTGCGGGGGCGACCCGAGCCCGAGCCCGAGTCCCAGCCCGACCCCGGGACCCGGCGCCTGCCAGGGGTATGAGACCACCAAGACCGGCACGCTGACCAGCGGATCCAGCGTCTACCAGCCCGACGGCAGCTACTTCTACACCGGCGCCTCCGGCGCGCACCGCGCCTGCCTGGACGGCCCCGCCGGCACCGACTACGACCTTTACCTGCAGAAGTGGTCGGGCTTCTCCTGGGCGACGGTCGCCCAGGGCGCCACCGCGGCCGCAGACGAGACCCTCTCCTACAACGGCACGGCCGGCTACTACCGCTACCGCGTCCATGCCTACAGCGGCTCCGGCGCCTACACCCTCGGATACGACGCGCCCTGATCTTTCAAGGGTGACCGGGCTCGGTCCAGCCACCTGGCTGGGCCGGGCCCCTTCGTGTTCACCGGGAGGCTGGCGAGGCCTGACATGCGTGGTCAGAAAAGCATGTGGTTTGGGTCTTGTGTGGCCGCCGTACATGGGGCTACGATCCGATCAACTCTTAGGAAACTTTCCTAAAAGAAAGACGACTCGGAGTCGCAGCATGGCCCTCTCGGACCCGTAACCTCCGTCCGCGTCACGTCACCAGGCGCCCCAGAGCGCCGTACGGCCGGCGCCGTCCTATCCGGCCGCCTCGGTTAGGCGCCGGCCGTACGGATTCCTTGACCACCCCCGAACCCCCAGAAATCACCCTCCCCAACCCCCCGCGTGATCTTGCGATTTCTCGCACGCGGTCGGTCTGGTCAACGGAAATACCGCCCGTGATCTTGCAGAATCTCGCGGCCATCTTCCCTGAGCCGGCGAAATGTCCTCCGTGATCTTGCACTCTCTCGACGCACTGCAAGATCACGGAGGGTGAAGGCGCGGCTCATGGCCGTGCTCCCCTGATTTCTGCAAGATCACGATGAGTGTCGGGCCAGGTCATCGACCATGCCTGCGAGATTTCGCAAGATCACGGTGAAAGTGAGACGAATGTGTCCGTCCGAAAGCTGGCGGCGGTAGCCGTACTGGCGCTGGGGGCGACCGGCCTGTGGGCCGGGAGCGCCTCGGCGGCCAATATCGTGGCCAATGCCGGATTCGAGTCCGGCCTCACCGGCTGGACCTGCTCCGCGGCCTCCGGAGCCCAGGCGGTGTCCAGCCCGGTGCACGGTGGGACGAAGGCGCTGTCGGCCACGCCCGCCGGGAGTGATCACGCACGCTGCCAACAGACCATCAGTGTGCGTCCGTCCACGTCGTACACATTGTCGGCCTGGGTCCAGGGCAACTATGTGTTCCTCGGCGCGACCGGCACGGGCACCTCCGACGCGCAGATCTGGGGGTCGCCCGGGTCCACGTGGCGGCAGCTGAGCACCTCGTTCACGACGGGATCCGCGACGACCAGCGTGACGGTCTACGTCAACGGTTGGTACGGCCAGGGCGCCTACTACGCGGACGACATCGTGCTCGACGGCCCCGGGGGCCCAAGCCCCAGCCCCACCCCTACCCCGACTCCCACGCCGACTCCGACGCCGACTCCGACTCCGACCCCGACGCCCACCCCGACTCCGACGCCGACACCCACGCCGACCCCGACCCCGACGCCGAACACCAAGCGGCTGCTGGTGGGCTATCTGCACGCCTCGTTCGCCAACGGCTCCGGGTACGTGCGGATGGCCGATGTGCCCAACGAATGGGACATCATCGATCTCGCCTTCGGCGAGCCGACGTCGGTCACCTCCGGTGACATCCGGTTCAACCGCTGCCCGGTGGCCGAGTGCCCGAATGTGGAGAGCGACGCGGAGTTCATCGCGGGGATCCGCGCCAAGCAGGCGGCCGGCAAGAAGGTGCTCATCTCCATCGGCGGCCAGAACGGCCAGGTGCAGCTGACCACCACCGCGGCCAGGGACAAGTTCGTCGCGTCCGTCAGCGCGATCATCGATAAGTACGGCCTGGACGGCCTCGACATCGACTTCGAGGGCCACTCCCTGTCGCTGAACAAGGGTGACACCGACTTCAGGAACCCCACCACCCCGGTGGTCGTGAACCTGATCTCCGCTCTCAAGACGCTCAAGGCGAAGTACGGCGCGAACTTCGTGCTGACGATGGCTCCGGAGACGTTCTTCGTCCAGCTCGGCTACCAGTTCTACGGCGCCGGTGCGAACGGTACGGCGGATCCGCGCGCCGGTGCGTACCTACCGGTGATCTACGCGCTGCGCGACGACCTGACGCTGCTGCACGTCCAGGACTACAACTCCGGGCCGATCATGGGCCTCGACGACCAGTACCACACGATGGGCGTGGCCGATTTCCACATCGCCATGACCGACATGCTGCTCACCGGCTTCCCAGTGGCCGGTGGTGCGACCTTCCCCGCGCTCCGTCCCGAGCAGGTGGCGATCGGCCTACCGGCCGCGCCGTGGGCCGGGAACGGCTTCACCACGGTGGCTCAGGTGCAGAACGCGTTCAGCTGCCTGGCGAAGGGGACCGGCTGCGGCTCCTACCGGCCGCACGGCGTCTTCCCCGGCCTACGAGGCCTGATGGCGTGGTCCATCAACTGGGACAAGTACAACGGGTTCGAGTTCTCCCGTAACCATCGGGCGTACCTCAACGGCCTCGGCTGATCCCGAGAAGCCCGATATCACCCCCCATTCCCTTCCTCGAAGGACAGTCATGAGATTAAGCCGCAAGATGACGGCGACTCTCGCCGCGGTGGCGCTGTCGGTGACCGGCCTCGCCGTCACGGCCCCCGTCGCCTACGGCCAGGTGACCGCCGGCGCGAGCACGGCTCTGGCCGCCCCGGCCTGGGCGGCGTGGACCGCCTACAAGACCGGCGACCGGGTGACCTACAACGGCGTCGAGTACGAGTGCATCCAGGGCCACACCTCGCTGCCCGGTTGGGAGCCGTCGAACGTCCCGGCGCTGTGGAAGGTCGCCGGCGGCGGAACCCCCAGCCCCAGCCCGAGCCCGAGCCCGACGCCTCCGGCGGGAGTCCCGGGCAAGCCGGGTACGCCGAGCGTCACCGGGACCACCAACAACTCGATCTCGCTGAGCTGGGGCGCCTCCTCGGGCACCGTCACCGGCTACCGCGTGTACGAGGGCACCGGCGTGGCGGCCACCGCCAGTGGGACCAGCACCACGATCTCCGGCCTCGGCGCCTGCACCACGCACACCTACACCGTCAAGGCGTACAACTCCAACGGCGAGTCCGTGGCGAGCTCGGCGGTCACCGGCACCACGAGCGGCTGCACGGGCGGCGGCGGCAAGATGCCCGGCGCGCCGTACCTCTACACGGGCTGGGGCAACCCGCCCAGCCCGGCCACGGTCATGAACGCCACCGGGATCAAGCAGTTCACCATGGCGTTCATCCTCTCCAGCGGCGGATGCAACCCCGCCTGGGACGGCCAGCGTCCGCTGTTGGGCGGTCAGGACGCGGCGGCGATCTCCCAGATCAAGAACGCCGGCGGCAACGTGCAGATCTCCTTCGGTGGCTGGTCGGGCAACAAGCTCGGCCCGAACTGCTCCACGCCGGCCGCCTTCGCCGACGCGGTGCAGAAGGTCATCGACGCCCACCAGCCGGCCGCGGTGGACTTCGACATCGAGAACACCGATGAGTTCGAGAACACGGTTGTTCAGGACCGCATCCTCAACGCCCTGAAGATCGTCAAGCAGAAGAACCCGAGCGTGAAGGTCGTCGTCACGTTCGGCACCGCCACCAGCGGGCCGACGTACTACGGCACCCGGCTGATCAACCAGGCCAAGGCGCTCGGCGTCGACATCGACAACTACACGATCATGCCGTTCGACTTCGGCGGCGGCGCCGACATGTACGGGAACACGGTCAACGCGGCCGAGGGCCTGAAGAACGCGCTCAAGTCCGCGTGGGGCTGGTCCGACGCGACCGCGTACGCCCACATGGGCATCTCGGGCATGAACGGCCTGTCCGACCAGCGTGAGCTGACCTCGGTGGACACCTGGACCAGGATCCGGGACTACGCCAAGTCGAACGGGCTCGGGAGGCTCGCCTTCTGGTCGGTCAACCGGGACCGCCCCTGCCCCAACGGCGGCGTGGCCGAGAACTGCAGCGGAATCGCCCAGAACGACTGGGACTTCACCAGGGTGACCGCAGGCTTCTGATCTGGAAGCCCGGTTCCGATGACCGGGGCCGGGCGGGCCGGGACGCGTCCCGGCTCCGGCCCGGCCCGTGATCGGGCGGCCGGCACGACAGGAATCACCCCCCGTTACCTGTCGTGCCGGCCGCCGCTTCGCGTGGGGGCCAGCAGGCCGATGAGCATGCCAACGAAGGTCGCCACAGTGAGGGTGATCCAGAGCCGCATCTTCATCGAGGTCTCCCATTTGTTACTGTGAGTGGCCAGAATACCGCGAATAGTGACAGAGTGCGACCGGGGGAGCAGAAATCTTCCATCGAGTCGCCTCCTTCACCGTTTGTGGGGCACGCTTGGCTTCGCCATGCATTACGCAATCCACACAGCCCTCGTTCTGATAGCCGGAGTCGTCGTCGCGGTGGTCGCGGAGCGGAAGGGCTGGAAGCCCTCGCTCGCGGTGACCCTGGCGGTCGGCGTCGGCGTCCGCGCACTGATCCTGGTGATCGCCGCCACGGACGGATGGCAGCCGCCCGACTATGTCGGCAGCTTCAAGCCGGCCGGCGAGGCGATCCTCAACCACCGCGACCCGGTGCTGGAGAGCAACGGCGGGTGGCACTTCCTGCCGACGATCCCCTACATGTACGGCCTGCTGCTCTGGCTGGGCATCCCCTGGGAGGTCACCGGCAGGCTGGTGACCGTGGCCGCCGACATCGTGCTGATCCCGCTGGTCGGCAGGCTGGCCGGAGGCTCAGCCGCACGGCTGCGCGCCTTCCAGTACGCGTGCAACCCGCTGGCGATCCTCGTCGCCTCCGTGCACGGCCAGGTCGAGCCGGTCTCCCTGGTCTTCGCCGTCGCCGCGTACGTCGTGGCCCGCGGGCCCGACGGCTGGCGGCGCCCCGAGCCACTGCCCTGGCTGCGGCCGGGCGAGTTCCTTCGCCGCCTCACACACCCCTTGGAAGCGGACCGCGCTGCCACCGGCCGAGCGGTGTGGGCGGGACTGCTGATGGGGCTCGCGCTGTGCGCGAAGAGCTGGCCGGTGATCCTCGTGCCGGCGTTGCTCATGCTTCTCCCGGGACTGCGCTCCCGCCTGGTCTCGCTGGTCGCGACCGGCGTACCGCCGGTCCTGTTCCTGCTGTCGCTGCCGATCGGCGGCTGGACCAAGTGGAGCGAGCTCGACGACGTGCTCAACGCCATCGGGCTACGGCCGAGCGACGTACGGCCCATCACGGGCGACTGGGGCTGGACGGCCCTGCTGAGCGGGGGAGAGTGGAACCTCGATCCGACTCCCGCGAGGATCGGCCAGTACCTGATCTACGCCTCGCTGGTCGCCTGCCTGATCTGGTGGCGCAAGGCCCACCCGGTCGACGTCACGATCGCGATCCTGCTGGCGTTCATGATCTTCACGCCGCGGCTCGGCGCGCAGTACCTGCTGTGGTTCATGCCGTTCCTGGTCGCCCGGCCCACCCGCTGGGCCTGGCCGGCGATTCTCGGGTGCTGTCTGTGGGCGGCCGTCGGATATCTCGTGCTCACCCAGTTCCCCGGGGAGCAGTGGTACGAACTGCACAAGCCATGGGCGATGAGCTCCATCGTGCTGTTCCCGCTGATCATCGCGGCCCTGCCGTGGAGCCGCAGGCAGGCGGAGGCGGCCGCCGCCTCGCCTGCCCATGCTCAGGTGGGCGAAGAGATCAGGTGACGACCAACTCGCGGCCGACCCCCGGCGAGGACCTGGCGTCAGGGCTTCGCCGGGGGAGGGACGATTTCGGTTCGGGAGCGGGCGGTCCGTTGCCCTGGTTGTCGGCCGGGTCGTCGAGACACCTGCGCGTGCAGGGACCAGGGTTACGAGTTGCTGTCCGTACGGCGGGGACGTACCGGTTCCGCCGGATCGTCACCTAGCGGCCTTCCGGCGGGTCCCGCGGATGCCCTGCGGGGAGCCCACCGACCAGGTTGCCGTCGTCGGCGCGGAGCCGGAAGCCGATGAGCCTCCTGCGGGTGCCCGCCGCGGGGCCCGCTCCTCCTGCTGCGGTGGCGGGCCCCGGCATTTTCTCAACTCCTGGGCGGTCCCAGGGGCGCTTCCGTGCTGTCAACCAAGGTGCAGTCGGCGACAGGACCATCCGACACACTGGCCCAGATGCCCGCGACCACGGGGGTGCCGTCGCCGACGCTGAACTCCAACACCCCGGTCTGACCCGGCTTGATCACCTTCGGGTCGATCGTGAACCCGTCCTCGTACCCTTCGGGGGCCGGGAACACAGACAGGGAGGCCTGCTCCCGCGGCACGAGCTGCTCGCTGCGTGGCTGGGGGCTGCACCGCTTGCCCATGGGGATGTAGTCCACGACCACGTTGACGCCCATGGCCCGCAGGTCCTCTTGGAGCCGCTTGGGGTCCTTGGCCTCGTTGATGGTGATGTGGACCAGCCCGTCGCCCCCTGTGGTCACGGCATAAGCGGGCGTGCCTCCCGTGAGCGAGGGGAAGGCGATCGCTGCGGCCACAGCAGCGCCCAGCGCGGGTGCCAGCACCGCGGGACGGAGCAGCCGCCGTCGCCGCGGCGCGCGTGTGATCTCGGTCATCACGAACTCCTTGAGCAGATGGTGACGGCCCTCAGGAAGATCGCGTTCCGGCCAGCTCATCGGATCTCCTCCTTCTCTGGGCCTCGGTCACCTACTACCTGTCGGCCCCGTGGCGCTGGTTCCCGGTTTTCGCCGTATTCCGCGAGTTTTCTTCGGGCGCGGGACAGCCGGGACCTCACTGTGCCGATCGGGATCCCGAGCGCCTCCGCCGCTTCGGCGTAGTCCAGCCCCGCCCACACGCACAGCGCGAACACGTCCTGTTCCTGGCGGCGCAGCCTGCCGTACGCGAGCCGTACCCTGACGAGGCGTGCCGCGTCCTCGATGCGCCCGACCACCTCGTCGGCGAAGTCCGGAATCACCTCGCCCCGGGGCAGTCTGGCCACCGCGTCTTCGTACCTGCGTGACGTGCGCCGCAGGTTGCGCGTCACGTTGGTGGCGATCCCGAGCAGCCACGGCCGGAGCGACCCGCCCTCGGCGTCGATCCTCCGGCGTAACCGCCACGCCTCCAGAAAGGTCATCGCCACAACGTCCTCGGCGGTGGACCAGTCACCGGTCAGCCGGAAGGCATGGTTGTAGACGCTTCTCGCGCTCTCGTCGAAGAGCCGTTCGAACGCCGCTGGGTCCCCGTCCCGTATCCGGGCACGCATTGACATGTCCACACAAAGGTACTGTCCGCCCGGTTCTCCCGGTTCCCTCCGGTGCTCAAGGCCCGACAGCCGCTCGATCACCGGCGTCGAGCTCCGCGTGCAGGCCGCGAGGTGATCACCGCGGCACGCGCACCGGCTACGTGGTGGTGGTCGGCAAGACCGGGTTCGCGTTGGCCGTGGCGTTCGGTGCGGCCCGTGGCCGCACGTGCGGCGGCAGATGATCACGACGGGCTCGGACATGCTTGTGCCGGATAGACCGGCGCTTTCGAATGGTCATGTGTACAAGTCGTGTTCGTCCATCGCGGGGTGCCGGACCGGCGGCCTACTCTGGTTCCGGTAACGAGCCAGAGAGCAGGGCCGCTGTCCATTTGCTCTTCGGATCGCTGTCGATGAGCAGGGCTCGTACGAGCAGGCTCAGCGGGATCGCCAGCAGAGCGCCCAGCGGCCCCAGGACCCACGCCCAGACGATCAGTGACAGGAACGTGGCGGTTGTGGACAGGCCTACGGCGTCGCCCAGGAACTTCGGCTGGATGAACGACTGGACGACCACGTTGATCGCGAGGTACGCGATGATCACCAGCAGCATGGTCTTCGGTCCACCCTCGAGCAGCCCGAGCAGCGCGGGCGGGATCAGACCGAGGACGAACCCGATGTTCGGAATGTAGTTGGTGATCAGCGCTAGCACTCCCCAGAGCAGCGGCAGGGGCACGCTGAGCGCGTAGAGCGCGGCGACATCGAGCGCCGCGCAGATCAGGCCGAAGAACGTCGAGACGATCAGATAGCGGCGGGTCCGATAGGTGAAGGTCTGGAGCGCCCGGGTCAGGTCGGGCCGCTCGACGGCGGCCGCGTTGACGATCCGGGAGAAGAACGGGGCGTCGAGGCTCATCGCCAGCAGCAGCACCACGATCAGGAAGAGGCTGGACAGCACGCTCATCACGCTGCTCAGCAGACCCTGGGCGACCTCGATCACCTTGCCCGCGTCGAGCGAGGACAGCACCTGGTTGAGCTGCTCGCTGCCGTAGCCGAGGCCGGCGGCCCAGTGCCGGAGGTCCGTCACCATCGTGTTGAACTGCGTGGCATAGGTGGGCGCGAGGAGGGCCAGCTGCGCGGCGGCGAGGCTGAGGATCGCCACCATGCCGAGCAGGACCAGCAGCACGATGGCGAGTGGGATGGCGATCTGCATCCAGGTGGGGGCGCGATGCCGAGACAGCCAGTTGCGCACCGGTGACACGGCGATCACCAGGGTCAGCGCCAGAACGACGGGCCCGAGGATCGACCCGACCGCCTGAATCCCGGCCAATGTGACCACGGCGGCGGCCGTTCCGAGCAGCACGACCAGGGCGCGTGGGAATCCCTGTTGAATCACCCATCGTTTCTACCGTCTCCAAAAGATCCCGCAAGTCCCCCTGGAGGGTCGTGTCCCGCCGGTTTCCGCCACATCCCCGGCCGGACCGCGTGGTCGGCCGCGGTTGGTGTCCAGCTCTGGTAATCTTGTCGAGCCGGGTGATCCGGCGGATCCCTCTCCCGGTCGTTTCGACGGGGTGTGGTTCGCCCGGGTATGGTCCCGGTGCCTCCTCTTCTTT
>BCRI01000049.1 GCA_001552515.1 Sphaerimonospora mesophila NBRC 14179 = JCM 3151
CTTCGACAGCATCCGCGAGACCAAGGACCTGTCCGACGACGCGGTCACCACGCTGAAGGACGCCATCACGGAGTTCAAGAAGGGCTTCACCACCTCCAGCGGCGAGCTGCTGGTCAAGGACATGCCCGTCGAGGCTCTGGAGGCCGGCGAGGTCGGCCAGGAGACGGTCGTCCGGCGCGTCCGCAAGACCGAGAAGAAGTAGCGCATGGGTGCCCAGCTGAGACTCCTGCGCCGGCGGATCAAGTCGGTCAGGTCGACCGCGAAGATCACCCGCGCGCAGGAGCTGATCGCCTCCTCACGCATCGTGAAGGCCCAGCAGCGGATGCAGGCGGCCGTGCCGTACGAGCGTGAGATCACCAACGCGGTGTCGGCGGTCCTGTCGAACTCGACGACCGTGGACCACCCGCTGATGGCGGCGAAGGAGCAGCCGGCCTCCGCCGGCGTCCTCATCGTGACCAGCGACCGCGGGTTCTGCGGCGGCTTCAACGCCAACGTCCTCCGCGAGGCCGAGGCGCTGAAGGGCCACCTGATCGAGCGGGGTCTCGCGGTGAAGCCGTTCGTCACGGGCCGCAAGGGCCTCACCTGGCACCGGTTCCGCAGCCGCGAGATGACCGGGGAGTGGGAGGGCTTCTCCGACAACCCGGGCTACGCGAACGCCAAGGAGATGGCGGACGCGCTGATCGGCTCGTTCACGGACGACAACGGGATCGACGAGATCCACATCGTCTACACCGAGTTCGTCTCGATGCTGACGCAGCGCGTCGTCGTCAAGCGAATCCTGCCGCTCGAGGTCCAGGAGGAGGCGGAGGAGGTCGACGAGGGCCCGGTTCCCTACTACGAGTTCGAGCCCGACGCCGGTGAGGTGCTCAACGCGCTGCTGCCGCGCTACATCGAGTCGCGCATCTACAACGCGCTCCTCCAGTCGGCCGCCTCCGAGCACGCCGCCCGGCGCCGCGCCATGAAGTCGGCCACCGACAACGCCAACGAGCTCATCGGCGTGTTCACCCGCCAGATGAACCAGGCGCGCCAGGCCGAGATCACCCAGGAAATCAGCGAGATCGTCGGTGGCGCGAACGCGCTGGCTGACGCCGCAGCGGGGAAAGAGTGAAATGACCGCACAGACTGTTGAGACCAGCGTGGGCCGGGTCGCCCGCGTCACCGGTCCGGTCGTCGACGTGGAGTTCCCCGTCGAGGCCATGCCGGACATCTACCAGGCCCTCACCGTCGACGTCGCGCTCGGCGGGGAGACCAAGACCCTGACCCTCGAGGTCGCCCAGCACCTCGGGGACAACCTCGTCCGGGCCATCTCGATGCAGCCCACCGACGGTGTCGTCCGCGGCGCCGCCGTCGTCGACACCGGCGCCCCGATCTCGGTGCCGGTCGGCGACGTCGTCAAGGGCCACGTGTGGAACGCCCTCGGCGACCCGCTCGACACGGACAAGGCGTCGCTGCAGGTCACCGAGCGGTGGCCGATCCACCGTCCGTCCCCGGCGTTCGACCAGCTCGAGTCGCGTACCGAGATGCTGCCCACCGGCATCAAGGTCATCGACCTGCTGACGCCGTACGTGAAGGGTGGAAAGATCGGTCTGTTCGGCGGCGCGGGCGTCGGCAAGACCGTTCTGATCCAGGAGATGATCCGCCGGGTCGCGCTGAAGTTCTCGGGCACCTCGGTGTTCGCGGGCGTCGGCGAGCGCACCCGTGAGGGCAACGACCTCTGGCTGGAGATGGAGGAGGCGGACGTCCTCAAGGACACCGCGCTCGTCTTCGGCCAGATGGACGAGCCGCCGGGCACCCGTCTGCGGGTGGCGCTGTCCGCGCTGACGATGGCGGAGTACTTCCGCGACGTGCAGAAGCAGGACGTGCTGCTGTTCATCGACAACATCTTCCGGTTCACCCAGGCGGGTTCCGAGGTGTCGACGCTGCTCGGCCGCATGCCGTCCGCCGTGGGTTACCAGCCGACCCTCGCCGACGAGATGGGTGTGCTCCAGGAGCGCATCACCTCCACGCGCGGTCACTCGATCACCTCGATGCAGGCGATCTACGTGCCCGCCGACGACATCACCGACCCGGCGCCGCACAACGCGTTCGCGCACCTCGACGCGCAGACCGTGCTCTCGCGGCCGATCTCGGAGAAGGGCATCTACCCCGCGGTGGACCCGCTCGACTCCTCGTCGCGGATCCTCGACCCGCAGATCATCGGTGAGGAGCACTACGCGGTCGCCCAGGAGACCAAGCGGATCCTGCAGAAGTACAAGGAACTGCAGGACATCATCGCGATCCTCGGCATCGACGAGCTCTCCGAAGAGGACAAGGTCACGGTCAACCGGGCACGCCGGATCGAGCGGTTCCTGTCCCACCCGATGTACGCGGCCGAGGCGTTCACCGGACAGCCGGGCGAGTTCGTGTCGCTGGACGAGACCATCGCCTCCTTCAAGGGCCTGTGCGCCGGCGAGTACGACCACCTGCCCGAGCAGGCGTTCTTCATGGTCGGCGGCATCGAGCAGGCCATCGCCAAGGCGAAGGAACTCGAGCGCTGACCAATCGGCTCGGAGGGAGCTGAAAGTGGCGAAGCTACACGTTGGTTTCGTGTCGCCGGAGCGTGAGCTCTGGTCCGGCGAGGCCGACATGGTGATTGCCAAGACGGTGGAGGGTGAGATCGGTATTCTGCCTAATCACGCTCCTGTTCTCGGCGTGCTCGTCGAGGGCGGCGTACTGCGCGTGAAGCGTGACGGCGAGCTCGACCTCGTGGCCGCGGTGCACGGCGGATTCATCTCGGTCGCCGACAACCAGGTCTCCGTCCTGGCCGAGGCGGCGGAGCTCGGCTCCGAGGTCGACGTCGCGGCGACCAAGGACGCGCTGCAGCGCGCCCAGGCGTCGATCGAGGCGGACCAGGCGGACGCGGACGCACGGCTTGAAGCCAAGCGCGCGGCGGCTCGGCTGCGCGCGGCCGGCGAAGAGGTTTGATTCCGAACAAAAAGGGAGGGCGGCGATGACGGCGCTTGGGATTCTTCTCGGGATGCTCGTCGTGGCCGCCCTCCTGTTCGTGCGTGCCTTCGTCCTGGCCCACAGCCGGGGAGCCATCATCTGCCGGGTACGCGCCCGGGACGGGGGCTGGAAGAACGGAGTGGCCCGATACGTCGGGGGAGAGCTCCACTGGATTCCGTTCCTTGGACTGCGACTGAGGCCGCGCCGCGCGATCGCGAGGCGCGGCCTCACCGTTTCCGACCGGAGAATGCTCACCGGCGGTGAGGGACCGGCGGGCTACTGGGCGGTCGTCTGCTCCGACGAGGGCGGCCCCGTCTCCCTGGCCATGAGCGAGGACGCGCTGACCGGCTTCCTCGCCTGGCTCGAGTCCGCCCCGCCCAGCGCCTACCTCGACGCCGCCTGAGGTCGTCTCTCGAATCTCAGCGCCCAGTGCCCGGCACGGTCAGGCCTCGATCAGGGTGAAGGGGGCGCTCGTCCGGGCGACGCCGTTGACGACGATCTCCAGGAGCCGTGGCCCGGGAGGCTCGCTCCTGGTCGTGACAGGCCGGAACGAGTGCGATTTGGTCATCGTGAACGTCTGTCCGGGGACGGTCGCCATACGCTCGCCGAGATGGAAGACCCGTCGGGAGCCGTCGCGGGTCGTCAGCACGGCGAGCGTGGCCATCGCCTCGTCGAGATGGTCGAGCCCGTGCCTGCCCACGTGGTCGGTGGCCGGCCAGCCGCTCCACATGTCGAGCCGGACCCGGTTCACCGTCTCCCGCAATATCTCGGCCGCCCGGGGAAACGGCAGCGGCAGCGCCTCGTGCAGCGCCGACGAGACATGGCGGACTCGGTCCTTGAGCTCCAGCCCGCCGAGCCCCGTGGTCGCCGCCGACACGAAGGCGGCCCGGGGGAAGGGCGCCCAGCAGGTCTTCAGGCCGTCGGCGAGCAGGGCCACGGACTCGGCATTGATCATCGCTTTGAATGGTCGGGCCACGGGCCGTACTCTTCCAGGCGGCACCGACATTCCGGGGCGTGCCGTCCGGCACCCCCTATCGGGTGCCGCCGGGCTTCCAGAGGATCTCGCCGCCGCCGGACACGACCCGGCAGAGGATGAACATGAGGTCCGACAGCCGGTTCAGGTATTTGGCGGTCAGCGGGTTCACGTCGTCGTGGGCCTCCAGCGCGGCCCAGGCCCCGCGCTCGGCACGCCGTACGACCGTGCGGGCGACGTGCAGCAGCGCGGTGCCGGGCGTGCCGCCGGGCAGGATGAAGCTGCGCAGCGGCTTCAGCTCCGCGTTGAACCGGTCGCACTGGGACTCGAGCCAGGTGATGTAGGTGCCCTCGACCCGCAGCGGGGGGAACTCGGGACTTTCGGTGACCGGGGTGCACAGGTCGGCGCCGACGTCGAACAGCTCGTTCTGTACGCGCACCAGGACCGTGGTGACGTCGTCGGAGAACTCGCCGGTCGCCATGGCGGCGCCGATGAAGGCGTTGGCCTCCTCCACGTCGGCGTAGGCCGCCAGCCGGGCGTCGGTCTTGCTGGTGCGGCTCATGTCGCCGAGCGCGGTCGTCCCGTCGTCCCCGGTCTTCGTGTAGATCTTCGAGAGCACCACGGGCTTGTCTCTGTCACCTCGCGTCATGGTCGCCAGCGTATCCATTGGCCGTTTCGCCGCAGTTGACAGATGTCATCTCGAAGCACTGACATCAGTGTCTACTGCGCTGAGGGCGGCCGACGAGATGATCGTCGTATGTTGGAGATATCGGGCCTGCGTAAGACGTTCGGCGCGGCGAAACGGGCGCTGGACGGGGTGAGCTTCGCCGTACGGCAGGGCGAGATGTTCGGGTTCGTCGGCGCGAACGGCGCCGGCAAGACCACGACGATGCGGATCGTGATGGGCGTCCTGCAGGCGGACGAGGGGGAGGTCCGCTGGAAGGACGGCCCGCTGGGCTTCGCCGAGCGCCGGCGGTTCGGCTACATGCCGGAGGAGCGCGGCCTCTACCAGAAGATGAAGGTGGCGGAGCAGATCGGCTACTTCGGGCGGCTGCACGGGCTCGCCCCGGCGGAGGCCCGCCGGGCGGCCGACGAGCTGATCGAGCGGCTCGGGCTGACCGAGCGCGCGGGCGATGCGGTCGAGGCGCTGTCGCTGGGCAACCAGCAGCGGGTGCAGCTCGCGGTGGCCCTGGTCCACGACCCCGACGTGCTCGTCCTGGACGAACCGTTCTCCGGGCTCGACCCGCTGGCGGTCGACGCCCTCGCCGAGGTGCTGCAGGAGCGCGCCCGCGGCGGCGTACCGGTGATCTTCTCCAGCCACCAGCTCGAACTGGTGGAGCGGCTGTGCGACTCGGTGGGCATCATCTCGGCCGGTCAGATGGTCGCCTCCGGCACCGTCGACGAGTTGCGATCGTCGGTCGGGCGGCGGCTGCGGGTCGTGGTGGCCGAAGCGAAGCCCGGCTGGGCGGACGGACTGCCCGGCGACCTCAGGGTGGAGAACGGCCGTGAGGTGCTGATCGCCGCCGACGGAGACGATCAGCACATCCTGCATGTCGCCGTACAGGCGGGGCGGGTCGAGCACTTCGGCGTCGAGCAGCCGACGCTGACCGAGATCTTCAGGGAGGCCGTGGCGTGAACGGCATGCTGTTGGTGGCCGGGCGCGAGGTCCGGACTCAGGTGCGCACCAAGGGGTTCATCGTCGGACTCGCGGTCACGGTGATCCTGATCGTCGGGATCACGCTCGCACCCAAGCTGTTCGGCGGGCCGGACTCCTACACGATCGGCCTGGTCAACAGCCAGGAGCTGGCGGTCCAGGGGGGCGGCGACACCGAAATCGAGTGGCGGGCCTTCTCCGACGAGGCGGCCGCCAGGCGCGCGGTGCTCGACGGGGACGTGGACGCCGCCATGATCGGTGGGACCGCGGCGACCAGGGTGCTGTCCGACGGGGAGATTGACGGCGAGCTCGGCCTGATGCTGCAGGCGGCCCACCGGGAGGCCCAGATCAGCGCGGCCGGAGTGAAGACGACGCCACTGAGCATGGAGTCGATCGGCGCGGACACCCGTTATGAGGAGACCCGCTCCCAGATGGCGTTCATGCTGGTGCTGATCCTTTTCATGCTGGTCGTCGGGACGCCCATGATGGTCGCGATGGGCGTGGTCGAGGAGAAGGGCAGCCGGATCGTCGAGATCCTGCTCACCTCGGTGCGGCCTTGGCAACTTCTCGGCGGCAAGGTCATCGGCCTCGGCGTGGTCGGCCTGATCAACCTGGTCGTCGTCCTGGCGGCGGGACTGGGCGCCGCGTTCGTCTCGGGCCTGGCGGTCGACTTCCCGCCGGGGATGGTCGGCATCGTGGCCGGGGTCATCGTGTGGTTCGTGCTCGGCTACGCGTTCTTCGCGGCGATCGCCGCCGCGCTCGCGTCGCTCGTCTCCCGGCAGGAGGAGGTCGGCAATGTGCTGACGCCGATGACCATGACGATGTTCGCGTCGTACGGCGTCGCGTTCTACGCCGCCAAGGAACCCACGAGCCTGGTGGCCACGATCGTGTCGTACGTCCCGCCGTTCTCGTCGATGGTGATGCCGGTCCGGGCCACGGCGGCGGCGACCCCCATGTGGGAGGTCCTGCTCTCGGGTGCCCTGATGGCCGCGGCGGTCGCCGCCATGGTGCTCTTCGCCGGCCGGGTCTACGAGCGCGCCGTGCTGCGCACCGGGGCCAGGGTACGGCTACGCGAGGTAATCGGATCTCGATAAACTGGCCGTTCCGAGAAGACGGGTTGAATGGTGGCTGACGGGCTGAGGCGGGCGCGCCGGATCGTCCAGTGGACGTTGTACGCGATGCTCGTCCTTCCCTGGTTCTTCGCCGGTGTGAACACGGTGGCGGAGGTCGCGACGGGGACGGTTCAGGGGGTCCGGGTGCTGTTCGCGACCGCCGGACTGCTGGTGTTCAGCTGGCTTTATGTCCGCATCATCCGGGCTGTGCTCGATCGCCGGTACGCCCGTAGGGAGATCGTGGCGGCCGCCGTCGTCTCGCTGGCCGTCGCGATCGTCGGGGGTGTCCAGATGGCGGGGTGGGGACTCGCC
Organism: Sphaerimonospora mesophila NBRC 14179 = JCM 3151; assembly: GCA_001552515.1. Classification (GTDB taxonomy): domain Bacteria; phylum Actinomycetota; class Actinomycetes; order Streptosporangiales; family Streptosporangiaceae; genus Sphaerimonospora; species Sphaerimonospora mesophila. The sequence goes on from BCRI01000049.1 coordinate 7,037, forward strand.
CCCTCGTCTGGCTCGCCGTGGCGGTGCTGGGAGTGTCCCGCTGGGTCGCACTCCTGTTCGGCGCGGGCACGGCCCTCGTCCTGACCCCGCTCGCCATCCTGGCGGTGGCCACCGGGCATGATCCCACGTTTCCGGCGGACGGCGACGAGGCCACCATGGCCGGTGCGATCGCCGGCGTCACGCTGTACTACGTGCTGATGTGCGGCCTGTTCCCCTGGACCAACCGGCTGTGGGTGTGGATCTGGCGGCTCGCCGAGGAGGCGCACGCCGGACGGGAGGCGCAGGCGCGGCTGGCGGTGGCGGAGGAACGGCTGCGCTTCGCCCGCGACCTGCACGACCTGGTCGGTCACCAGCTCTCGGCCATCGCCGTGAAGAGTGAGGTGGCCGTCCGGCTGAGCGCCGCCGACGGGGCCGCCGCCAGGGAGGAGATGAGCGCCGTCCGGGGCCTGGCCCGTACGGCGCTGCGCGAGCTGCGCGAGGCCGTCAGCGGCTATCGCAGGCCCGACCTCACCGCTGAGCTGGGCGCGGTGCGCGGCGTGCTTGAGGCGGCCGGGGTGAGCTGCCACCTCCACCTGCCCTATCGTGAGATGCCGCAGGACATCACCCCGGTGTTCGCCTGGGTGGTCCGCGAGGCGGTCACGAACGTGCTGCGGCACAGCTCGGCCACCCGGTGCGACATCCTCCTGCGCCACACGGAGAAGGAGGCGGTGCTGGAGGTGCGCAACGACGGGGTCGGGCCGAGCGCGTCTGGGACGGAGAGCGCCGGGAACGGCCTGGCCGGACTGGCCGAGCGGATGGCGGAGATCGGTGGGACGCTGACCGCTCGGCCCACCGGATCGGGGGAGTTCACGCTTCGTGCGGTCGTCTCCCTGCCGGTCCCCGGCTCGGGCGACGACGCGCGGCCCGCCGTCTGCTCCGCCGAGCCCGCCAGGGCCGGTGAGCAGGTCGGGGCGGACGCGTGATCAGGGTGCTGCTCGCCGACGACGAGCGGCTCATCCGGGTGGCGATAGCGACGCTCCTCGGGCTCGAACCGGACATCGAGGTCGTCGCCCATGTGGGCAGGGGGGACGAGGTCGCGCCGGCCGTACAGGAACATGATCCGGATGTGCTCGTGCTGGACGTCGAGATGCCGGGCATGGACGGGCTGACGGTGGCGGAGAGCCTGCCGGGGCGGGCCATGCTGATCCTGACCAGTTTCGCGCGCCCCGGATATCTGCGGCGTGCGCTCGCGGCCGGGGTGCGCGGCTTCATCCCCAAGGACGCCCCGGCCGAGGAACTCGCGGCGGCGATCAGGAAGGTGCACGAGGGAGGCCGCTACCTCGATCCGGAGATGGCGGCGACCGCCATGACGGCGGGGGAGTGTCCGCTGACCCAGCGCGAGCGCGACGCGCTCGCCCTGGCGGCGGAGGGCGCGCCGATCGCCGGAATCGCCGCCACGCTGCACCTTTCCGAGGGGACCGTGCGCAACTACCTGTCCAACGCGATCACGAAGCTGGGGGCGGGAAACCGGATCACCGCGATCCGGGCCGCCCGCGAGATGGGCTGGATCTGAGGCCGCCGCCCCCGCTCAGGGTTGGAAGGAACGGTGGAAGATGTGGGTCGCCGTCTCGATCAGCTTGTCGATGGGCGGTGCGGGATCGGCGAGCACCCACTCGATGAGCAGCTCGGTGATCGCTCCTGTCATGCCGAGCGAGAGCAGGTGCGGATCCGAGGGCAGAGCGTGCGGCAGGTCCTGCACCGCGTCCTGGATGATCTGGGCGAATCCCCGCACCGCGTGCTGCCGCGCGTTGCCGAGGACGTCGCCGGCTCGGCGTACCTCCAGATGCATGAGCCGCGCCCGTCGCACATCCATCGTGACGAACCGGATGTACTCCCCTATGCCCGCCACTATCCGATCGTTCAATGTGGGCGGGGCCTTCTCCACCGCCCGGCTCACCGAGTCGAGGGTCTCGTCGACACACCGCTCGTAGACCTCGCGCATCAGATCGTCCCGGTTCGCGAAGCACTCGTAGAAGGCGCGGTTCGAGATGCGGGCCGTGGAGCAGAGCCTTTCGATGGTGGTGTCGTGGAACCCCGGTTGTGCGAACAGCGTGTACGCCGCGGTGATGAGCCTCTCCTTCCGATCCGCGAGCCGCTGCTCCGCTGTCATCCCCCGATAATCACGCCCCGCCACTTGTTCACCTCGCCAAGTCAGGACCCCCCAAAACACAACATTATGAACCCAAGATCCTTTTTGCGGAAGTGTCGACAAATCCGCACCTTCCAGTCATGCCAAAGATGCTGGAAGGCTTGACAAGGCGGTCAAGCTGTCACTCTGTTACGGCAGCAGGCCACGCTCGAGGGCCGTCGTCACGGCGGCGGTGCGGTCCGAGACGCCCAGCTTGGCGAAGACGCGCAGCAGATGCGTCTTGACGGTCGTCTCGCTGATGAAGAGCGCCTTGCCGATATCGGCGTTGGTCAGCCCCCGCGCGACGAGCGCGAGCACCTCCGTCTCGCGCTTGCTCAACGATCCGGTGACGGGGCTGCGCAGGTGGGTGACCAGCTTGGTGGCCACCGAAGGGGACAGCACGGTCTCGCCCCGCGCGGCAGCGGCGATGGCGGCCAGCAGGTCCGCCCGGGAGGTGTCCTTCAGCAGGTAGCCGGTCGCGCCCGCCTCGACGGCCCGCACGATGTCCTGGTCGGTCTCGTACGTCGTGAGCACGATGATGCGGCTCCCGGACCGCTCGGCCAGGATCCGCCTGGTCGCCGTCACCCCGTCGCCGCCGGGCATCCGCAGATCCATCAAGATGACGTCGGGCTTCAGCTCGGCGGCCAGGACCACCGCCTCGTCACCCGAGCCGGCCTCGCCGGCGACGGTGACATCGGGATCGGACTCCAGCATCCCGCGCAGTCCCTCCCGCACGACGGGGTGGTCGTCCACGATCAGCAGCCGAATCACGACAAGATCACACTCCTGGTTCGCGGGGGGTGCCGCGCATGGTGACGGTGAGGGCGGTGCCCCGGCCGGGGGAGGACTCGACGGTGAACGTACCGCCCTCCTGCTCGACCCTGGCGCGCATCGAACGCAGGCCGAACCCCGGTGATGCGTCCGAGGCGTCGTCGGCGCGGAAGCCGACGCCGTCGTCGGTGACGGTCAGCGCCACGTCGGCCTCGCAGTACCGGAGCAGGACCGCGACAGACGCGGCCGTCGCGTGCTTGCGCACGTTGGCCAGGGCCTCCTGGGCCGCCCGGAGGAGCACGACCTCGGTGCCCGGCGGCAACGGCTGGGAGGGGCCCTCGACCGCGAAGGAGGCCTCGACGTCCAGTTCCTCGCCGAGCCTGCCGGTGATCCGTCGCAGCGCCTCCTCCAGGGTCGACCCGTTCAGCGACGGCGGGCCGAGCTCCGCGATCAGGGCGCGCGCCTCGGCCAGGTTCTCCCGGGCGGTCTGGACGGCCAGCGTCAGGTGACGTGCCGGGTCGGCCTGGGCCTCGGCGGCCTGGATCAGCATGATGATGCTGGTGAATCCCTGGGCGAGGGTGTCGTGGATCTCCCCGGCCAGCCGGGCGCGTTCGGCCAGGGCGCCGCGCTCGGCGGACAGCCGGGCCACCTCGATGCGGCTGGCCCTGAGCTCCTCGATGAGGTGGGCGCGTTCCGCGCTCTGCCTGATGATCCGGGTGATCCACGGGCCGAAGATCAGCGCGAAGGTGACGCCGATCGCCGCCGTCACCATGAAGATCAGCAGCTCGGTCATGCTCGTTCCCCGATGAAGCATGAACTGCACGGCGGGTGCGAAGTTGATCAGGAGCACCGTGATGACCGCGGTGCGCGGACGAAGCATCATGAACGCCTGTGAGCAGAGCGCGAACAGTGTGAACATCGCGGCCTGGGACAGGACCGCCGCCGGGACGAAGGCCACGAGGATCAGCGCCCAGTAGAGCAGGCTGCGACGACTGTCGTCGTCGTCTCCCTCTTTGATCGCCGGGCGGCCGAGTAGCAGATAGGCGATGGTGCACAGGAGCAGCAGCGTGATCGACGTCGCCTTGGCCCAGGTCGGGACGTCCGAGTCCAGGGCCACGGAGAAGACCGCCACGGCCAGGGAGACCGCGAAGAGCACCTCCCATCCCCGGAAGGCCTCCCAGGCGTGCGAGCCGGACGCCGCGGCGCCCGGCTCGTCTCCGGCGGTGCCGTACGGACTCATCCGTCGCGGCGGCCCTTCCAGCGGAACGTCGTCAGGCACAGCACAAGACCTCCGATGAGCCAGGCGGCGAGGACCAAGGCTACGCGGTCCAGTTCGTACGACTTCGTCAGCTCCAGGGCGGCCCCCGCATCGCCCAGGAAAACCGACCGGAAACCCTGGCACATCCACTTCAGCGGGAAGATCGACGAAATGTCGATCAACCACGTGGGCAGCTGGGTGAACGGGATGAAGACCCCCGAGATGAACTGCAGCACGACGAACGGCATGCTGATCACGGCGGACGCGCTCTTGGCCGAACGGGGCAGGCTGCTGGCAGCCACGCCGAGCAGGGCCGCCCCCGACACGCCGAGCAGGAACACCCAGGAGAACGTCACCCAGCTCGACACCGCCGACGGCAGCTCCAGGTCGTACATGTAGACGCCGATGGCGAGCAGGATCACGGTCTCCAGCGACGCGATGACCAGCACGTTGATCACCTTGCCGATGAAGTAGGCGGTACGCGGCATGGGCGTGCCCGCCAGCCGCTTCAGCGTGCCGTCGTCGCGATCGCCCGCGATGCCGATGCCGAGGTTCTGGAACCCGGCGCCCATCACGCCGGCGCCGATCAGACCGGCGGTGTAGAGCTGGGAGACGGTGATGCCGGTTCCCTCCATGTCGCCGGAGAAGATCGAGCCGAACAGGACGAGGAGAATGATCGGGAAGGAGAAGGTGAAGATGACGGCGTCCTTCTCACGGAAGAACGTCTTGTTCTCGATGGCGCCGCGGGCCAGGCCGAGTCTCAGCGTGGACGGCAGCGGGCGGGCGGCGGACGCCTTACGGGCGGTGGCGGACGTGGCGGTTTCTGTCATGGGATGCCTCAGGGGTCGGGGCGGAGGAGTTCGGATCGGGGAACCGAGTTCGCCCGGGTGGGATGCGGCTCAGGCGGAGGGCTCGATGAGCCGCAGGTAGATGTCCTCCAGCGTGGGCCGGATGACGGTGAGGCCGGGGATCTCGCCGTCGAACCGCCGGGAGAGCTCGAGCACGGTCTTGGTCGGGGTGTCGGTCTCCACCGAGCCGTCCGCCCAGGTCACCTGGGCCTTGGCGGTATGCCGGCCGCCCAGCGTCGCCGGTGTGCCCTCGGCGACGATGCGGCCGCGCGCGATGACCGCGACCCGGTCGGCGAGCGCCTCGGCCTCGTCCAGGTAGTGCGTGGTCAGCACGATCGTCGTGCCGTCGTGGGCCAGGCCCTCGATCAGCTCCCAGAACTGCCGTCGCGCCTCCGGATCGAAGCCGGTGGTCGGTTCGTCGAGGAACAGCAGCTCGGGCGAGCCGATGATGCCGAGCGCGACGTCGACCCGCCTGCGCTGGCCCCCGGACAGCTGGCGGACCCGCTTGCCGGCGTTCTCGGTGAGCCCGACCTTGGCGATGACCTCGTCCGGATCATGCGGGTTGGGGTAATAACCGGCGAAATGCCGTACGGTCTCCCGGACGCTCAACTCGGCCGCGTCGTTTGCGGTCTGCAGGACGATGCCGACCCGCGACCGCCACTGCCTGGTCGGCCGGGCCGGGTCCACGCCGAGCACGCTGACCTCGCCGGAGTCCCGCGAGCGGTAGCCCTCCAGGATCTCGACCGTGGTCGACTTGCCCGCGCCGTTGGGGCCGAGGATGGCGAACACCTCGCCCTGCTCGATCTCCAGGTCGAGGCCCGCGACCGCTTGCGTGGCGCCGTACCGCTTGGTCAGCCCGCGCACTTCGATGGCGTTTGTCATACCTCAAGGGTCCGTGTCGTACGGCTCCCGCGAAACCATCGGCCGAATGAATCTTGATGTCCTCCTATCGGTGGACATCGTGCGGCCCGCCGGCCTGTCCGCCCCGGGTGAGGGCCTGCCCGACCCGCCCGGTGAGGCTAGAAAAGGGTGTCGGTGCGTTCGATGCCGCGCAGGGCGTCGTAGTCGAGGATGACGCAGTCGATGCCCCGGTCGGCGGCCAGGACGCGAGCCTGCGGCCTGATCTCCTGGGCCGCGAAGATCCCCTTGACCGGCGCCAGGCGGGGATCACGGTTGAGCAGCTCCAGATAGCGGGTCAGCTGCTCGACGCCGTCGATCTCCCCACGTCGTTTGATTTCGACGGCGACGGTCCCGCCGAGCTCGTCGCGGCACAGGATGTCGACCGGTCCGATCGCCGTCATGTACTCCCGGCGGACCAGCGTCCAGCCCTCGCCCAGGGTGGTGATGTGCTCGGCGAGCAGCTCCTGCAGGTGCGCCTCGACCCCGTCCTTCCGCAGCCCGGGGTCGACGCCCAGCTCGTGGCTGTAGTCGTGCAGGATCTCCTCGATCGTCAGCACGAGCTTCTCGCCCGACTTGCCGTGGACGACCGACCAGGTGAGCACGCCGTCGATGGTCTCCTCACGGAGCTTGCAGGGCGGGCTCATCCAGTTGAGCGGCTTGTACGCCCGGTCGTCAGCGTGCACGCTGACCGATCCGTCCGCCTTTATCAGGATCAGCCGGGGCGCCATCGGTAGATGGGCCGTCAGCCTTCCCACATAGTCCACACTGCACCGGGCGATGACGAGACGCATGGGGTACAGCCTGCCACGCCCGGCGGGGCGGACGAACCGTCTTCGGCCGAGCCCGCCCCACCTGGATTGCGGGTGCCGGGAGGCACTCTGGGAGACTTGCCGACATGATGCGGACGTTTGACACGGTCGGAGTCGTCGGGCTCGGGACGATGGGCGCCGGGATCGCGGAGGTGTTCGCCCGCTCCGGGCTGCGCGTGATCGGAGTCGAGACCGACGAGAACGCGCTGGCCAGGGGGCGTGGCCACCTGGAGAACTCGACGGGCAGGGCCGTCGCCCGGGGCAGGACGACCGCGGAGCAGCAGCGGGAGATCCTCGACCGGATCGTCTTCACCACCTCCAGGGAGGATCTGGCCGACGCGGACCTCGTGGTCGAGGCCATCCCGGAGATCATGGAGTTCAAGCGCGGCCTGTTCGCCGACCTCGATCGCATCTGCAAGCCGTCGGCCGTGCTGGCGACCAACACGTCCTCCCTGTCCGTCACCGCGATCGCCGCCACCACCTCCCGCCCGGGGCAGGTGATCGGCATGCACTTCTTCAACCCCGCGCCGGTCATGCGGCTGGTCGAGGTGATCGAGACGGTCGTCACCGAGGAGGGGCTCGCCGCCGAGATCGCCGAGCTCGCCCGCCGGCTCGGCAAGACCCCCGTGGTCGCGGGCGACCGGGCCGGGTTCGTCGTCAACCGGCTGCTGCTCGGCTATCTCAACCACGCGTGCCATCTGCTCCAGTCGGGGCTGGCCGGCCGGGACGACATCGACACGGCGATGAAGCAGGGCGTGGGCCTGCCGATGGGGCCGTTCACGCTGCTCGACCTGATCGGCCTGGACACCTCCTACGAGGTGTGCGAGGTGCTGTTCGGAGAGAGCCGCGACCGCCGCCACGCCCCCGCGCCGATCCTGCGCGAGCTCGTGACCGCCGGACTGCTGGGCCGCAAGACCGGGCGCGGGTTCTACTCCTACACCGGCGAGGGTACGGCTCCCGCCCCCGAGGCCCTGTCGAAGCCGGCGATATCGCTGGTCGGCATCGTCGGCGGCGGGCCGGCCGCGGCGTCGTTCGTCTCCGGTCTCGACACCGCCGGATTCAAGGTCGTGATCGCCGAGGCGCCCGACCTCGGCCCGGTGGCCGGCGCCGACCTCGTCATCGCGCTGTCGGACACCCCTGTCATCGAGCTCGCCGTACGGCTCCCGCGTCCCGAGCGGCTCGTCGGCCTGCACCTCGTGGGCGAGTCCGTGGCCGAGGTGGTGTCGACCGTGCTCACCTCCGATGAGGCGGTGACCGCGGTGTGCGATCTGGTGACCGTGCTGGGGCGGACCCCGGTGCGCTGCGCCGACCGGGCCGAGCTCGTGGTCAACGCGCTGCTCTACCCCTACCTCAACGACGCGGTGCGGATGCTGGAGTGCGGGTACGCGACCGCGGCGGACATCGACGCGGCGATGCGGCTCGGCTGCGGCTACCCCGCGGGGCCGTTCGAGATGCTGGACGGCATCGGTCTGGAGAAGGTCAGGGACGGCCTGCGCGCGCTCTACGCCGAATATCGCGACCCCGCCTTCGCGCCCGCGCCCCTGCTGGATCAGCTCGTGACAGCCGGGGTGCCGAGCGTCCGGTCGGTCGGATAGGCCAGGACGTCGCCGGTGACGGTGAGCCGGACCAGTTCGCCGAGCGCGGGCAGGTCCTGACCCAGGACCCGGGCGGTGACCTGCGGCCCGGTCGGCACGAGGTCCAGCCGTACGGCGGCGTCATGGCCGAAGAAGCTCACGCCGGCGACCCGCGCCTCGATTCCGGTGGCTTCGGAGGAGGGATGCAGCCGGATCTGCTCCGGACGGATCAGCACGGCGCCATGACGCGTCCCCGCCGATGCCTCGGCACCGCCGCCCGATTCGCGGAGCGGGAGGACGCCGAGGGCGCACTCGGCCTCGGCCTGTCGCAGGTCCGCCGGGAGGAGGACGGACTCTCCGACGAAGCCGGCGACCCCGGTGTCGCAGGGATACCGGTAGAGCGTTGCCGGGGAGTCGAGCTGGACGAGACGGCCCTGCCGCATCACGGCCACCTGGTCGGCGAGCGACAGCGCCTCGGCCTGGTCGTGGGTGACCAGTACGGCGGTGGCCGCGATCTCGCGGAGCGCCTGCACCACGGCCCGCCGGGTGCCCTCGCGCAGTCCGGCATCGAGGGAGGAGAAGGGCTCGTCCAGGAGGACGATCGACGGCCCGGGGGCCAGGGCGCGGGCCAGCGCGACCCGCTGCTGCTGTCCGCCGGAGAGCTCGTGCGGGAACCTGGTGGCGAGCCGCCGGTCCAGGCCCACCAGGTCGAGCAGTTCGGGCACGCGCTCTCCGGCTTTACGTGCGGACCGGGGCAGCCCGAAGGTGATGTTGGCGGCCACGGTGAGGTGCGGGAAGAGCGCGCCCTCCTGGGCCACGTAACCCACCCGCCGCCGCTGCGGCGGTACGGAGCGTCCCGGAGAGAAGACCGTCTGGTCGCCGATGACGATGGCACCGGTGTCCGGGGCGGTGAAACCGGCGATCAGCCGCAGCAGGGTGGTCTTCCCGCAGCCGGAGGGCCCGAGCACGGCGATGAGGCTTCCCGCAGGGACGTGCAGGTCGACTCCTTCGAGCACCGGCGTGGTCCCGAAGGACTTGGTGACCCCGGTGATGGTCAGCGCTGTCATCCGCGTGCTCCTTCTTTCGCCTCTCGGTTTCTCGTCTCTCGGGTGAGCAGGTAGGTGGCCGGGGCCGAGATCAGCACCATGAGGGCCGCGTAGGGAGCCGAGGCGGCGTAGGCGATGCTGTCGCTGTGGCTCCAGAACCGGGTCGCGAGCGTCTGGGTGCCGATGGGCGCGAGCAGCAGCGTCGCCGTCAGCTCGGTGACGATGGCGATGAAGACCAGGGCGGTTCCCGCGCCCAGGCCCGGTGCGATCAGCCGCAGCGTGACCCGACGGAAGGTGGCCAACCGTCCGGCGCCGAGGGCGTGCGCGACGTCCTCGAGCACCGGAGGCGCCTGGGCCAGTGCGGACCGGACGTTCACCATGGTCCTGGGCAGGAAGAGGATCGCGTAGGCCGTCAGCAGCAGCGCGGTCGTCTGGTAAAGCGCTGGGGTGAGCCGGATCGCGATCGTCACCAGCGCGAGCGCCACGACGATGCCGGGCAGCGCGTTGCCGAAGTAGGTGCTGCGCTCCAGGATCATGCTGAGCCGCCCGGGGCGGCGGACGTACAGCCAGGCCACCGGCAGCGCGATGACCGTGGCGAGGACCGCGCCGGCGGCGCCCAGCCCGACCGAGGTCAGCGTGGTCGTGACCAGCGTCCCGATGGGGAAGGTCGAGGAGCTTCCCCTCGTCAGCCAGTAACCCAGGCTGCCCAGCGGCACGCCGAGCGCGAGCGCGATCAGCAGGCCCAGGCCGAGCAGTGTCGGAGTCGTGCCGCGGCCGAGCCGCGTACGCGGGGAGGGGCGGGCCGAACCGGCGCCCAGGCGGGCGTAGCGGGCCCGCCCACGGAGTCTGAGCTCGGCCAGGAGCAGTAGCAGGCACAGCAGCACCAGCACCCCGGCGAGCATGTTGGCGGCCGGGCCGTTGAACGTCGACTGGTACTGGTCGTAGATCGCCGTCGTGAAGGTGGGGAAGCGCAGCATCTGCAGCGCCCCGAACTCCGCCAGCAGATGCAGGCTGATCAGCAGTGAGCCGCCGAGCAGGGCGGGCCGCAACTGGGGCAGGACGACCCGCAGGAAGGTCCGCCAGGGCGAGTGCCCGAGCGCGTGGGCGGACTCCTCCAGCGCCGGGTCGAGGCCGCGCAGTGCGGCGGCCACCGGAAGGTAGACGAGCGGGAAGTAGGAGAGCGTGACGATGAGCAGGGCCCCGCCGTACCCGGTGGCTCCGGGCATGAGCGACACCCAGCCGAAGCTGTTGACGAACGCGGGGATGGCCAGCGGGGCCACAAGCAGCACGTTCCACACCCGGCGGCCGGGCAGCGTGGACCGCTCGACCAGCCAGGCCGCACCGACTCCGATCACCGCGCAGAGCAGCACGCAGCCGGCCGCGAGCCGGACGGTGTTCCACAGCAGTTCGCCCGTCCGCGGCCGGAAGACGAGCCGCGCCGCCTCCGCGGGGCCGATGCTCGCCGAGTAGGCGACGACGAATCCCAGCGGGATCAGCGCGATCAGCGCCACGGACACCGCGGCGACCAGCATCAGCGGTGGATAGGACCGCTCCGTCTGACCTGTCCCCGTTCCGCGCTTTATGCGCTTCATGTCGGGAAAGGGTACGGCGCGGCCCTCCCCGTTCACGCCGTGGGGGGCGCGCTCGGGGGAGGGCCGGATGGGTGCGCGGCGCATCTGGAGTCCGGGGTCTTAAAGCAGCCCGGCCTGCTGCATCAGCTCGACCACCTTGGGGCCGTTGAGCGTCGCGACGTCGATGGCGGGCGGGTCGAGCTCGCCGAGCGGCTTGAGCGCGGGGTTGGCGGGCACGTCGCTGGCGATGCTGTATTCCAGTGCCTTGCTGTCGGACAGGATCTGCTGGCCGTTCTTGCCGGTGAGATACTTCACCAGTTGCTGGGCCTGCGCCTGGTGCTTGCTGGACTTCAGCACGCCGGCGCCGGAGATGCTGACGAACGCGCCGGGGTCCTTGCCGCCGAAGAACTTCAGCTCCGTGTCGGCGCTGTTCGCCCCGGATTCCGCCCGGTCCTTGTACCAGTAGTAGTGGTAGATCACCCCGGTCTGGATCTCGCCGGCGTTCACCGCCTTCATGACGGCGCCGTTGCCCTGGTAGATCTTCGCGTTGGTCTTCAGGCCCTTGAGCCACTGCCCCGCGGCATCTTCGCCCTTCACCGCGACGACCGCGCTGACGATCGCCTGGAAGTCGGCGCCGCCGGCCGCGATGCCGACCTTGCCCTGCCATTCCGGCTTGGCGAGATCCATGATGGACGCGGGGAGCTGGTCGGGTGTCAGCGCCTTGGAGTTGTACGCGAGCACGGTCGCCCGGGCGGCGAAACCCACCCAATTGCGGCTCGACGGGATATATTGCGCCGGCACCTGGGCCAGGGTCGCGTCGTCGACCTTCGCGAACCCCTGGTTGTTGTCCACCAGCACCATGGCGGGCGAGTTCTCGGTCAGGAACACGTCGGCGGGTGAGGCGTCACCCTCCTGGACGAGCTGGTTCGCCAGCTCGAAGTCCTTCCCGGAACGGATGTCGACCTGGATGCCGGTCTCCTTGGTGAAGCCCGCCACCATGGCCTCGACAAGGTCGTCGTGCTGGGCGTTGTACAGCGTGAGCGTCCCGGCATCCGACTCCGCGGAGTCGTTCCCACAGGCCGCCGTCAATATGGTGAGCGCGGCGATCCCTGCCATGACCGGAGCCAGTCGCCTCAAACGTCGCATCGCTTTCTTGCCTCTCGGGAGGAGGGCATCGGCCGGAGCAGCCGATCAATATCTTAGGTAAGGCATACCTTATACACGGTCTGGTGGGAAGGGCGACGGGGGTCCCGGGAAGATTAGGAACGGCCCAATGGGCACCGGAACCCCTGGGTCCGGAACAATGAGGACCGAATCGCCGTTCCCCCGCAGATGAAGCTCCCCGAGGATCGTTACCATGAGCCCCCGCCGTGCCAGACGCCGTGACCCGTTCCAGCGCCGGGACGGGCGCGGTGCCGTACGGCCGATAACCTCGGTGCCGGGGGTGGACCGGGTCGAGTCCGCTTCCGACGGCGACTGGGTCGTACGGGACGTGCCGGGCGCGGCCCCGGCCAGGACCTACCGGTGCCCGGGATGCGAGCAGGAGATCCGGCCCGGCCTGCCGCATATCGTGAGCTGGCCCGCCTGGCCGGGCGGCGAGGAGGAGCGGCGGCACTGGCACACCGCGTGCTGGCGCAACCGGATCAACCGCGGCCCGGGGCGCAGCCGATATTGAACGGCCGTCACTGAGCAGGCGAAATCCACCGGAACATCAGGCAAGGGGTTAATCGCGTGGGTACGGACATCAGGGCGTCCACGGTGCTGGCGGCGCACCGGGAGGACATCGAGCTGCACACGGCGGACGGGCTGACGCTGGTCGGCGAGCTGGCGCTGCCGGTGAGCGCGGAGGACGGCTCGACGGTTCGGCCGCCGGCGGCGACGCTGGTCTGCCTGCACCCGCTGCCCACGCACGGCGGCATGATGGACAGCCATGTGCTGCGCAAGGCGTCCTACCGCCTGCCCGCGCTGGCCGATCTGGCCGTGCTCCGTTTCAACACGCGGGGCACGACATCCGAGCGCGGCACCTCGCAGGGGTCCTTCGACGAGGGGGAGGGCGAGCGGTGGGACGTGGCCGCGGCCCTGGAGTACGTCGACTTCCACGATCTGCCGAACCCGTGGCTGGTTGGCTGGTCGTTCGGCACCGAACTGGCCCTGAGGTGGGGACACGACCCGATCGTGGCCGGCGCCATCCTGCTCTCGCCTCCGCTGCACCGGGCGACGGACGAGGATCTCGACGCCTGGGCGGAGTTCGGCCGTCCGCTGATCGCGCTGGTCCCCGAGTTCGACGACTACCTGCGACCGGCGGAGGCCGCACAGCGGTTCGCCAGGGTGCCGCAGGCGGAGGTCGTCGGGGTGGAGGGGGCCAAGCACCTGTGGGTCGGCGAGCCGTACGTACGGATCGTCCTCGACGAGATCGTCAAGCGGGTGAACCCGGCGGCGGCACCGCTGCCCACCAGTGTGTGACCCGGCCTCGCCTCGTCCCGGCCGTCGGGCCGGGTGTCACGATCCAATCGTGAGACAGGGCCCGGCGGTGCTCTCCGCCGGGCCCTGTTCAGTTCAACTCAGCCGTCACGAACTCCCCGGATGCACGCTCCGGCGCGGTGGCTACTCCTGCCACCACTCCGAGTCGTCGTCGCTCTTGGCCGCGGCCGGCTCGGGCGCCGCCGCCGGGGTCGACGAGACGATCGACGGCTCGCTGACGGACGGCGCGGCCGACAGGGCCGGCTTGGCCGGGGCGGCCGCGACCGGAGCGGGCTCGGCCTCCATGCCCGGGAGCGGGGCGCCGCCGAGGAGCTGCCGGAGCTGGGCGAGGTGGCTGGTGATGCTGTCGCGCTGCCGGGTGAGCTCGTCCACCTGACGCTGCATCGAGGTGCGGGTGCGCTCGGCCTCGTTCTTCGCGTCGGTCACGATGGTCTCGGCGCTCGACTTCGCCTCGGCCACGAGCTGGTCGGCGTTCTTACGCGCGTTGGCGAGCAGCTGCTTGGCGTGGGTGTCGGCCTCGCGGCGGGTCTGCTCGGCCTGCTGGGTGGCCTTGGTCGCGCGCTGCTCGGCGGTGGCGGCCCGCTGCTCCGCCTCGGCGACCAGCTTCTGGGTGTTGGCCTGGGCGGTGGCGTGGCGCTCGGCCTCCTGGCGCTCGGCCTCCTCGCGGCGGGCCGCGAGCTGGATCTCGAACTCCGCCTCGTCCTGCGCCCGCTTGGCCTCGGACTCCTCCAGGATGCGCTGCGCCTGCGCCCGCATCTCGTCCGCCTGGCGCTTGGCGGTGGTGAGGACCTCGTCGCGCTCACGCTTGGTGGAGGCCCGGAGCTGGGCGACCTCGCGCTCGGTCGTGGTGCGCAGCTTGGCGATCTCCCGCTCGGCGTCCGCCCGCTTCTCCGCGACCTCGTGGTCGGCGGTGGCCCGGATCTTGGCCACCTCGCGCTCGGTGGTGGCGGTCAGCTCGTCGGCCTCGCGCCGCGCGGTCGAGCGGATCTCCTCGGCGTCGCGGTCCGCTGTGGTCCGCATCTCCTCGGCCTCGCGGGCGGCGAGCGCACGCTTCTCGGCGGCCTCGTTCTCCGCGGCGGCCCGCAGGTCGGCGGCGTCCACCTTGGCAGCGGCCCGGATCTCGTTCGCCTCGGACCTGGCCGCCTGGACGAGCTCGGTGGCCTGCTCCTCCGCCAACCGCAGCAACTGCTCGATCCGGGCGCCCAGACCCGAGTAGGTCGGACGCTCCTGCTCCTGGAGCTGGCGCTTCGACTCGGACAGCTCCCGCTGCAGAGTGCCGACCTGCTCCTTGGCCTGACGCAGTTCGGTGTCGAGTGTCTTCAAGTGGTCGTGGACCTGGTGCCGGTCATAGCCCCGGAGCACCACGTCGAATTCTCGAGAAGGGGCGTCCTCGAAAAAGTTGTTGAGCTGGGCGTCGATGTCGGACTGCATGAGGCTCGATCCTGGTTGTCGAGACGGCTACAGGGGGCCGGACGGGAGGGTGGATATCCGAGGCGGGGAAGCCTATGAGCACCCACGTCCGGTGATAGGCCAGCGTACTCCGGTGCTGCGGGATTGGAGGCTCCCTCCGACTTTCTGCGCGAGTTGTTACGTATGAACGTTTCTTGCGTTCGGGCTTACGCGGGCGGGTCAATCTTTCGCTGACTCCACGAGTTCCGTAAGGACTCCTCCCACATCCTTGGGATGCAGAAACGCGATCGACGCCCCCATGGAGCCGTGCCTGGGCCGCTCGTCGACCAGCCTGACGCCCTTGGCGCCGATCTCCTCAAGGGCCTTGGCGACGTCCGCGACGC
The DNA here is from genome assembly GCA_001552515.1 of Sphaerimonospora mesophila NBRC 14179 = JCM 3151. Lineage (GTDB taxonomy): Bacteria > Actinomycetota > Actinomycetes > Streptosporangiales > Streptosporangiaceae > Sphaerimonospora > Sphaerimonospora mesophila. The sequence continues at coordinate 22,255 of BCRI01000049.1, forward strand.
CGTACCCGATGTGGTGCACGCCCTCGCCTCGCCTCGCGAGGAACTTCCCGACCGCCGTGTCGGGGTGCAGCGGTTCCAGGAGCTGGACGTAGGAGGCGCCCTTCGGGCCGTCCGCCACGTGAAGCATGGCCTCGCGGACCCCCTGCTCCTCGTTGATCTCCCGGCTCACCACCGTCAGCCCGAAGGTGGACTCGTAGAACTCGATCTTCTCTTCGAGGTTGTGACACGCGATGCCGACGTGATCGATCCTGAGCAGCATGTTTCTCCGTTCGTACCTGACCAGACGGGCTGCCTGCGGGCGCCCGAATGCTCCATGGGTATCGTGACACGGTCGTCCCGATCCTCGTCGTGGAGGTCCCGATGTCTGGTTCCGTCATCGTCGCCGGAGCTCGTACGCCCATTGGCCGGCTGCTCGGCTCGCTCTCCGGTCTGTCCGCCGTCGAGCTCGGGGGCACCGCCATCAAGGCCGCCCTGTCACGGGCCGGCGTCACCCCCGACCAGGTCCAGTATGTGATCATGGGACAGGTGCTCCAGGCCGGCTCGGGGCAACTTCCGTCCCGGCAGGCGGCCGTGCGCGCCGGCATCCCCATGACGGTCCCGTCCCTGACGATCAACAAGGTGTGCCTGTCCGGCCTGGACGCGATCGCACTGGCCGACCAGCTCATCCGCGCCGGCGAGTTCGACATCGTCGTGGCGGGCGGCATGGAGTCGATGACCAACGCCCCGCACCTGCTGCCCGGCCTGCGCAAGGGCGTCAAGTACGGCGCGGCCGGCGTGCTGGACTCGATGGCCTTCGACGGGCTCACCGACGCGTTCGACCAGATCGCGATGGGCGAGTCCACCGAGCGGCACAACGCGCGCCTGGGCCTGACCCGCGCGGAGCAGGACGAGTTCTCGGCCAGGTCGCACCGGCTCGCCGCCGAGGCGACGGAGAAGGGCCTGTTCGAGGAGGAGATCGTCCCCGTCTCCGCGCCCGGACGGCGGGAACCCGTGATGGTCACCGCCGACGAGGGCATCCGCCCGGACACCACGGTCGAGACCCTCGCCAAGCTGCGGCCCGCGTTCACCGAGGACGGCACGATCACGGCGGGATCCTCCTCGCAGATCTCCGACGGCGCGGCGGCAGTGGTGGTGATGTCCCGGGCCAAGGCCGAGGAGCTGGGCCTGGAATGGCTGGCCGAGATCGGCGCGCACGGGAACGTGGCCGGCCCGGACAACTCGCTGCAGTCGCAGCCCGCCAACGCGATCAAGCACGCGCTGGCCAAGGAGGGCCGCACCACGGGCGACCTCGACCTGGTGGAGATCAACGAAGCGTTCGCGCAGGTCGTGCTGCAGTCCGTCAAGGAGCTGGGGATCGATCTCGACAGGGTCAACGTGAACGGCGGCGGCCTCGCCCTCGGCCATCCGATCGGCGCGTCCGGCACCCGCATCGTGCTCACGCTGGCCCACGAGCTTCGCCGCCGCGGCGGCGGCCTCGGCGCTGCGGGTCTGTGCGGCGGCGGCGGCCAGGGTGACGCCCTGATCATCCGGGTGCCCGCCAGGTAGGCGGGGTACGGGTCGACCGTGACCCGGCTCGGGACCGGCGGGGAGCTCGCCGGGGAGGTGATGCGGGGACGGCCGCGTGCCGTCGCGCGGCTGATCTCGCTGATCGAGGCCGCCGTCGCCGACCCCGGCAGCGCGGCGGACGGCACGCTGCGTGAGGCCATGGCCGAGCTGGCCGCCGGGGCGCGCGAGCCGTACCGCGCGCGGGTGATCGGCCTGACCGGCCCTCCCGGTGTGGGCAAGTCCACGACCACGAGCATGCTCATCCGGGTGCTGCGCGGCCGCGGCGCGCGGGTGGGCGTGCTCGCGGTGGATCCGTCCAGTCCGTTCACCGGAGGGGCGCTGCTCGGCGACCGTGTGCGGATGCAGGACCACGCCACCGATCCCGGCGTCTTCATCCGCAGCATGTCCAGCAGGGGGCACCCCGGCGGTCTGGCCTGGGCCACGCCCCAGGCGTTGCGGGTGCTGGAGGCGGCCGGGTGCGACGTGATCCTGGTCGAGACGGTCGGGGCGGGTCAGGCCGAGGTGGCCATCGCCGGGGTGACCGACACCACCGTCGTGCTGCTCGCGCCCGGCATGGGGGACGACGTCCAGGCCGCCAAGGCGGGCATCCTGGAGATCGCGGACGTCCTCGTGGTCAACAAGGCCGATCGCGAGGGTGCGCGGGCGACCGTACGCGAGCTGCGGACGATGGTGGGTCTCGCGACGGCGCCGTGGCGACCACCGATCGTGACCACCGTGGCGACCAGGGACGAGGGCGCCGGCGAGCTGCTGGCCGCGCTGGACAGGCACCAGGCATACCTGGAGGAGTCGGGTGAGGCGCATCGACGCCGCCTGGCCCGGGCGAGAGACGAGATCGAGGCCGTCGCGCTGGCCCGGCTCCGCTCCAGGTTCTCCGCTCTCCATGGAGACCGGCTCGACGCGCTGGCCGAACGCCTGCTGGCCGCGCGTACCGACCCCTACACCGCGGCCGACGACCTCCTCGCCGCGGTCGCCGCCGGCACGGAGGCGTAGATCGTGGATGGGTCAGGGCGCGGCGGCGTACTCGATGGTGACGGTCGAGAATCCGAGGGTCTTCAGCATGCCGTCGAGCATCGCCCGGGTGTTCTGGTCCGCCCGGTCGCGCAGGTCGCTCGCCACGGCGGCCTCGGTGATCTTACGCTCGGCCAGCAGATAGAGCTCCTGCTGGTTCTGCGGCGACGCCGACAGCAGGTCGGAGATGCGGTCGAAGAGCCCCCGCTGCTGGGCGACGATGTACGACCGCTTGTTGTCCAGGTTGGGCTTCTCCAGCTCGGCGTGCGGCAGCCGTACGGTCACGGCTGAACGGTCCGCCGAGACGGTGATGGCGTCCTTGGGCAGGCCGGAGAAGTCGACGTAGGCGTCCACGTTGCCGGCGCCGACGAACAGCGTCCTGCTGCCCTTGATGGTGTCGGGCAGGAAAGCCGCGTCCTTCTCCAGGTCGACCACGACCTGGAAGTTGCCGGTGGCCGCCTCGAACCGGCTCAGGTTCTGCACCGACCGCAGCAGCACCGGGCCGCTGCGGTCGACGGTCTCCTCCCCGAGCGGGTCCAGCCAGGACCAGGTGAGCCGTGCGCCGACCACGATGAGCAGGACCATGAAGAGGAAACCGGCCAGCCACCGCCAGGCGCGGCGGGAGGAGCGCCGGGTCGTGGTGTCGCCGGGAGGGGGCTGCGACGTGGGCGGGGTCGAGGGCCCGCCGGCCGAGGTCCGGCCTTCCGCGGTTCGACCGGTTGGAGTCTGACGGGCTGGAGTCTGGCCATCCACGGAAGGAATCTTCCCGCTATGGCCCGGCTTGCACCTGGGTTGTCGGACACGCTCTAGCCGCCGAGCCCGCTCAGGAGCCCAAGGCGGGGGGAGGGGCTGGTGGCCGGGGTCGGCCGGGTGGTCTGCGCCGGTACGCCGTCCCGGGCGGGCCCGTTCTCCTGGACGGCTCCGGCGTCCCGGGCGGGCGCCTCGCTGCGAACGGCGCCGGCATTCCCCGAGTCCCTGGTGACGCCGGTGTTCCCGGCGTTTCCAGCGTTCCCGGTGTTCCCGGTGTTCCCGGTGTTCCCGGCGGCGGGAACGTTGGCGCGAGGTGGTGTGGGGGCGCGGCCCGGGCCCTCCGGATGGCGTGTCGAGATGGAGCCGCGGCGCCGTCCGGAGCCGCCGTCCTCCCGCTGCCGGGGCTCGCGCGGGCCGGATTCACGTGTGCGCGAGTCGCGTTGCCCGGATTCGCGTGGTGCGGGCTCACGGTGCGTGGGGTGGCGGGGGGTGGCGGGGGCGCCTGGCGTCGGCCTGGGCGAAGCGGGCAGGGGAGACGGCGGCTCGGCCGAGGGAGTGGCCGAAGGGGAGGGCTCGGGGAGCGGCGGGTGCCCGGGGGACGCGGCCGGGGTCGGCTCCGGAGCTAAGCCGGGCCGGTGCGGGAGCCCGGCGCCCGGCGTCTCGTGGTGTTCCGATCCCGGATCGCCGTGGTAGCTCGGGCTGACGGGGTAGGCGGGCGCGTACGCGGGCGTCGGATTCACCGGATAGTTGACCAGGTTGGGGTCCGCGGGCCGGGCGCCGCCGCCGAAGTGCCTGCTCTGCAGCCGGCAGGAGACGAAGTCGGAGTAGAACATCCGCAGCCAGTTGTGCCGCTGGTCCTCGGTCAGCCCGGAGAACCACACGGCGGCGTACCGGTGCTCGGGCAGCGGTCCGGCGGGCAGCGGCTCGCCGCGCAGCCAGGCGGCGATGATGGACCGGTAGCCGTTGGAGATCGTGCCGGGGCACGGGGCGGCCAGGTGGTCGAGGAACTCGGTCACCGCCCGCCGGGCGAACCCCGCGCCGAGATCGTCGAGATGCACGACCGCAACGCCGGGCGGAACCGGGGCGTTGTCGTCGCGGTCGCGCTGCTCGACCCGGTCGAAGGCGGCGGGGGTGTCGGCCAGCCGACGCGCGAGCGTGGTGAACACCCCGGCCAGCTCGGTCAGGCCGTCTCGCATGGAGGGGCGGACGCACACCGGGAACGGCCACGACTGGCAGGAGGAGGCGAGCCGCTCGGTGGCCGCCACCGTCCGCGGCTCGGCCACCAACCGGGCGGCCCCCGCGCCCGCCGCCAGCATCGCGATGGCCGCCGCGACCAGCGCCAGCGTGCGCCTGGTGACCAGGGCGACCCAGCCGAGCAGCAGCGCCGTGCTGAGGCCCAGGAGCCAGAGCGTCTGATCCGTGAACGCCACCTGGCCGGCCCCGGTGAACAGGTCGTACGGCCTGCGCGTGGCCGGGGTGAGCCGGTCGGCCCAGGTCGAGCCCACCGCCACCCAGGTGAACAGCCCGTAGGTGCCGATCCCGGCGAGCACGGGCGTGACGGCGAACGGGAGCACCCAGCCCGCCGTCCAGCCGATCATCACGTACAGCGCCAGGCCGCCGACGCACAGCGAGAGCCCGCCGATGGGCAGGTGGCCCGACCGGTCGGTCAGCGCGGCACGCAGCCCGAGCAGCAGCACGGTCACCGCGAACGAGCAGATGACGACCGCGAGAATGCCGAGCGGCGCCTTCGCGGCCCGCCAGGGCGTCAGCACCCGGCCGCGGTTGGCCCGGCGTCTGCGCAGCGCGACCCACGCGGTGAACACGGCCGCGACCGGACCGGTCAGCCGAAGCGAACCGATGACGGCCGTGACCATGTCATCCCAGTCCATGAACCCAGGAATGAGGACGCTCCACGCGATGACGAGCCCGAGCGCGAGCAGCACGGCCATGGCGACGACCGCGCCGTGTCTCAGTTCTCCACGTGGAACGCCCCTGTGGTCACCCACAGCACGGCGCGGCCCCTGGCCACGCCGACGGCGATATCCGGCGCATACGGCGCGCCGGGACAGGCATGCTGCCCATCAAGTCAACCCCCCGTGCCTGTGTGAGCAGCATGCGCCGGACCGCGTCCCCCGACGCCGTCCGCCGGCCGGCCTCGCCACGCCCGCTCGAACTGCCTAGCAGACGTGGTTCCCCGTGGCGCCCGGTGTTTGCCGCCGCCTCACCTTTCGACGTGGCAACCATAACGGAGCGTGACCCGCGGGGAGGGAGTTCTGGGGTCAAGGAATGAATCCGGTTACGCTCGGTTCCCAGGTTGATCATGTTCGGGGTCGCGATAGCGTATATCGCTGTGTCCGTCCCGCCCAATGTCCCGCCCAGCTCAGGCCCGTCGCCGACCGGCGCGGCCAAGCCGCTCGGCCTGCCGTTCGACCCGATCGAACGCGCCGCGGAAACGTGGCGCGCTAGATTCGGCCCCTCGTCCGCGATGGCCGCCGTCACTTCGATCATGAGAGCCCACCAGATCCTGCTGGCGCAACTGGACACGCTGCTCAAGCCGTACGATTTGACCTTCGCCCGCTACGAGGCGCTGGTGCTGCTCACGTTCAGCCGGGAAGGCTCGCTGCCGCTGTCGAAGATCGGCGAGCGGCTCATGGTGCACCCGACGAGCGTGACGAACACCGTCGACCGCCTGGAACGGGCCGGGCTGGTCCGCCGCATGCGCAACCCGAAGGACGGCCGCGGCGTGCTCGCCGAGATCACCGATGCGGGTCGCGAGATCGTACGGCGGGCCACCGCCGATCTGATGGACGCCGGTTTCTGCCTGGGAATGTACGGCGATGAGGAACTTGAGCAGATGTTCGACCTGCTCAGGACCCTCCGGGTCGCGGCCGGCGACTTCAGTCCCTGAGGGGATTTGGGGGACTTCGAGGGGCTTTCAGGGGACTTCGCGGGGACGAAGACTGTATGGACGGGGACCCGGCGAGCGCCGCCGCGATCGAGGCGGGAAGGGCCCGCTGGCAGGCGCGCTACGACGCCGCGTACAAGCGCGACCGAGACTTCCGGACCCTTTCCGGGCTGGAGGTGGACGCGGTCTACGGGCCGCCGGGCGACGACCCGCGGTTCGGGCGCATCGGCTGGCCGGGGGAGTTCCCGTTCACCCGCGGCCTGTACGCGACGGGTTATCGGGGGCGGCCCTGGACGATCCGGCAGTTCGCCGGGTTCGGCAACGCCCGGCAGACCAACGAGCGCTACAAGATGATCCTCGGGGCGGGCGGGGCCGGCCTGTCCGTGGCCTTCGACATGCCCACGCTGATGGGCCGCGACTCCGACGACCCGCGCTCACTGGGCGAGGTCGGCCACTGCGGCGTGGCCGTCGACTCGGCCCTGGACATGGACCTGCTCTTCGCGGACATCCCGCTGGGCGAGGTGACCACGTCCATGACCATCAGCGGGCCCGCCGTACCGATCTTCTGCATGTACGTCGTCGCGGCGGAGCGGCAGGGGGTGCCCGTCGGGCGGTTGAACGGGACGTTGCAGACCGACATCTTCAAGGAGTACATCGCGCAGAAGGAGTGGCTGTTCGCCCCCGAGCCGCACCTGAGGCTGATCGGCGACCTCATGGAGTTCTGCGTCGCCGAGATTCCCGCCTACAAGCCGCTGTCGGTCTCGGGTTACCACATCCGCGAGGCCGGGGCGACGGCGGCGCAGGAACTGGCGTTCACGCTCGCCGACGGGTTCGGATACGTCGAGCTCGGACTGTCGCGCGGCCTCGACGTGGACGTCTTCGCCCCCGGCCTGTCGTTCTTCTTCGACGCGCACATCGACTTCTTCGAGGAGATCGCGAAGTTCCGGGCCGCGCGCCGGATCTGGGCCAGGTGGCTGCGTGACGTGTACGGCGCGCGCACCGAAAGGGCCCAGTGGCTGCGCTTCCACACCCAGACGGCGGGGGTGTCGCTGACCGCGCAGCAGCCGGACGACAACATCGTCCGCACCGCGATCGAGGCGTTGGCGGCCGTGCTCGGCGGCACGAACTCGCTGCACACCAACGCCCTCGACGAGGTGCTCGCGCTGCCGTCGGAGAAGGCCGCCGAGATCGCCCTGCGGACCCAGCAGGTGATCATGGAGGAGACCGAGGTCGCCAACGTGATCGATCCGCTGGGGGGATCATGGTACGTCGAGGCGCTCACGGACCGGCTGGAGGGCGAGGCGGAGTCCTGCTTCACGAAGATCCGGGAGATGGGCACCGGGGACATGACCTCCGGGATCCTGCGCGGCATCGAGGACGGCTGGTTCACCGCCCAGATCGCCGAGGCCGCCTTCGAATACCAGCGCAAGCTGGAGGATGGCGGCAAGCGGATCGTCGGGGTGAACTGCCACATGGCGACCGTCGAGGAGCCGCTGGAGATCCTCCGAGTCAGCCACGAGGTCGAACGGGACCAGCGCCGGGCGCTGGGCGAGCGGCGCGCCGCACGAGACGCGCGGGCGGTGGCAGCGGCACTGGCCCGGCTCGCCGGCGCGGCCGGGACCGGGGAGAACATGATCCCGCCCATGCTCGGAGCCGTACGGGCCGAGGCCACGCTGGGCGAGATCTGCGACGTGCTGCGCGCGGAATGGGGCACCTACTCAGAACCGGCCCGGTTCTGACGCCGTCCCGATGTCCTGTTCCGATGTCCTGGCGCCCCGGTCCGTCCGGGTCCCTCCGGTGCCCCCGTGCCCGATGGCGGTGGGATGGCACAGATCAGCCGTGAGCGTGCGGCAGGATGGGACTATGGCAGCGGAGTTCTCTCGACCTGGATCGCTCTACGGCGCGATCGACCTAGGCGCTCGCAAGCAGGCATTGGAGGCGCAGGCACGACGCGAGGCGGCCGGGCCCGGCGGAGCCGGGGCCGGAGCGTCCTCGACGGTCGTCGAGGTGACCTCGGCCACCTTCAACGCGGATGTCGTGGAGCGGTCGCTGACCGTCCCCGTCATCGTCGAGGCGACGGTGCGCCGAGCGGAGCAGGTGCAGCAGTTCAGCAACACCCTGGAGAAGCTGGCCGCCGAGGCGGGGGGCGCGTGGGCGCTCGCCCGGGTGGATGTGGAGGCGGACCCCCAGCTCGCCCAGGCCCTGCGGATGCGTGCGGTGCCGACCGTCTATCTGGCCTTCCAGGGGCAGCTCATGCCCCTGTTCGAGGGGCCACTGCCGGAGGCGCAGCTTCGGCAGGCGCTGGCCCAGGTGTTCGAGCAGCTCGGCATCGAGCCGGCGGCACCCGCGGAGACCGCGGAGGCGGAGCCGCCGGTGGATCCCGATCTCCTCGCCGCCGAGGCGGCCATGGACCAGGGGGACCTGGACGCGGCCGCGGCCGCCTACCAGCGGCTGCTGGCGCGCTCACCCGCGGACGAGGCGGCCAGGATCGGCCTCGCCGGCGTCGGACTGCTGCGTCGGACCCAGCACCTCGACGAGGCGGACGTGCTCCGCCGCGCCGCGGCGGACCCCGCCGATGTGGACCTGCAGTTGCAGGCGGCGGACCTGGAGATGATGAACGGCAAGGTGGACGAGGCGTTCGACCGGCTCGTCGGCGTGGTCCGCCGGACGCGGGAAGGCGATCGCGACAGGGTGCGGGTCCACCTGCTCGGGCTCTTCGACGCGCTGCCCGCGGACGACCCCTCGGTGTCCAGGGCCAGGCGGGCCCTGGCCAGCGCGCTGTTCTAGTGCCTCGCGACGCCACGGAGACGTGAGCGCAGGAGGCTGAATCAGCCGGCCGGAGATGGCAGGATGGATAGGTTTCAACGCGGCTCCGTAAAGCCGGAACCACCCGCAAAGGAGCGGATACACGTGGCCACCGTGCCCAGCGTTTCCTATTCGATCACCGTTCGTCTCGAAGTCCCGGCGGGCGGCAAGGCCGTCAGCCTGCTCACCCACGCCGTGGAGACCGCCGGCGGCGTCGTCACGGCCCTCGACGTCACGAATGCGGGCCATGAGAAGCTCCGCATCGACGTCACCTGCGCGGCCAAGGACACCGACCATGTGCAGGCGATCGTGGACAGCCTCGGCGCGGTCGAGGACGTGACCATACACAAGGTCTCCGACCGCACCTTCCTGATGCACCTCGGTGGCAAGATCGAGATGCAGTCGAAGGTGCCGCTGCGCAACCGTGACGAGCTGTCCATGGCGTACACGCCGGGCGTGGCGCGGGTGAGTCTGGCGATCGCGCGCAACCCGGAGGACGCGCGCCGTCTCACGATCAAGCGGAACTCGGTGGCCGTGGTGACCGACGGCTCGGCGGTCCTGGGGCTCGGCAACATCGGCCCCGCCGCCGCGCTGCCGGTGATGGAGGGCAAGGCCGCGCTGTTCAAGCGGTTCGCCGGCATCGACGCCTGGCCGGTCTGCCTGGACACCCAGGACGTCGACGAGATCGTGCGGACCGTGCAGGTGATCGCGCCGGGCTTCGGCGGCATCAACCTGGAGGACATCTCGGCGCCGCGCTGCTTCGAGGTGGAGCGGCGGCTGCGCGAGCTGCTGGACATCCCGGTCTTCCACGACGACCAGCACGGCACCGCGATCTGCGTGCTCGCCGCTTTGACGAACGCGCTGAAGGTCGTGGGCAAGGACCTGGCGCACGTGCGGATCACTCTCGCCGGTGCGGGCGCGGCCGGCAACGCCGTACTACGACTGCTGCTCGCGGCCGGCGCGCAGCACGTGATCGTCTGCGACTACCTCGGCGCCGTCCACCTGGGCCGTGAGGACCTGGACGACTCGCTGCGCTGGATCGCCGAGCACACCAACGCCGGCGGGTACGCGGGCGATCTGCGCGGCGCGGTGAAGGGCGCGGACGTCTTCATCGGCGTCTCCGCGCCCGGCATCCTCAACGGTGAGGACATCGCGGCCATGGCGGACGGATCGGTCGTGTTCGCGCTGGCCAACCCGGAGCCCGAGATCGCGCCGGACGAGGCACGCGAGCACGCGGCCGTGGTGGCCACCGGGCGCTCCGACTACCCCAACCAGATCAACAACGTGCTGGCCTTCCCCGGCGTCTTCCGTGGCCTGCTGGACGCCCAGGCGACCATAGTCAGCCAGGAGATGCTGCTCGCGGCGGCCCGAGCGCTCGCCGCCGTGGTGACGGCGGAGGAGCTGGGACCCAACTACATCATCCCCAGCGTCTTCCACCCCGAGGCGGCGAACGCGGTGGCGGCGGCGGTGCGCGAGTCGGCCGGCGGAAGGGCACGGGGCTTCACCGAAGCCTGAGACACCGGGATCGGCGATCGACCGGGGCCTGAACACATTTCGCGCATGTTCTGACGCGAAAAGTAATCTGGTACGTCAAGCCGGGGGCGACGTGCATGATTCGGCATTCCTCCCTCATCATGGGAGGTATGGCGGAGGCGATCTACGTCGGCGGTTTGCTTGTGGCGACGCCACTGCTCGACGACCCCAACTTCCGGCGTAGCGTCGTGCTCGTGCTGGAGCACGACGAGGACGGCGGCACGCTGGGCGTGATACTCAACCGGCCCAGCGAGATCGCGGTGACCCAGGTGCTGCCCTCATGGGACCCGCTGGTCACCGGTCCTCCGGTGCTGTTCGAGGGCGGGCCGGTGCAGACCGACAGTGCGCTGGCCCTTGCCGTCGTGCTGAGCGGGGAGGAGCCGCTCGGCTGGCGGCGGCTCCAGGGCAGGTCGGCGACGTCCCGGCTGGGCACGGTCGACCTCGACGCGCCGCCCGAGATCCTCGCGGGGGAGATCTCGCAGATGAGGATCTTCGCGGGCTATGCCGGTTGGACGGCGGGACAGCTCGAGAACGAGCTGCGGGAGGGCGCCTGGTACGTCGTGGACTCGGAACCCGCTGACACCTTCCACTCCGACCCGTCCTTGCTGTGGCGGACGGTGCTGCGCCGCCAGCGCGGCGATCTCGCGCTCGTCGCCACCTTCCCCGACGATCCCACGCTCAACTGACACCGGGGACCGCCCGTCCACGTGCTGTGGCCGGGCACGGCATGCGCGCCCGGCCACGGGTGATCAGTGGGTTCAGCTCGCGGTGCAGCTCACCGACGAGGGCGTGCCGTTCGTGCCGTTCCAGGACCCGAGGAACCCGAACGAGGTGCTCGCGCCGGCACCGAGGTTGCCGTTGTAGCTCATGTTCTTGGCGGTGACGCTCGAGCCGCTCGAGCTCAGGGTGGCGTTCCACATCTGGCTGACCGTCTGGCCGTTGGCGTACGTCCACTTCACGGTCCAGCCGGTGATGGCGGAGCCGCCCGCCTTCACCGTGACCTCACCCTGGAAGCCGCCGGCCCACTGGTTCACCACCTGGTAGGTGGCCGTGCATCCGCCCGTGCCGCCGGTGGGGGTCGGTGTGGGGGTCGGGGTCGGCGTCGGCGTGGGGGTCGGCGTCGGTGTCGGGGTCGGAGTTGGCGTCGGGGTGGGGGTGGGGGTGGGGGTCTGTCCACCGTTGTAGATCGTCGCCTGCTTGGCCGTCGCCTTGATGCCGTTGGCGCCGTTGAAGAGCCGCTGGCCCCAGGAGGTGAGCTGGTTGACGTTGAAGTTGGTCACCTGGTCGAGGTACTCGACGCCGCCGCCGTTGCCGCTCCACGACCAGCCGAGGTAGCCGATGCCCCGCGACTGGGCCTGGGACATGATCGTGTCCTCGTCCGGGTCGCCGTCGGAGTGCATGTTGCCGAACTCGCCGATGACGATCGGCAGGCCGGCGGTCTGGAACGCCTGCAGGTAGCCGGTGACCTCGGCCGCGGTGTCGAACACGCCGTACATGTGGATCGAGAAGACCGTGTTCTTCTGCGGGTCGGCGTTGAAGACGGAGGCCGCGTTGTCACGCATGACGAACTGCCAGTCCTGGCCCCAGTTCGGCGCGTCCACCATCAGCATGTGCTCGAATCCGGCGCCGCGCATGCGCTTGATCGCGTCGGTCGTGGCACTGGTCCAGCCGGAGACGTTGTTGTTGCCGTACGGCTCGTTGCCGATGTTGATGACGATGTAGTTCTCCTGGCCGGTCAGCACGCTCTTCAGACCGATCCAGTAGTCGACCGCCTGGCTCAGGGTGTAGGCGCCGCTCTGCTCCCCGTAGCCGGTGGTGTCGTGGTTCTCCAGCACGCAGATCAGCCGGTTCTGCTTGCAGAGCGAGATGACGTTGGCCACGTCACTGGCCGTGTTCGCGGTCCAGCGGCCGCCGCTGAGCACGACCCGGACGGTGTTGGCGCCCAGGGACTTGATGTCGGCGAAGGAGTTGGTCTGGCTCGTGAACCAGGTGTGGGCGTGGCTCGTGCCCCGCATGATGAACTGGTTCCCGTTGGACTCGTAGATCTTCCCGTTGTTCACGCGGAGGCCGGTCGCGGCCTGGGCGGGCTGGGTGAGTGCGATCACTGACAACAGGAGGGCGAAGAGTGCCGTGCCCGCGGCGATGAAGCGTGTTCTCATGAGCTACCTCGGTATGGGGGGATCGCGCAGCCTGTGGAAGCGCTCCCGGGAACCCTAGGCGTGGTATGGGACGGCGTACAGACTTAACCGGTCTAGTTGGTCATTCTCGCCGACCAGAAGCGGCCTGAGCTGCGATGTCAGGCCACGTAGCTGAACCGGGTGGGCGGGTTCGGTGTGAAACGTTCATCGAACAAGGCGTGGAGCCGGCGACCCGGGCATGCGGTGACGGGACTTCCGTTGCGCCGCGAACACGTCGGAACCGGGAGAAAACCGGTGGCGTTCTTGTCGGAGGCGTCCCGTAGGATGCCGGAGGCCGTGTGGGCGGCTCGATTGTGTTTTCGAATCATCGTTTCGAAGGGGGACCATCCATGATGACTCAAGCGGTAGCCGAGCGGGCCGAGTCGCCGCCGCCGGGACGCGGACAGGGCTCCGCGTGGCTCACACTGCTCGCGGTCTCCCTTGGCGTGATCATGGTCATGCTCGACGGCACGGTCGTCGCCATCGCCAACCCGGTCATCGCCGAAGACCTCAAGGCGTCGCTGGCCGACCTTCAGTGGGTCACCAGCGGTTATCTGCTCGCGCTCGCGGTCTTCCTCATCACCGCCGGCAAGCTGGGCGACCTCTTCGGTCACAAGCGGATCTTCCTGATCGGCGTGGTCGGGTTCACCCTGGTCTCGCTGATGATCGGCCTGTCGTCGTCGGTGGGCATGCTGATCGCCCTGCGCGTACTGCAGGGCCTGTTCGGCGCGCTGCTCCAGCCGGCCGCCCTGGCGCTGCTGCGCATGGCCTTCCCCGGCGAGCGGCTCAACATGGCGATGGGGGCGTGGGGCGCGATCCTCGGCCTGTCGAGTGCGGCCGGCCCGATCGTCGGGGGCGTCCTCGTCGAGAACGTGAGCTGGCAGTCGGTCTTCTTCATCAACGTGCCCGTCGGTGCCGCCGCGCTGGCCTTCGGCCTGTGGGCGCTCAGGGAGAGCCGGGCCCGGACGCTGTCGCGGGTGGACTGGCCGGGTGTGGTGCTTCTGTCGGTCACCATGTTCTCGCTGGTCTGGGCCATCATCAAGGCGCCCGAATGGGGCTGGGGCGACGTCAAGACGATCGGCTTCCTCGCCGTCGCCGTGCTGGTCGGAGCGGTGTTCCTGTTCTGGCAGGCCAGGACGGCCGAGCCGCTGCTGCCGCTGTCCCTGTTCAGCAACGCCTCGGTCTCCATCGGCACCGTGCTCATGATCCTCGTGTCGTTCTCGATGATGGGCGCGATGTTCTTCCTCACGTTCTTCTTCCAGGGCGTGCACGGATTGAGCCCGCTCGACTCCGGCCTGCGCATGCTGCCGATGAGCGCCGGCATGATCATCGCATCGCCGATCGCCGGTGTTCTCATCGGCAGGCTCGGCCCGAAGAGCACCATCGCGGGCGGCATGGTGGTCACCGCGATCGCGATGTTCCTGATGTCGCGGCTCAGCGTCGACGCGGCGTTCGTCGACAGCGCGATCCCGTTCGTGCTGCTGGCGTTCGGACTTTCGCCGGTCTTCGTGGGAGCCACCGAGATCATCGTCGGCAACGCCCCCGAGGACCTCAGCGGGGTCGCCGGCGGCGTGCAGAACTCCGCCATGCAGGTGGGCGGCGCACTCGGCACGGCCATCCTCGGCGCGATCGTGTCCGCCAAGGTGGCGAGCGTGCTCCCCGGTCACCTCGGGCCGGCGGCCGCCGCGATCCCGCCGGAGCAGTTGGAGGGCCTGAAGCAGCTCGCCTCCGTCGGCATGGCCCCGCCCGGTCTCACCGGGCCGGCCGCCGAGCTCATCACGCAGGCCGCGCACATGTCCTTCATGGACGGTCTGCACCTGGGCTTCCAGATGAGCGCCGGTATCGCCGTGGTGGCCGCGATCTTCGCGCTGTTCGTCAAGGCCGGGCGCAAGACAGAGGGAGCCGTCGTCCACGTCGGTTGACGGCCCGCACGACTCCCGCGCTAAGTAGACTCGATGACCGTGAGCAGCACGAAGATTCTTCCTGAGAGCGAAGTCACGCCGCGGCTCTCCCATGGCGACGGCGACCACGAGCGGTTCTCCCACTACGCCGACAAGAACAAGATCACAGAGAGCTATGTGACCGGCAGCCCGGTCCGAGCTCTCTGCGGCAAGGTGTGGGTGCCCAGCCGCGATCCGAAGAAGTACCCCGTCTGCCCGGAGTGCAAGGAGATCTACGAGGGGCTGCCGAAGGGCGAACCTCCCAGCGAGTGAGTGTCGATCCAGGATCATGACCCCCGGTACGGCTAACGTCGGCTTTCAGACCAGCCGTAACGGGGGATACGAATGGTTCGGGGCGTAATCGCCGTCTGCCTTGTTTGTCTTTTCGTGGTGGGCGGTGTCTCCGCCGTGGCTCGCGCGTCCGCCGCCCCTCCGAGTGAATGCCAGGAACCGGCACGCCGGAGCGGTGGGGGTCGTGCCCAGGGGGCCGCGGATTCTCAGGGGAGCCTCCGCCACGTCCACGAACGGAGCCGTACCGCCGGTCCCGCCCGCACGCGCAAGCATGCCCGCGCCCTCAGGCTCGGTCACGCTGTCGAACCGCGTCGGCCGGGTCCGGCGGAGATCGCGCGGATGAACGACGACCTCCGCCGCCGCCTCGAGGACCGGCACGGCTCGGGGGCCCTGGAACCGGGTCGGCGCGCACCGGCCCAGCGGGAGATCCGGGTGCCGCTATGGGTGCACATCATCAGAGACGGCAAGCTCGGTCTCCCCGACAGCGCGGTGGACCGGCAGGTGCGGGCGCTCAACGACGCCTACAGCGGCAAGTTCGGCGGCGTCGACACCAAGGTCCGGTTCGATCTGAAGGGTGTGACGCACACCGACAACGCCAGGTGGTTCCGCGACCCCCTGGGCAACGAGGCGGGCCTCAAGGACAAGCTGCGCGTCGGCGGTCCCGAGACGCTGAACCTCTACGTCGCACAGCTGGGCGAGCTCGTGCTCGGCTACTCCACGTATCCCTACTGGTACGGGGGCGAGCCGGGCCTGGACGGCGTGGTGATCGACTGGCGCAGCGTGCCCGGCGGTCCGCTGCGGAACTTCAACAGGGGGTTCACGGCCGTTCACGAGATCGGCCACTGGCTGGGCCTGCTGCACACGTTCGAGAACGGCTGTGACGCCCCCGGCGACTCGGTGGACGACACGCCGCCCGAGGCCAAGGCGACGATGGGCTGCCCGGCGCGCAAGGACACCTGCCCGGCGCCGGGGGACGACCCGGTGCACAACTTCATGGACTACTCGCACGATCGCTGCATGCGTGAGTTCACCGCGGGCCAGGCCGCACGTATCCACCAGATGTGGGAGGCATACCGCGATCCCGCCCGCGCCAAATAGGGTCCCGGCGCGGCTCGCCGCCACCGCGCGTGGGCGCAATCTCCCGCTGCCCGTTGACGGGGCACCGCCCTTGTGACTAACTCCACAACAGCGATCACGCGGGAGGTTGTGTGGAGGATCAGTGGACCCGCCGGGTCTGGCCGCCCCCGAAGCCGAACAACGCAGGGCCGAACAACGCAGGGCCGAACAACGCAGGGCCGAACAACGTGGTGCCGGAGAGCACGGGGCGAGAGAACGCGGGGCGGGAGAGTCCGGCGCGGGAGAGTCCGATGCGGCACGGCGTGCCGCCGTCGTCCGCCGCCCCCATGTGGCGGGGCGATCCGGCCTGGCCCGCTGATCAGGTCTGGCCTACTGATCCGATCTGGCCTGCTGATCAGGCCTGGCCCAGTGATCCGGCCCTGTCCGACGAGCCGCCGGCGGCCGGGAGGTACGGCGCGCCGGTCCGGCCGGGCCGTCGCATGCCGCGCTGGCTGAGCCGCCTGCTCGTCGCCGTTCTCGCGCTCGTGTCCGCCGGGACCGTGATCGGCGCGGTGGTGGTGACGGTCCTGAGCCGTGCCGAGGGCGAGCCGCCCAGAGTGATCGACGACGCGCTCGCCGGAATCTCGTACGCGCTGCCCGCCGGCTGGAGCGAGGGCGTCGTCGCCCCGGTGACCGGGTTCACCTCCGTCGCCGCCCACGGGGATCTGGGGACGGTCATGGCACGGCCGGGGGATCCGGTCGATCCGCCGCACCTCCGCTCCGCGGTCATCGACCTGACCGATCTCTACACCCGGTTGCTGCTGCACGGGGATGACGTCGAGGTGGTGGACGACCACGCGGTCACCGTCAACGGGCGCCCCGGCCACACACGGGCGATCCGGGCCGAGTACCGCGACGTCGTGAACGAGCCCGCGTTCCTGCGCGTGACATTGCTCACCCGGCCCGACGGCAAGAGCACGGTCATGCTCGCGCTCGCCCATCCGGACGCGCCCGGGACCCGCTCGGACATCGACGCACTGATCTCCGGCGTCCACTGAGCCGGTCTGCTTGGGCCGGGTCTGCTTGGGCCGGGTCTGCTTGGGCCGGGTCTCCATCGGGCGGGCTCACGGGCGGGGCTCGTGGGGCTGAGGCCGTACGTCGCGGAACTCGCGAAACGGGGCGTTCCGCCGCAGGTCACGCTCATGATCTTCTCTGGAGAGAGGCCGAACGGCACGCTCTGTCGGTTCGTCCGACTACCCTGGGGTCATTGTGAGGCTGCGAACCGATAGCGACAGGCGAACCGGCAGAGGCCAACCGACTGGAAGAGACAGGCGAACCGACAGGGACAGCGGTGTCCCGACGAGCTGTGGGAGGCGTCATTGAGCGTTTCGGCCGCATCCCATCTCTCCCCCTCCTATCCCGACCGAGCCGCCTGGGGCACCGCGCCCAAGCTGCGTGCCTGGCAGCAGGAGGCGTTCGAGCTCTACTTCCAGCGCGAGCCGCGTGACTTCCTGACCGTCGCGACGCCGGGCGCGGGCAAGACCACCTACGCACTGCGGATCGCCAGCGAACTGCTCAGCCGCGGGATCGTCCGGTCCCTGACGATCGTCACGCCCACCGAGCACCTCAAGCGGCAGTGGGCCGACGCCGCGGCCAAGGTCGGCATCGGCATCGACCCCGAGTTCAAGAACAGCCAGGGCACGACCTCGCGCGACTACACCGGTGTGGCGATCACCTACGCCCAGGTCGCCATGCACCCCGCGCTGCACCGCGCCCGCACCGAGGCGCGCAAGACCCTGGTGGTCTTCGACGAGATCCACCACGCGGGCGACGCCAAGTCGTGGGGCGACGCCGTCCGCGAGGCCTTCGAACCGGCGACCAGACGGCTCGCGCTGACCGGCACGCCGTTCCGGTCCGACGACAGCCCGATCCCGTTCGTCTCCTACGTGGAGGACGGCGACGGCGCGCTGCGCAGCGTCTCCGACTACTCCTACGGGTACGGCCCGGCCCTGGCCGACGGCGTGGTCCGGCCCGTCATCTTCCTGGCGTACTCGGGGGAGATGACATGGCGGACGCGGGCGGGCGACGAGATCAGCGCGACGCTCGGCACTCCGCTCACCAAGGACCAGCTCTCCCAGGCGTGGCGGGCCGCGCTCGACCCCAAGGGCGACTGGATCCGCCAGGTCATCCAGGCGGCGGACCGACGGCTCAGCGAGGTGCGGCACGGCGTGCCGGACGCCGGCGGCCTGGTCATCGCCTCCGACCACGAGTCGGCCCGCGCCTACGCGCGGCACATCCGGACCGTCACCGGTCAGGGCGCCGAGGTGGTGCTCTCGGATGACCCGGGCGCGTCCCAGAAGATCAAGGACTTCGCCACGTCCGACAGGCGGTGGCTGGTGGCCGTCCGGATGGTCTCCGAGGGGGTGGACATCCCCCGCCTGGCCGTGGGCGTCTATGCGACCAGCACCTCGACGCCGCTGTTCTTCGCCCAGGCCGTCGGAAGGTTCGTCCGGGCACGCAAGCGCGGCGAGACCGCGTCGGTGTTCCTGCCGTCCGTGCCCGTGCTGATGGGACTCGCCGCCGAGATGGAGGCCGAGCGCGATCATGTGCTCGGTCGCCGCCGCGACGACGAGGGCCTGGACGACCTGCTGCTGGAGCAGGCCCAGCAGGAGAAGAAGCAGCCGGACGCCGTCGGCGACGAGCTGCCGTTCCAGACGCTGGAGGCGTCCGCGACCTTCGACCGGGTTCTGTTCGACGGCGGCGAGTTCGGTACGGCCGCCGCGCCGGGCTCACCCGAGGAGGAGGACTTCCTCGGCCTGCCCGGGTTGCTGGAGCCCCATCAGGTGGCCACGCTGCTGCGCAAGCGCCAGGCGGACCAGCAGGCGGCGAAGCGGAAGACCAAGGCCGCTCCGGAGGCCGAGCCGGCCCTGGCCCCGCACGAGCAGGTGCACGAGCTGCGTAAGGAGCTCAACGGTCTGGTCGGCGCGTGGAACCACCGGACCGGCCAGCCGCACGGGGTCATCCACGCCGAGCTGCGCCGGGCCTGCGGGGGGCCGCAGATCGCACAGGCGACCGCAGAGCAGATCCGCGAGCGCATCGCGCTGATCCGCAAGTGGGCCACCCAGCGGAAGTGAGCACCGCGCGCCGCCGGCGGAAGTGAACACCGAGTGGCGGCCCACTCAGCGGTGCGGCTCAGCTGTGCCGTTCAGAGATGCGGCTCAATGATGCGGCTCGGTGATGCGGTTTCAGCGGTATTGGCCGGGCCGGGCATCGGGGATGCGGTGACCGGTGTGGACGTTGACCGCGACGTAGCGCCGGTGCTGGTGCCGCCGCGGGGTGAAACGCAGTTGGAGTGAGGCCACCCCGCGCGTCACCCGCACCGGCGCCGTGCGCATCTCCCCCCGTGCCCCGGCGGGATGCTCTCCGGCGTCTCCCGCGCGCAGCAGGATGCCCAGCCGCTTCCCGGAGGGGCGCAGCGCCACCGCCGCCTCCTCGCACGGGGGAGTGCCCGCCTTCCAGAAGACGGTCACGTTCAGCGATCCGCCGCTCCGGCGCAGCCGTACGGCCTCCGGCGACAGAATCCGAGCCGGGCAGGGTGGCGCGTCGGCGCCGCTCGCCGCCACCGACCCGTTCGCCCCGTCCGGCGCGGCGACGGCCACGGGCGGCGCGGCCGCCGGGGAGGACGCCGGTGCGGCGGAGGGCGTGACCGGATGCCGGTCGGCGAAGCCGATCACCGTGGTCCTCACCTGCAGCGCCCCCAGGGTGACCACGGCTGCGGCGCGTACGGCCCCCGAACGGTCACGGCTGAAGAGCAGCCAGACACAGACCGGGGTCAGGATGAGCCAGGCGAGGCCGAGCAGGAACGCGAACATCTGAGGTGCCTATCCGTGAGGGTTCTGTCACCCTAAGTAATATAGGCGTCACGGCGCGTGTTCCGCGTGTCCTCGACACAGGTGACCCCGGCGCGTCCGGCCGCGCTGCAGGAGGATCAGGGGCCGACGACGGGGGTTCCGATGAGCTCCACACCGGCGGCGTCGAGTTGGCCGAGGGCCGCGTCGGTGGTCTCCCTGGCGACGCCGGCGGTCAGGTCCAGCAGGACCCGTACGGCGAAGCCGGCCCGCGTGGCGTCCAGCGCGGTGGCCCGCACGCAGTGGTCCGTGGCGATGCCGACGACGTCGACGGAGGTCACGTCGTGGTCGCGAAGCCAGCCGGCAAGGTCGGTGCCGTCGTCGGCGGCTCCCTCGAAGCCGCTGTAGGCCGCCTTGTGGGCTCCCTTGCTGAAGACCTCCTCCACCTTCGTCGTGTCGAAGGCCGGGTGGAAGTCGGCGCCGGCGGTGCCGACAACGCAGTGCGCCGGCCAGCTGTTCACGAAGTCGGGTTCCGCGGCGAAGTGCGCCCCGGGATCGATGTGATGGTCGCGGGTGGCCACCACATGGTCGTAGGCATGGGTTGTGGAAGCGCGGTCGGCGACGTGACGGCTGATGGCCGCCGCGACCTCGGCGCCGCCGGCCACGGCCAGGCTGCCGCCCTCGCAGAAGTCGTTCTGGACGTCGACGATGATGAGCGCGGTTTTCACTGCACCACCTTCTTCTCGGTGATCGTGGGAGACCGGCGTCGTCCTCATGCGCCGGTCTCCCACGATCACTTGAAGATAGTAGGGACTGCCGGGTCTCCGGGGGAGAGGCTGTGCGCAATCAGTGGCAATTCGGCGAGAGTCGACCGGTGTCGCCGCCGGGCGGCCTCCAGGGGTTCGCGGCCGACGATCTCGCCGCCGCGGACGAGTTCGGCCAGCAGCGGCCGGTCCCCGATCTGCTCGGTCCGCTCGGCCCGACCAGCCTGGTCGGTCTGCTCGGTCTGCTCGGTCTGGTCTGGTCGTGGGGTCTCCATCGGCGCGCCGGTGACGATCTCGGCGGTGGCGATCCCGTCGTCGGTCCGCCGGTAGGCCCACTTGCGGCCGCCCTTGCTGGGCTTGCCCACGGACCGTTTCGCCACCGGCCGCATCACGCCCATGGCGTCCTCTCTGGCGACCAGCTTGTAGACGAGGCTGGCCGTAGGGTGGCCGGATCCGGTGACCAGCGCGGTGCCCACGCCATATCCGTCGACCGGGGCGACGGCCAGCGCGGCGATGGCGAACTCGTCGAGGTCGCCGGTGACGATGATCTTCGTCTGCTCGGCCCCGAGCGCGTCGAGCGCCTGCCGCACCTCCTGCGCCATCACCGCGAGATCGCCCGAGTCGATCCGCACCGCCCCGAGGTCCGGCCCGGCCAGCTCGACGGCGGTCCGCACGGCCTCGGCCATGTCATAGGTGTCGATGAGCAGCGTCGTTCCGTGCCCCAGCGAGTCGAGTTGGGCCCGGAAGGCGTCCTTCTCCGAGTCGTGCAGCAGGACGAACGCGTGGGCGGCCGTGCCCGCCGTCGGCACGCCGTACCGGCGCCCGGCCATCAGGTTGGAGGTCGACGCGAAGCCGCACAGGTAGGCCGACCTCGCCGCCGCGACGGCCGCGACCTCGTGCGTGCGGCGGGAGCCCATCTCGATCAGTGGCCGGTCGCCCGCCGTGTGCGCCATCCGCGAGGCGGCCGAGGCGATGGCACAGTCGTGGTTGAGAATCGACAAGATCACGGTCTCCAGCAGCACCGCCTCGGCGAAGGTGCTCTCCACCACCATGATCGGCGAGCCGGGGAAGAACGCCTCGCCCTCGCGATAGCCGTACACGTCTCCGGAGAACCGGTAGTCGGCGAGGAACGCCAGCGTCCGTTCGTCGACCACCCGCCGCAGGAAATCGAGGTCGGCGTCGTCGAAGCGGAAGTCCTCCAGGGCGTCGAGCACCCGGGCGGTCCCCGCGACCACCCCGTAGCGCCGTCCCCCCGGCAACCTGCGGGCGAACACCTCGAAGACGGCCCGCCGGTCCGCCGCGCCGCTCGCCAGCGCCGCCTCCAGCATGGTCAACTCGTAGTGGTCGGTAAGCAGGCCAGTGCCCATGGTCATCCGCACGTGTCGAAGACTACGACTCATGTGGTGCAGGATGGTTACGTGGGTAGTACAGCTCCAGCCGAGGTCGAGCGCCCGTCGTCGGACGTCCGTCCCGATCGGCCGTGGCTCACCATCGTGTGGAACGACCCGGTCAATCTGATGTCCTATGTGACGTACGTCTTTCAGACCGTGTTCGGGTATCCCCGGCAGAAGGCGGAGAAACTCATGATGGACGTGCACTACAAGGGCAAGGCCGTGGTCGCCAGCGGCACGCGCGAGGAGATGGAGCGGGACGTCCAGATCCTCCACTCGTACGGCCTGTGGGCGACGGTCCAGCAGGACAAATAGCCGCGGGGGCCCAGCGGGACGACATGTGGACGCGGTCGAGCAGAACACGTGGACACGGCTTGGCGGGACACGTGAGCACACGTCCGACGGGGACGTGGCGAACATGACTGATGACGAGAACGGCGGCATGAGCATCGGCTTCAGATCGACGAACGGGGGCGTCTCGGTCCACCTCGATCCTGGCGAGGTGTCGATCCTGAGATCGCTGGCAACGCAGATCCTGGGCCTGATCGAGCCAGGCTCGACCGGGGACGACCCGCTGGAGCGCGCGCTCGGCATCGGTTCCCCGGCCCCGCCCTCCGATCCCGTGCTCGCCCGTCTCTTCCCTCCGGCGTACGGAGACGACGAGGAGGCGTCGGGGGAGTTCCGCCGCTACACCGAGGCGACCTTACGGGACGCCAAGCGCGCGGACGCGACGACGCTGCTGGAGACCCTGGCCCCGGGCGAGCTGGAGCTCACGGTGCCGCAGGGCCAGGCCTGGCTGCGCACCATCAACGATGTACGGCTCGCGCTGGGCGTGCGGCTGGAGGTGACCGAGGAGGTCCACGAGGAGGTGGCGGAGATGTCCGAGGACGATCCCCGCTACCCGGCCTACGTGACCTACGACTGGCTGACCTACCTGCAGGACACGCTTGTCCGTGCCCTCTGGTGAGCCGTCTACGAGGCCTTTGGTAGGTTTCCCGCATGCTGACGATCTCACGCGAGCTGGTCGACAAGATCGTGGCCCACGCCCGGGCCGACCATCCCGACGAGGCGTGCGGCGTCGTGGCCGGGCCGGCGGGGTCGGACCGCCCGGAACGGTTCATCCCGATGGAGAACGCCGAGCGCTCGCCGACGTTCTACCGGTTCGACTCGATGGAGCAGTTCCGCGTCTGGCGGGACATGGACGACCGGGACGAGGTGCCCGTGGTGATCTACCACTCGCACACCGCCACCGAGGCGTACCCGTCGCGTACGGACATCAGCTACGCGTCCGAGCCGGACGCCCACTATGTCCTGGTCTCCACCGCGTCGGACGTACCGGAGTTCCGCTCCTACCGGATCGTCGACGGCGTCGTGACGGAGGAGGAAGTCAAGATCGTTGAGGCATATGGCTAGACTTGTGCTATGCCTATCGATGACGATCGCCCCGTGTCGTCACCGGCTGTCCTTCCGCACCGGGCCCGCCCGGAATCTCCTGTTCAGAATTTCCTTTTCGGGCACACGCCCTGGGTCGTCGTCTACGACTGTCGCTGAACACCGTGACTGAGCACTGCATGTGACCACCGTCAGTGAGCGCTGTCACCGCACATGGCGTCGAACCCGGAATCTCCGGCCGCCCGGCCATGTTCCAGTCGAGTGGACGCCCGCTTGTCATGATGACCTACCGAACCATGATGACCACCGAACAAGGAGATTGAGCGAGATGGCCGTCGAGGTCCGCATTCCGACCATCCTGCGTAACTACACCGATGGGGCCAAGGCGGTGCACGCCAAGGGCGCCACGCTCGAGGAGCTCATCGGCGATCTGGAGGCGCGCCACCCCGGCCTGAGGGAGCGCCTGGTGGACGACAGTGGCCTGCGCCGCTTCGTGAACGTCTACCTGAACGACGAGGACGTGCGCTTCCTCGGCGGCCTGGGCACCCCGGTCGCCGACGGCGACACCGTGACCGTCCTGCCGGCCGTCGCCGGCGGGTCGGGTGCAGCCGCCGGAGCGCGCTAGATGCGCTTCGACTCGCTGATCGACTCGGTCGGCAACACCCCTCTGGTCGGCCTGCCGCGCCTCTCGCCGTCCGAAGAGGTGCGGATCTGGGCGAAGCTGGAGGACCGGAACCCGACCGGGTCGGTCAAGGACCGGCCCGCGCTGTGGATGATCGAGCAGGCCGAGAAGGACGGCCTGCTCGCCCCCGGCTGCACGATCCTGGAGCCGACCTCCGGCAACACCGGCATCTCGCTGGCCATGTCGGCCCGGCTCAAGGGATACCGCCTGGTCTGCGTGATGCCCGAGAACACGTCGGAGGAGCGCCGCCAGCTCCTGCGCATGTACGGCGCGGAGATCATCTCCTCACCCGCCGCCGGGGGTTCCAACGAGGCGGTGCGGGTGGCCAAGAGCCTGGCGGCCGAACATCCGGACTGGGTGATGCTGTACCAGTACGGCAACCCGGCCAACTGGCGATCACACTATGAGTCGACCGGGCCGGAGATCCTCGCCGACCTGCCGACCGTCACCCACTTCGTGGCGGGACTCGGCACCACGGGCACGCTCATGGGCGTCGGGCGCTACCTGCGCGAGCATGTGCCGGACGTGCAGATCGTGGCCGCCGAGCCGCGGTACGGCGAACTGGTGTACGGCCTGCGCAACGTGGACGAGGGCTTCATCCCCGAGCTGTACGACCCCACGGTGCTGACCACGCGCTACTCGGTCACCTCGGCCGACGCCCTGCGGCGTACCCGCGAACTGCTGGCGACCGAGGGCGTCTTCGCCGGCATCTCGACCGGATGCGCCCTCCACGCGGCCCTGGGCATCGCGACCAAGGCCGCACGCGCGGGGGAGCGGGCCGACATCGTGTTCATCGTCGCCGACGGCGGCTGGAAGTACCTGTCCACCGGGGCGTACGAAGGAACGCTCGACGAGGCGGAGAGCCGCCTCGAAGGCCAGCTCTGGGCCTGATCCGAGCTCTCGGCAAGAGCTCATGAAACCCGGACAAGAGCACTGCCACAGGCTCCGCCGAAGCCGGCGACGTGATCACACGCGGCGACCTGTGATCACGTCGGACCGGCCCGGGGACGGGCCCTGAGAACGGGCTCAGTTGAACACGACGCGGACGGTGAAACCCGCCTCGCCGTCGGAGATCTTGCCGCTCAGCCCCACCGCGCGCAGCGCGTCCACGTTGGCCTTCGCCTCGCCCTGCAGCTCGCGCTGATAGAGGGCCTTCGCGCTGTTCATGTCCACGTAGAGGGCGAAACCGGCGCCCTCGGCGTCGGGAACGGCCTTCTGGAAGGTCTCGTTGTCGCGGAGGGCGCCCGCCGAGGCGAGTTCGTCCGCGTAGTCCTGGGATGTCGCCACGACCAGCTTCCCCTCGCTCCGCGCCTTGCCCAGCCCGGGCGGCATCCCCGCGCCGGAGAGGGCGGACTCCAGCTTCGCGAGCACGGGGTCGGCCTTGGCGGGGTCGGTCTCCAGGACGGCGCCGAGCTTGGGATCGAGGGCGTCCAGGCCCTCGGTGTCGATGGCGAGCGTGATGCTCTCGCCGAGCAGTGCGACGAGGTCGTCCGGCATGCTCAGGCCGTACTGCTGCGGCGCCTGCGCCTGTGCGCCGAGCGC
>BCRI01000050.1 GCA_001552515.1 Sphaerimonospora mesophila NBRC 14179 = JCM 3151
CATGGTCCAGCCGGGGGCTCCGAAGCAGTCGCGCACGTCCGGGCCGAACAGTTCGCCGAGGCTGAGCGCGCTGGTGAACACCACCGGCGCGAGCACGGCCTCGCCGCCGCCCGCCCTGGCGAGGTCGCGCAGCACCTCGACTCCGGAGTAGGCGCTGTGCCGTACGTCACGGGCGAAGCGCTCCTGCAGGTCGCGGGCGCGCTCGGCGAAACCGCGGTCGCCCTCGGCGTCGACCTCGAGCAGGAGCAGGTTGGTGAAGTCGCCCACGAGGTGCGGCACCTCGGGGTGCAGCGGCCTGCGGTCGTAGAGCGGGAGGTTGAGCACGAACCGCTGACGCGCGCTCCAGGCGGCGAGCACCTCGGCGAACGCCGTGAGGAACACCATCGACAGCGTGACGCCATGCTCGCGGGCGCGGGCGGACAGCCGCTCCCAGTCCTCCGGCGACACCCAGTGGAAGCGCCGGCCGACGGTGGGCGAGGTGATCCGCTCGGGCGGCGTCGCCACGGGCAGGTCGGGCCCGCCCGGCAGCTCGGGCACGCGGCGGAGCCAGTATTCGCGGGCGGCGTCGTGTTCCGCCGCCGGCAGCGCGGCGACATCGGCGAGATAGCGCGGGTAGCTGTAGGAGATGGGCGGCGGCGGCGCGTCCGGGCGCAGGTAGAGCGCGGCCAGGTCGGCGAGCAGCACGCGGAAGCTGTGCGCGTCGGCGACCAGCATCTCGATCTTCACGTGCACGCGCGTGGCGCCGCCGGGCAGCAGCGACAGCGACACCTCGAACACCTCGCCGGAGGCGACGTCCAACCGCCGGTGGGACTTCTCGTCGCGCACCCGCGCCAGGATCTCCGCGACCTCGCCGTCCGGCAGGCCCCGCAGGTCGCGTACGGCGAGGCCGGACCAGGCCGGCTCCGCCATGATCTGCTGCGTGCCGTCGTCCAGGAAGCGGCAGCGCAGCATGGGGTGGCGCAGGAACAGCGCGTGCACGGCGCGCTCCAGGCGGACGGGGTCCACGCCGCGGCCGTCGAACTCGTTGTAGAAGTGGGCGCCGACGCCGCCGAGGACCTGGCCGTCGGTGCGGCCCACCCAGTAGGCGTGCTGCATCGTCGCGAGCGGGAACGGCGCGGCCTCGTCGACCTCGGCGGCGGCGGAGCCGGAGCCGGAGCCGTTACGACCGTCATGGCCGTTCCGGCCGTCGACGGCCGCCGAGACGTCGGCCAGCCGCCACCATTCGCCCAGCGTGCGGTGCTCGATCAGCTCGGCGAAGGTCACCGGCGCCCCGGCGCGGCTCCACGCGGCGGCCAGGCGCATCAGGCCGATCGAGTCCAGGCCGAGACGCAGCAGATCGTCGTCGTCGCCGACCCGCTCCGGCGGCATGCCCAGCCGCTCGGCGACGTCCTGGCGCATGCGCTCCAGGGTGAGCGGCGCGTCCACGTGTTCCCGCTGGTCGCTCATCGACATGTGTACGCCCTATCCACGCGGGCCCCGGCGGTAGCCGGGACGGATCGAACGGTCCGCGAATCCCAGCAGCTCCAGCTTCTCCAGCCCGTCGCGCACCCGGGGGGTGAGCAGGCCGATGTTGGCGAGCGAGGAGATGACCTTCGAGAAGATCGCCTGCCGATACTTGATCATCAGTTCGTCCCGGGCCGCGAACTCCATGCCCTCGACGCGGTCGACGTCGAGCCGCTCCCACACGTCCTCCAGCAGGAACCGGCGGCGCATGAGGGAGGCGGAGGTGAGCACCATGTCCTCGCGGTCGGACAACTCGGCCGAGCTCATCTCGCTGTAGATGCCGGACAGCGACAGGATGCCGAAGGTGACGTGCCTGGCCTCGTCCCGCGCGACCAGGCGGGTGATGTCGCAGATGAGATCGTCGTGGAAGGTGCTGTTGGCCAGCCGGAAGGCCGCCATGGCGAGCGCCTCGACCACGATCTGCATGCCCAGCGCCGTGATGTCCCAGCGGGTGTCGGAGAGCAGGTCCTCCAGGAGCTCCTTCAGCGGCGCGGTGATCGGGTAGAAGTGCGGCACCTTCTCCCGCAGATAGCGCGAGAAGACCTCCACGTGCCGCGCCTCGTCGGCCGCCTGGCTCGCGGCGTAGTACTTGCTGTCCAGATCGGGCACGACCTCGACCAGGCGGGCGGCGACGACCATCGCCCCCTGCTCCCCGTGCAGGAACTGGCTCACCATCCAGGTCTGCAGCTCCCAGCGGAAGACGTCCCACATCTGCCGGCCGGCGGGGGCCAGCGGCGAAGCGGCGAACGACGCCATGGCGAAGGAGGAGTCATCGGGCAGCGGCGCGCCGAAGGGCACCTCGATGGACCAGTCCACGTCGGTCGTGGCGTTCCACTGGGCCTGCTTCGCACGTTCGTAGAGCGAGTGGATCGCTTGCGACTCGGACTCGTATCTCCATGTGAGCCGTGCGTCGACCGGCACGTTGACCAAGAGACCGGACATGCGATCAGCCTAACCACAGACGCATTCAGATACCAGACCCCAGCTCGTATCATGTATCTAGTGTTCTCCGGTACGCTGCGCACGTGGGCTCCATCGAGGTACCGGCGTCGATAGGCCAGCGCCTGCTGGCGATGATCGGGCACTACCGTCCCGGGCACGGGGCGCTCAACTGCCCGGTGGTGTGCCGGCTGCGCGGGCCGCTCGACGTCGCCGCGCTGCGGGCGGCGCTCGACGGGCTGACCGCCGCGCACGAGGCCCTGCGTACGGCGTTCGCCGGGCGCGGCCGCCGGCTGACCCAGGTCATCCACGCCCCGCGCACGCTGCCGCTCGCCCGGGTCGATCTCGCGGGTGAGGCCGAGCTCGCCGCCGCGCTGGCCGGGGAGCTCGCCACGCCCATCGACGTGGCCGACTGGCCGACCCGGGCCACGCTGTGGCGGCTCGGCCCGGCCGACCACGCACTCTGCCTGAACATGCACCACCTGGTCACCGACGCGTGGTCGGCCGGGCTGATCTTCCATGAGCTGCGGGCACGGTACGGCCTGGCCCTCGGGTCGGCCTCCCCGATCCGGGCGCCACGCTGGCAGTATCGCGACTTCGTGGACTGGCAGACGCGGCTGTGCGAGGGCACCGGGCTGGACCGGCATCGGGACTACTGGCGGGCCAGGCTCGCCGGCCTGCGGCTGCCGCGCCTGCCCTACCGCGAGGCGAGCGGCCCGTCGGCCGTGACCGGCGCCGACATCCCCCCGGAGGTGGCGGCCGGGCTGCGCCGCCTCGCGCGTGATTGCCGGGCCACCCTGTTCAGCGTCATGCTGGCGCTCTACTACGCGGTGCTGCGGCAGGTGTGCGGGCAGGACGACCTGGCCGTGGCGTCGCTGTTCGCCAACCGGTCGCGGGAGGAGGCGCGCGACACCGTGGGCTTCCTGGCCAACATGGTGGTGCTGCGCACGACGGCGACGGGCAGGCAGACGTTCCCCGCCCTGGTGCGCGCCGCGCACGAGACGGTCGCCGGGGCGCTCGCCTACCAGGAGCAGCCCTACCAGACGCTGCCGCTCGACCCGGCGAGCCTCGGCGGCGGCAGGGCCGACGACGTGGTGTTCCAGATGATGGCCGAGCTCGACCACGTGGGCCGCGTCGGCGACCTCGAGTTCGAGCTGCTGGTGCCGGAGGACATCGGCAGCAGGTTCGGCGTCGAGCTGGCCGTCACGCCGCACGGCGCGGGGATGCGCGTCCTGCTCTTCCACACCGCGCGGCTGGCGCCCTCGACCGCGTCCGACATGCTGGAGGGCTATCTGTCCGCCGCCGCCGCTGTCGCGGGCGGCGCTCCGGTCCCGCTGGCCCACCTGGGTCTTTGAGCCCGCCTGCCGGGGCACAGAGGCGCCGCCGCCCGCCCTTTCCGGCGAGACGAGTATCTCGTATGCCGGTTCCTTCGGACACGCGCCGATGGCCTGACCGGCGTCGTGATGGTGTGTAAGACTAGTCCCGAGGACCGACTCCTTTCCCGCATCTTAAGGAGATGGCACATGAGGGGTGCCGCACCTTCTGTCATTCCGACCCTGCGCTACCAGGACCCGGCCAAGGCGATCAGCTGGCTGTGCGAGGCCTTCGGGCTGACCGAGGCGTTCGTCGCCCGCACCGATGACGGCTCGGTCGCCCACGCGCAGCTCACCTACGGGACGGGGATGGTGATGCTCGGCCCGGCCTCCGACGGAGAGGACGGCCGTCTCGCCGTACCGCACGGCCCCGCCTGGATCTACGTGGTGGTCGACGACGTCGACGCGCACCACGAGCGGGCCGTGGCGGCGGGCGCGGAGATCATTCAGGAGCCGCGCGAAGAGGACTACGGCGGTAAGGGCTACGCCGCCCGCGATTTCGAGGGAAACGTGTGGAGCTTCGGCGGTTACCGGCCGGAGATGTCATAGGGCACCCGCTGCCGGAGATGCTGTAGATACGAGGGACGGGAGCCGCTGATGGAGGTCGTCGACTACCTCGTGGTCGGCGCGGGGTCGGCCGGCGCGGTGCTCGCCGCCCGGCTGAGCGAGGACGACACGAAGAGGGTCCTGCTGCTGGAGGCCGGGCCCGACTTCGCCGACGGGGCGAGCCTGCCCCGTCGGCTGCACGACGAGTTCCAGGTCGTCGATCCGGCCTACGACTGGGGGCTGGAGGCGCGGCTCTGCGAGGGGAACGCCTCACTGCTGGCCCGCGGGCGGGTGGTCGGCGGATCCTCCCAGACCAACGCGCGCGGCGCGATCCGCCCGCCGGCCGCCGACTTCGCCGCCTGGGCCGCGCTCGGTCTGCCGGCCTGGAGCTGGGACCGGGTCCTGGAGTCGTTCCGCCGCATCGAGACCGACCGGGAGTTCGGCGACCGTCCCTACCACGGGAACTCCGGGCCGCTGCCGATCGTGCGGTGGGACCACTCGGAGCTGGTCCCGGGAGCCGCCGCCTTCCTGGAGTCCGCCCAGGCCGCCGGGCATCCGCTGTGCGACGACCTCAACGCGCCCGACGCCGCCGGGGTCGCCATATATCCGCAGAACCGCGACGGTCGGGCCCGGGTCTCCACCAACCTGGCCTTCCTCGCCGGCGCGAGATCACGGCCCAACCTGACGGTGCGCGGCGACTGCCAGGTGTCGCGCGTGATCGTACGCGGCGGTCGCGCCGTGGGCGTCGAGGCCGACGGCGAGGAGATCGCCGCGCGTGAGGTCGTCCTGTGCGCGGGCGTCCCGTTCAGCCCGGCCCTGCTCCTGCGCTCGGGCATCGGCCCCGCCGACCGGTTGCGCGCCCTCGGCATCCCGGTCGTCCTCGACGCCCCCGGCGTCGGCGAGCGCGTGGTCGACCAGCCGGGGGCCGGCATCCCCGTCGTGCCGACCCGCTCGGCCGGAGCCGAGCTGTGGCCCACCAACCAGGTCGCCGGTCGGCTGCGTGAGATCCCCGGGTTCCCCGCCGACGACAGCCTCTATCTGGTGCTCTTCTCCGGCATCGACATTCCGCCGCTGGCCGAGCTGGTCGGCACCGATCTGCTCACGGTGGTGAGCGCGGGTGACCTCGCGCCCGCGTCACGCGGCCGCATCACGCTGCGCTCGCCGGATCCGAAGGAGCACCCGTTCGTCGATCTCGGTTTCTACTCGGCCGAAGACGACCTCGCCAGGATGCGCGGAGCGCTGCGCACCGCGTGGGAGATCGCCCACCAGGCGGCGTTCACGGCGACGGTGGACCGCTTCGCGCTCCTGGACGACGCCACGATCGCCGACGACGAGAAGCTCGACGCCGTCCTGCGCATGACCACGACGAGCCGCTGGTCACCGCTCGGCGGCTGCTGCATGGGCCCGGACTCCGATCCGCTGGCCGTGGTCGACGAGCGGTGCGCCGTACGCGGCATCGAGGGGCTGCGGGTGGCCGACGCGTCCATCGTGCCGGTGCCGCTGCGCGCGCCGAACGCGCTGTCCTGCATGATGATCGGCGAACACGTCAGCGGCCTCATGCGCTGAGACCGCTCCCGGCCCACGATCCGGGCACCGTACGGCGGGCACCGCCCGGATCAGGGCCCGCCCCCGGCTTCGGCGCCCGCGCTCGTCGCGGCCGGTTCGCCGGCCTGCTCGGGGGCGGAGAAGAGCCGGCAGAGCATCTGCTGGGCGCCCGTGGCGAGCAGGCGGCCGTCGGGCGACCAGACCGCCGCGCGCCCGGCGGCCAGCCCGTGCGACAGGGCGCTGGCGTGCCCCTCCACGAGCAGCCACTCCGATTCCGGCGCGGCGTCATGGAAGATCACCTGCAGGTCCATCGTCGGCGCGACGAACGGTTCCACGTCGTTCGGGCTGGCGAGCATGACGCAGGGGAACGGCGTGATGTCGACGTGGATGAGGGATCGGCAGGCGTCCAGCCAGGGGTCCTCCGGGAACGTCGCACGCGGGCGCAGCCGCACCCAGCCCCGCTGGTTCGGCTCGCCGTACCGCTCGGGCACGGCCTCCAGCCAGAAGACCGGCCGCGTGTCGCAATGAGCGAGGTGGGGCAGGGCGATGCCGCCCCACTCGGTCGCGGCGCGCTCCTCGATCGTGGGCAGGCCGTGCGGGGGCGGCGCCTGAGGCGGAGTGGCGAGCCGCTGACATGGGCCGGCCAGGTCTCCGGCGACGGCCCACACCGTGGCGTGCAGCACGGCGCGTCCGTGCTGCGACATGCTCACCCGCAGCGCCTCGGCCCTGCGGCTCGCGCGCAGGCGTTCGACGGCGACGTCGACGTGCTCGAACCTCGCGGTGCTGAGGAACTGGCAGTTCATGCTCGCCGGACGGGTCAGCCGCGTCTCGGCGCCCGCGGCGCGCAGCGCGACCGAGGCCAGATAGCCGCCGATCGGGCCCCAGACGTTCCACTCCTCAGAAAGGGTGGCGGCGTAGCGGCCCTCGCCGACGGGCGTCACCGCTGAGTCGATCGCCAGATCCCCCACGCTCGTCACCCTCCGCCCGGCACGGCCCGCGAATCACGGATAGAACGAATAGAACGGATGAAACGGACAGCAGGGAACGGACGACGGATCACTCCCGCGACCGGCGCGGTCACGGGGCCTCGGCCGGGACGACGTGCAGCGGCAGCGCGTCGAAGCCGCGGAACATGCCGCTGGACTTGAAGCGCAGGTCCTCACCGGTGAGCTGGATGTCGGCGAAGTTGTCGAGCAGCGCGCCGAACGCGAGCACGCCCTCCAGCCGGGCCAGCTGCACACCGAGGCAGTGGTGCGCGCCCCAGGCGAAGGAGAGCGGCGGCTCGGTCGTCCCGCCGGCGGCGTAGCGGCCGATGTCGAGCCGGTCGGGGTCGGCGAACCGGGCCGGATCGCGGTTCGCGGCGCCGATGACGACGACCGCCTGGTCGCCGGCCGGGACCGGGGTGCCGTCGGACAGCGTGGTGTCGGCGATGAACGAGCGGCCGGTGATCTGGATCGGCGAGTCGTACCTCAGGAACTCCTCGACGGCCGAGGCGAGCAGCGACCGGTCGGCGCGCAGCCTGGCCATCTCGCCGGGGTTCTCGCACAGGGCCCGGGTGCCCAGGCTGATCAGGTCGGTCATCGTGTGGAAGCCCGCGCTGAACAGCAGCACGACGACCGAGACCAGCTCCTCCGTCGACAGCCGGTCGCCGTCGATCTCCACGGTCGACAGGTTGGAGATGAGGTCGTCCTTGGGATTCGCCCGGCGCTCCTCCAGCAGGCTCACGAAGTACTGCTCCATCTCGAACATCGCCGCGTCCGCTGCTCGGAGCATCTCGGGGTCGTGGATGTCGATGGTGTCGACGGCCGCGCTGGCCTTCTTCGTCAGGTCGCGCAGCATCGCGTAGTCCTGCTCCGGCACCCCCACGAGTTCGCCGATCACCGCGATGGGCAGCGGGCGGGCGAACGTCTCCACCAGGTCGAACACCCCTCCGGCCGAGGTGAGGCCGGCCATGATGGGATCGATGAGCTTCGCCACCTGCGCTTCGAGCCGGGGGCGCAGCTTCTGCACCCGGCGCGGGGTGAAGGCGCTGCTGATCAGCCCGCGCAGCCGCGTGTGCTCCGGCCCGTCCATGAACAGCAGGGTCCTGATCCGCTCGTCGCCCCGCTCCTTGCCGAGCCTGGGGCGCACCCCGGACTTGTCCAGGGCGGGGCTCTTCATCGCGAACCTGCAGTCGTCGTAGGTGGTGAGCACCCACCCGGCGCCGTGGTCGGGGATGACCATCCGGTAGTGGGGGTCGGCTGCGCGCAGCGCGTGGTAGTGAGGGTAGGGATCCCGGACGGTCTCGGGAGTTTTCATCATGAGCTCCATGAGGAGCTGGCCGGCGTCTTTCTGCAGCACAGACTCGGACACCACGCGCCTCCCTTGGATCTGTCTTCGGTAATGCCGAGTTTAATCACAGATAGGCGATACAAGTTAGAGGCTCGGCCGGTCTCTTGTCGGGAAAGGCCGCGCCGACGTGCTCCACGACGCCCGTGCGCACGCATTCGGCCGCGAGCCGGATCGCGGCGCGGATGTCGCGCGCCGGCGCCGCCCCGTGGCACACCACGCACACGCCGCGCACGCCGAGCAGCACACCGCCGGGATCGGCGGCCAGTGTCGCCCGCACCCGCCGGGATATCGCCTGGGCATTCTGCTCTGCCAGCGGGCCGCCGCCAGAGCGTACGGCGGAGACCGCGACCAGTGCGGTGAGGTCGAGCGTGCGCTCGTACGTCTTCAACAGCACGTCCCCGGTGAAGCCGTCGGTGACCGCCACGTCGACCCGATCGCTGAACACGTCATAGGCCTCGATCTGCCCGACGTAGGCGGGCAGCGCCGACAGCAGCAGGTGGGCGTCCCGCTGTGCCGGCCCCCCTTTCACGTCCTCAGCGCCGTTGGACAGCAGCCCGACCCGCGGGTTCTCGACGCCGAGGCGCGCCTCGGCGAAGCGCATGCCCATCAGGGCGAACTCCGCCAGCCACTCCGGGCGCTCGGTCACCGTGGCTCCGATGTCGAGCAGCACGGTCGGACCCATCTCTGGGCCGCGCAGCGTGGTGGCGAGCGCGGGGGCGCGCACCCTCGGCAGGCGGCGCAGACGGGCCGCGGCGGCGAGCACGGCGGCGCCGGTGTTGCCCGGGCTCACCATGGCGTCGGCGCGGCCCGATCGTACGGCCTGCGCGCAGACGAGAAGCGACGACCCGCGCTTGTTCCACGTCGCGCGCACCGGATCGTCGTGCATCGCGACGGCCTCGGGCGCGTGCAGCAGCGTGACGCGTCCGGGCAGGCCGCCGTCGCCCAGGTGTCGCCGCAGGTGCGGCACCGAGCCGACCAGGAGGATCTCCACGTCCTCCGGGCCGTCCAGCACCGCCTCGACGACGGGGCCCGGGCCGAGGTCGCCCCCCATGCCGTCCACCGCCACGACGGTACGTCGCGAGTCTCGGGTCACCGACTACCTCGTTTCTTGGTTCTCAGCCATCAGAGCCAAGATACGATCGGGCGTCGGCCCGGGTCCATGTCGGTCGAGTCGTCCGGTCGATCAGTCCAGGTAGTCCCGGAGCATTTGGGCACGGGTGGGGTGGCGTAGTTTGGCCAGGGTCTTGGACTCGATCTGCCGGATGCGCTCGCGCGTCACGCCGAACTCCCTGCCGACCTCCTCGAGCGTCCGAGGGTGACCGTCCGACAGGCCGAACCGGAGTTGGATGATCCGCTGCTCCCGTTCCGACAACGTGGCCAGGATGTCGTCGAGCTGGTCCTGGAGCATGATGAACGCGGCCGCCTCCATCGGCACGACCGCGTCGGCGTCCTCGATGAAGTCGCCGAGATCGGAATCCTCCTCACCGATCGGCGACTGCAGCGACACGGGCTCCTGCGCG
The DNA here is from genome assembly GCA_001552515.1 of Sphaerimonospora mesophila NBRC 14179 = JCM 3151. Classification (GTDB taxonomy): domain Bacteria; phylum Actinomycetota; class Actinomycetes; order Streptosporangiales; family Streptosporangiaceae; genus Sphaerimonospora; species Sphaerimonospora mesophila. Next base: position 9,758 of record BCRI01000050.1, read on the forward strand.
ATGCGCTGGATCTCCACCACCCGGTCGATGTGCATGTCCATCTCGGCGGCGATCTCCTCCGGGGTCGGCTCCCGGCCGAGGTCCTGATGGAGCTGACGCTGCACCCGGACCAATTTATTGATCGTCTCGACCATGTGAACCGGAATCCGGATGGTCCGCGCCTGATCGGCTATGGCGCGGGTGATGGCCTGGCGAATCCACCATGTGGCATATGTCGAGAACTTGTAGCCCTTCGTGTAGTCGAATTTCTCGACCGCGCGGATGAGACCGAGGTTGCCTTCCTGGATCAGATCCAGGAACAGCATTCCCCGCCCCACGTAACGTTTCGCGATCGAGACCACGAGCCGGAGGTTGGCCTCGATGAGCCGCTGCTTGGCGCGGACGCCCTCCCAGACGAGGTCTTCCAGCTCCGGACGTACGAACCGAGCGGCCGGGGTCGCGCAGAGCTTGTCCTCCGCGAACAGCCCGGCCTCGATGGCCTTGGCGAGCTCCACCTCGTCCTCGGCCGTGAGCAGCGGAACCCTGCCGATCTCCCGTAGGTAGATTCTGACCAGGTCGTTGGTCGGCGCCCGCTTTCCGACATCCTCATCGTCTGGTCTGCTGGGCTCCTCGTCCCCCTGAGGTTCGCGTACCTCGACCCCGTTCTCAGCGAGCATGCGCACGACGCGTTCCAACGCGTCGGTAGGCAGCTCGGATCGATCGAGCGCGGCGGCGACGTCGTCGATCGTGACGCTTCCGCCGCGTTCCTTTCCCTTCGCGACGAGGTCCGCCACCTGTCGTTCGACCGATGGCGGCCTGCTTGGCAGCACCGATGCACCCACGCAACACAGTGTGCGGTATGGACACAGGAAAATGGCAGGCCTATTTTTGTCACTCAAGGTAAGGCAGTGAACAATATCGAATCGATATCAGATATATGTTTGGCCGCAGGAGGAACTGGAAATGGTCATTAATTCCGGTCCGGCCGCTCACGCCCCGGCGGCGCGCTCCCGCAACACCCGCCGCTGCTGTTCCAGGGCTACCAGCTCCCCGAAGAGACGGTTGTAGTCCTGCTGCTCCTCGACGGGGTTGAGCCGCTGCAGCCGCGACTTCACCTGATTGATGGCCCGGCCCACCGCGATCTCCTGGATCTTGGCCAGTACGGCCGCGCCGTACCGTTCCTCGACGCTCACGTCGGCGCGCAGGGCCTCGACGGCGAACCGGGTCACCAGCGCCTGCAGGTCGATTTCGGTCCCCTCGGGGGACGCCCCGGCCGACGAGGCGTGGGCGAGGAGGTGATCGACCCACTCCCGGCCGCCCGGCCCGCCCGCGACGGTCCCGCCGGCGGCCGTGATGAGCCCGTGCAGCGCGATGTGCTCGGGCACCGTGAAGGTGTCCGGCCCGAGCGCGTCGAACTCGGGCCCCAGCAGAGCCGGCCGCTGCACGGCGAGCTTGAGCGCCTCCGCCTCAAGCCGCGCGGCCGGATCGTGCGCCGCGCCGGCGGGGGCTCCCCGCTGTGTGCGCGTGACCGGCCCGCCGTCCGTCCCGCCTGCCGGGCGGCCCGCCCTGCCCTGGGGCCGGCCGGTGGTCCGCCCGGCCACCTGCTGGATGCGCCGGATGACGAAGCGCTCGTCCATGAACCCGAGCCAGCGGTCGAGGTCGACCACGTAGGTCTTGCGCAGCCCCGGGTCCTTGATCCCGGCCACGATCGGCGCGGCCGCGTCCAGCGCGCCGAGACGGCCCTCGTTGGTGTTCAGGTCGTACTGCGCGAGCACGCTGCGGATCGCGAACGCGAACAGCGGCTCCCGGCGGGCGATGAGATCGCGCACGGCGGCGTCGCCCTGCTTGACCCGCAGATCGCACGGGTCGAGGCCGTCGGGCTGGACGGCGACGAACGTCTGCGTGACGAACTTCTGCTCGTCCTGGAACGCCCGCAGCGCGGCCTTCTGCCCGGCCGAGTCGCCGTCGAACGTGAAGATCACCTCGCCGCGGAACTCGGCCTGGTCCAGCAGCAGCCGCCGCAGCACCTTGATGTGCTCCTCGCCGAACGACGTGCCGCAGGTGGCGACCGCCGTGGGCACACCGGCCAGATGGCAGGCCATCACGTCGGTGTAGCCCTCGACGACGACCGCCTGGGAGCGCCGGGCGATCTCCCGCTTGGCGAGGTCGACGCCGTACAGCACCGAGCTCTTGTGATAGATCGGGGTTTCCGGCGTGTTCAGATATTTGGGGCCGTCGTCGGAGTCGAGCAGTTTGCGCGCGCCGAACCCGATGACGTCGCCCGTGATGTCGCGGATCGGCCAGACGAGACGACCGCGGAACCGGTCGACCGGTCCCCGGCGGCCCTCTCGGGCGAGCCCGCCCTTGATCAGTTCCTGGGGGGTGAACCCGCGGGCCACGAGGTGCCTGGTCAGCGCCTCCCACTCGGCCGGCGCGTAACCGACTCCGAAGTGCTCGGCGTCGACCCGCTCGAAGCCCCGCTCGGACAGGAAACGCCGTCCGGGAGCGGCGTCGGGCGCCGCGAGCCTCGCGGCGTAGAACTCGGCGGCGGCCCGGTGCGCCTCGATCAGGCGGCGCCGCTCCCCCTGTTCGCGGCCGGGCACGTAGCCGCCCTGCTCGTACCGGAGCTGGATCCCGGCGCGCCGGGCCAGCCGCTCGACGGCCTCGCCGAACGTCAGGTTCTCGATCTTGCGGACGAACGTGATGACGTCGCCGCCCTCCGCGCACCCGAAGCAGTAGTAGTAGCCCCGGGCCGGGGTGACGTTGAACGAGGGCGATTTCTCGTCGTGGAAGGGACACAGCCCCTTCAGGTTGCCGCCGCCCGCGTTGCGCAACTGGATGTGCTCGCCGACGACGTCGGCGAGCGGCGACCGCTCCCGTACGAGCGCGATGTCCTCATCCCTGATCCGCCCTGCCACGCTGCGAGTCTATGGGGTGTCCGATAACGAGAAGGAGAGAACTTCCCGGAACCGGTCGTGACGAATGCGGATTTCCCGGTACAAAGGAAAGGTTCGGTAACGTCGACCTGGTGGATACCATGCGATCGGGGAGAACCGCGGCACTGGCCGTCCTCGCGGGCACCGCCTGCCTGGCCGCCGCCTGCGGCGCGCCCTCCGGAGTGGCCGGGGTGAGCACGCTGCCGCCGGCGTCCCCCGCTGCGGACACCGCCGTCGCCACGGCCGCGGCGGACACTCCGCCCCAGGTGGAGGGTCCGGTACGGATCCCACCGCCCAAGCTGTCCCGGTTCACCTACGTGTTCCCGGTGAAGGGATGCGAGGTGACGTACTCGCGCAAGCTGCTGGTGCTGCCGAAGACCACGATCTGGGCCGCCAGGGGATGCGCGTTCGTCTCGCCGGTCGACGGCGTGATCCGCGAGGTCGACACGGCCAACAGGTGGTCGCCGACCACCGACCACGGCAGGGACCGGGAGGGCAGGTTCGTCAGCGTGACCGGCGACGACGGCGTGCTCTACCTCGGCGGCCATCTCGACACCGTCGAGGCGGGTCTCGCTCCCGGCACGCGCGTCAAGGCGGGCCAGCGGCTGGGCACGGTCGGCAACTCGGGCAACGCCCGCGACATGGCCACCAACCTCTACTTCGCGATGTCGTGGCCGACGCCGCCGCAGTACTGGTGGGTCCGCCGCGGCATGGTCAAGCCGTGGCGTTATCTGGACGCCTGGGACGACGGCAACCGCACGCTGTCCCCCCGCGCGGAGATGCTGAAGCTGCGCGAGCGCGTCGGCGAGCTCCCGGCCTGCACCCAGCTGTGCGCGTCGAAGGCGGTCCCCGTGAAGCAGGAGGAGACGAAGAAGCAGGAGGAGCGCAGGCCGCCCAGGAAGCGCAAGGACCCCGAGGTCGTGATCGTCACGCCGGAGTGACCCCGGCCCCGGTCAGCGACAGGCGGCGGTGCCAGGCCACGGCCGATGCGTCGGTCAGCGAGGCGATCTGGTCGACGACCACGCGCAGCCGCGCCGCGTCGTCCGGCGCGCGCTCGAACTCGGGGCGCAGCGTCGGCGCCAGTGTGGCGGGCGCCCCTCTCATGACCAAATGCCCCAGCTCGGCGATCAGCTCGCGCTGCCGGGCCCGCATCGCGTGATGGTCGGCGCGGGTGATGACGTAGTAGGCGGTCACCCCCTTGAGCAGGGCGCACTCCAGCCGGGTGGTCCTCGGCACGACGAGGTCGGCCCCGTGCCGGCCCGGCGGGGTCTCCGGCACGGCGTGGCAGCCGTACGCCTCCCTGGTCGCCTCCTGTGCCGCCCGGCAGAACCGGCCGATGAGCGAGCTGGTGAGGCGCTTGAGCGCGGCGAGATCGACGAGCCCGGCGTCGAACCGGCCCGGCCACAGCGGCCCGGCGACCAGCCGCCCGAAGACCTCGGCCAGCTCGCCCCGGTCGGCGTCGGGGGCGTACCACTCGCGGGTGAGGTCGCAGACGGCCAGCCGCTCCTCGGGGTCGCGCAGCGCCTCGGCCGTGACGTGGCCCGACGTCAGCGCGTCCTCGAGGTCGTGCACCGAGTAGGCCACGTCGTCGGCCCAGTCCATGATCTGGGCCTCAAAGCTCGGCGTGCGGCCAGGAGCCCCCTCCCTGACCCACCGGAAGACCGCCAGGTCGTCTGGATAGACGCAGTACGGCATGCCCTCGGCGGCACGCGGCACCTCCGGATCCGGGCAGCCGGGACCGGCCCAGGGATACTTGCAGACCGCGTCGAGCGTCGCCCGGGTCAGGTTGAGCCCGGCGCCGCGGCCGTCCTCGGTGATGACCTTCGCCTCCAGCCGGGTGAGCAGGCGGAGGTTCTGGGCGTTGCCCTGGAATCCGCCGCACGACGCGGCCATCTCGTTCAGTGCGGTCTCGCCGTTGTGGCCGAACGGGGGATGTCCCAGATCGTGGGCGAGGCAGGCCGTCTCCACCAGATCGGGATCACGGCCGAGAACCTTGCCCATCTCCCGCCCGATCTGGGCGCATTCGAGCGAGTGGGTCAGCCGGGTGCGCGGGCTGTAAAGACCCGAGTAGTCGGCCGGGGTGACCACCTGCGTCTTGGCGGCGAGCCTGCGCAACGAAGCGCTGTGCAGCACACGGGCCCGGTCCCGCTCGAAGGCGCTGCGCTCGGCGCCGCTCTGCGGTTCCGGCACCCATCGTGCCTGATCGTGCTCGTCGTAACGGGCCATGCGTCCTCCCTTCCTCACGGCACCCCCGCGGCGGGAGAAGGAGCGTACCCGCTCGCCACGACAATGAGTCACGACGATTCGTCCCAGACCCCCAGAACCCTCGCTTCACGCGGGTTCCGGGGGTGCGGACGGCCATCTACGGGTCCACGGAGTCAGCGGCTGTCGGAGCCCTCCGCGGTCAGGGCGGCGCGGGCCGCCTCAAGCCGGGCGACCGGGATCCGGAACGGCGAGCACGACACGTAGTCGAGCCCGATCTCGTGGCAGAAGCGCACCGACTCGGGGTCTCCGCCGTGCTCTCCGCAGATGCCGAGCTTGAGGCCGGGACGGGTCCGCCTGCCCTCCTCCGCCGCGATCCGCATGAGCCGGCCGACGCCGTCCCGGTCGATCGACTCGAACGGCGAAACGCCGAACACCCCCAGATCGAGATATTTACTGAAAAATCCACTTTCGACGTCGTCCCGGGAGAAGCCCCAGGTCATCTGCGTGAGGTCGTTGGTGCCGAAGGAGAAGAACTCGGCCGCCTCGGCCACCTGACCAGCGGTCAGCGCGGCGCGCGGCACCTCGATCATGGTGCCGATGAGCGCGGACACGCCCGCCTCCGCGAGGACCCGCTCGGCCGCCTCGCGTACGATCTCCAGCTCCTGTACGGCGCCGACCAGCGGGATCATGATCTCCGCCCGCGCGTCGGCGCTCTCCTTCGCCGCCGCGGCGATCGCCCGCACCTGCATCTCGAACAGGCCGGGGATGACCAGGCCGAGCCGTACACCGCGCAGGCCGAGCATCGGGTTCTGCTCGTGCAGCCGCTTGACGGCCTCCAGGAGCCTGCGGTCCCGCTCGGTCGCCCCGTCCCCGGCCAGGGCGACCTTGACCGACAGGTCGGTGATGTCGGGCAGGAACTCGTGCAGCGGCGGGTCGATCAACCTGATCGTGACCGGCAGGCCGGCCATCGCCTCGAACAGACCCCTGAAGTCGGTCGTCTGCATCGGCTCCAGCGCGTCCAGGGCGGCCCGGCACTCCTCCGGCGTCGCGGCCAGGATCAGGTCCTCGACCAGCCGCCGCCGGTCGCCGAGGAACATGTGCTCCGTACGGCACAGCCCGATGCCCTGCGCGCCGAACCGGCGGGCGCGTGCGGCGTCCTCGGGGTTGTCGGCGTTGGCGCGTACGGCCAGGCGCCGCACCGAGTCGGCGTGGGTCATGATGCGGTCCACGGCCACGACCAGCTCGTCCTCGGCCGGCCCGCCCTCGAAGTACTCGACGACCGGGGAGGCGACGACGGGGACCTCGCCGAGGTAGACCGCGCCGCTCGAGCCGTCGATGGAGATCACGTCGCCCTCCTCGACGGTCACCCCGCCGGGCGCGGTGAAGCGCCGGGCGCGTACGTCGACCTCCAGCTCCTCGGCGCCGCAGACGCAGGTCTTGCCCATGCCCCGGGCGACGACGGCGGCGTGCGAGGTCTTCCCGCCCCGCGAGGTGAGCACGCCGCGTGCCGCGATCATGCCGGCGAGGTCGTCGGGGTTGGTCTCCCTGCGCACGAGGATGACGGGCTCGCCCCGCCCGGCCAGCTCGACCGCCTTCTCCGAGGTGAACACGGCCTTGCCCACGGCCGCTCCCGGCGAGGCGTTCATGCCCGTGGTCAGGCGCCGGTTGTCGGTGGTGTCGGCGAACCTCGGGAACATGAGCTGCGCCAGCTGCCCCCCGGTCACCCGCGTGACGGCCTCATCCATGTCGATCAGGCCCTCGTCGACGAGCTGGGTGGCGATGCAGAAGGCCGCGGCGGCCGTACGCTTGCCGACCCGGGTCTGCAGCATCCACAGCTTGCCGCGCTCGATCGTGAACTCGATGTCGCACAGGTCGCGGTAGTGCCCCTCCAGCCGCGCCATGATGTCGAGAAGCTCGCGGTACGCCTCCGGATCGATGCTCTCGAGCTCCTGGAGCGGCACGGTGTTGCGGATGCCGGCGACGACGTCCTCGCCCTGGGCGTTCTGCAGGTAGTCGCCGTACACGCCCTGCTGTCCAGAACCGGGGTCGCGGGTGAAGGCGACGCCGGTGCCCGAGTCCATGCCGAGGTTGCCGAAGACCATGGCGCACACGTTGACGGCCGTGCCCAGGTCGGCGGGGATGCGCTCCTGGCGGCGGTAGAGGACGGCGCGCGGCGCGTTCCAGGAGTCGAAGACCGCCCGGATCGCGAGGTCCATCTGCTCACGCGGGTCGCCGGGAAAGTCGCGGCCGGTCTCGGCCCTCACGACGCCCTTGTAGATCTCGACGAGCCGCTGCAGGTCGGCGGAGCCGAGATCGGTGTCCTTCCGGCCGCCTTTCATCTCGTCGAGCGCGGTCTCGAACAACTCTCCGTCGATGCCCAGCACGGTCTTGCCGAACATCTGAATGAGCCTTCGGTAAGAGTCCCAGGCGAAACGCTCATTGCCCGACTGCTTGGCCAGCGCGAGAACCGAGCTGTCGTTCAGCCCGATGTTGAGCACGGTCTCCATCATGCCCGGCATGGAGAACTTCGCCCCGGAGCGGACACTGACGAGCAGCGGATCGCCGGGGTCGCCGAGCCGCTTGCCCATCTGGGCCTCCAGATCCGCGAGGTGAGCCGAGATCTCCTCGCCGAGCCCGTCCGGCATGCCCCCGTTGCCCAGGTAGTGGCGGCAGGCCTCAGTCGTGATCGTGAAACCCGGAGGAACCGGGAGACCGAGGTTTGTCATTTCCGCCAGGTTCGCACCCTTACCGCCGAGCAAGTCCTTGAGATCCTTGTTGCCCTCGGTGAAGTCGTAAACGTACTTGGGCACTTGAGCTCCTTCGCGACTTCAAATTAAAACCCGCGGATCCACCCCGCACGGGGACTCTACCTATCAAAAGGCGCATCAAACATCACACCCGGATGGATTAGACATATCTGCAGGTAGTGGACCGCAACGAGGTCTAATCCAATCCGCGATCGCGAAAAGATCGGCAAATTTTCTCACCGGCCACATTGGTATGAACCAATTCTCCCGCGAATGGTGTAGACCAAAAGGTGTAGACCATTTATCGACAGAGAGATCGGCGGAGAGATCGGCGGATGGATATGGATCTCCATGACGCCCACCCGAGAGATCCCGGTGCGCCTTCCCCACCACTCAGGTCGCCGTACGGTATAAGTTGGTGACCCTCTGATTACATTCGATTACATAGGGGTGAGCGTGTCGGGAGTGATCGTTTCGCGAGGCGGCGGGCGTGCCGTACTGGCCGCGGTGGCAGGATTCGGCGCGCTGGCGCTGGCCGCGACGGCCTGCGCCGGCCAGAAGGTCGCTCCCACCGGGCAGCCGACCGGCACCGACCGGCTCCAGTGGTCGCACTGCGAGGAGGCCGCGTCCCCCGCTGGATTCGAGTGCGCGAAGATGCCGGTGCCGCTCGATTACAACAAACCGCAGGGCGAAAAGCTCGACATCGCCCTCATCCGGGTGAAGGCCAAGGGCTCCGCCCAGCGGCTCGGCTCACTCATCTTCAACTTCGGCGGTCCCGGGGGCTCTGGCGTCAGCACGCTGCTCAACGCCGCCCAGGCGTTCAGTGCGCTGAACCGCCGCTACGACCTCGTCAGCTTCGACCCGCGCGGCGTCGACCGCAGCAGCGGGATCAAGTGCCTGGACGGCCCCCAGATGGACCGCTACCTCGCCAACGAGCCGGGCGACACCGCGGCGGAGGAGCAGCGGCTCGTCACCGACTTCGCCAAGGGATGCGAGCGCAACGCCAAGAAGATCCTGCCGTACGTCGGCACCGTGAACGCGGCCCGCGACCTCGAGTCCCTGCGCACGGCCCTCGGCGACCCGCGGCTCAACTACTTCGGCTTCTCGTACGGCACCCACCTCGGCTCCGTCTACGCCACCCTCTTCCCGAAGAACGTGGGCCGCATGGTGCTCGACGCGGCCGTCGACCCGAAGGTCGGCATGCTGGAGATGGCCAAGACGCAGGCGCTGGGCTTCCAGAAGGCCTATGAGGACTACCTGGCCGACTGCGCGAAGACCACGACGAGCTGCCCGCTCGGGGCCGACACCACGGCGGCGAACGACACCGTGCTGAAGCTGCTGCGCTCCGTCGAGCGCAAGCCGCTGAAGGTCGGCGACCGTGAGATCACCGAGGACGTCACGAGGACCGCGATCATCCAGGCGCTCTACAGCAAGCTCACCTGGCCGCTCCTCACCGAGGCGCTCAGGGACGCGGCGAAGAAGGGCGACGCCCGCGGGCTGCTCACCCTGGCCGATCAGTACGGCGGACGCCGGCCGGACGGCTCCTACGCCACCCTGCAGTTCTCCCTGCCCGCCGTGCTCTGCGTGGACTCCACCGACCGGCCGACCGTGGCCCAGGCGGAGGCACTGGCCCGGCGGATGGAGAAGCGGTCGCCCATCTTCGCCCCCACCATCGTCAGCGCCGGTAGCTGCAGCGTCTGGCCGGTGCGCGGGGACAACGCCGCCAAGCACATCGACGCCTCCGGATCGAACCCCATCGTCGTGGTCGGCGTGACCAACGACCCGGCCACGCCGTATCAATGGGCGCCGCGGCTCGCCAGGCAGCTCCGCACCGCCGTGCTGCTCACCCTCGACGGCGAGGGCCACGGCGCGTACGGCCAGAGCAAGTGCATCGACTCGGCCGTCAACGCCTACCTGCTCGACGGCAAGGTCCCCACCGACGGCCTCCGCTGCCCCAAGTAGCCCCCCCTCTCCCCCTCCCCCGGGCGTGATCTTGCAGTTGCTCGCAGGGATGACCGCTGACCAGCACCGATCCCTGTGGTGATCTTGCAGAAACTCGCAGACCACCCGATCCATCTGCGGTTACACCTTTCCTGATCTTGCAGTCGCAACTGCAGGATCAGGAAGCGCATTCGCCCTGGTCAGCGGCATTGCCTGCGATTATCTGCAAGATCACGACAGGGGAATGCGCAGCTCAGCGCACTCCCCTGCCAGAATTCGCAAGATCACCACCTGTTGGTGGTTTGGTTCGCTCAGTCGTTGAGGTGGCGGCGGAGGTAGTCCTCGACCTGGTCGAGGGCGACCCGCTCCTGCGTCATGCTGTCACGCTCGCGGATGGTCACGGCGTGGTCTTCCAGCGTGCCGAAGTCGACCGTGATCGCGAACGGGGTGCCGATCTCGTCCTGCCTGCGGTAGCGGCGGCCGATCGCCCCCGCGTCGTCGAAGTCGACGTTCCACCGGCGGCGCAGCTGCGCGGCCAGGTCACGGGCCTTGGGCGAGAGGTCGGCGTTGCGCGACAGCGGCAGCACGGCCACCTTGACCGGGGCCAGGCGGTGGTCGAGCCGCATCACGGTCCGCTCCTCCATCACGCCCTTGGCGTTGGGCGCCTGGTCGACCGTGTAGGCGTCGACGAGGAAGGTCAGCGTGGCCCGGTCCGCGCCGGCAGAAGGCTCGATGACGTACGGCACATAACGCTCGCCGGACTCCTGCTCGAAGAACGACAGGTCGGTGCCCGACGCCTTGCTGTGCGACGTCAGGTCGAAGTCGGTGCGGTTGGCGATGCCCTCCAGCTCGCCCCACTCGCCGCCGGCGAAGTTGAACCGGTACTCGATGTCCACGGTGCGCTTCGCGTAGTGGGACAGCTTCTCCTTCGGGTGCTCGTAGAGCCGGAGGTTGTCCTTGTTGATGCCGAGGTCGACGTACCAGCGCAGCCGCTCGTCGATCCAGTACTGGTGCCACTCCTCGTCGGTGCCCGGCTTGACGAAGAACTCCAGCTCCATCTGCTCGAACTCGCGGGTGCGGAAGATGAAGTTGCCCGGCGTGATCTCGTTGCGGAAGGACTTGCCGACCTGGCCGATGCCGAACGGGACCTTCCGGCGCGCGGACTGCTGCACGTTGAGGTAGTTGATGAAGATGCCCTGGGCGGTCTCCGGCCGCAGATAGGCCAGGCCCGACTCGTCCTCGACCGGGCCGAGGGAGGTCTTCAGCAGCCCGCTGAACTGCCGCGGCGCGGTGAAGGTGCCCTTGTTGCCGCAGTTGGGGCAGGTGATGTCGGCGAGGCCGCCGGCCGGCTCCGCGCCGTGCTTCTCGGCGTACGCCTCCAGGAGGTGGTCCGCGCGGAAGCGCTTGTGGCACGACTGGCACTCGGTCAGCGGGTCGGTGAACGTGTCGACGTGGCCACTGGCCTGCCACACCTCGCGGGCGAGGATGACGCAGGAGTCGAGGCCGACGACGTCGTCGCGGCCCTGCACGACGGCCTTCCACCACTCGCGCTTGACGTTGTTCTTGAGCTCGACACCGAGCGGACCGTAGTCCCAGGACGCGCGGAGTCCTCCGTAGATCTCACTCGACGGGTAGACGAGCCCGCGGCGCTTGGCGAGGCTGACGATCGTGTCCAGAACGTCGGTGCGACGTGCCATCAGTGGAACTCCATCCGGCTGGGTGTCGGCGTTGAGATCGAACCAGATCGGGGTCAGGGGTCAGGTCGGCGAGAGGCGCGTCCGAAGGCAGCCGTACGGCCGGGCACCTGCCCGAATCTGTGGACAAGCTTAGGGGACTTCGGCGCCCGCTCGCTCAGACACCGCCGAGAGGGGGCTCCGGCAGGCCGTAAACCCCCTCGAACGCGCTGGGCTCATTGATCATCAGGGTCATCAGCGGGTACATGTCCATCCGGGCCGCCGACAGCGCCCGCCGGTAGAACCCCGCGCCCTCCCACTCGCTGACCAGCGCCCACAGCGCGGGCTCGTCGACCGACCGCCCCAACTGCCCGCGGACGTATCCGGGCTGCGCCGCCAGCACCTCGAGGATGGCGCGCGCGCCCGCGGTGAACTCCTCCGTGCGGGAGCCGGGAACCGAGTAACGGATCAACGCGATCACGGGTCCAAGCATGCCATGCACGCCGTACGGCTCCCGCGGCCGCCCACAGCCGCCCGCGGCCTGGCAGAACATGCCCCGGGACCCTGGAGGGGCACTAGGCTCGGCTTGTGGGAAGCGAAACCGATCCGAAACGCCGGCCCCCGGCCCAGGGCCGTTCGCTCCCGGCCCACCCGCTGGCGCGCAGGCCCGCGCGTCCGGCGTCGGAGCGGCCGGCGCGACGGCCGCTGCCCGCGGGCGAGTCGTTCTTCACGCCCGGCGCGACCGGCGTCAGGCGGGCGGCCGAGGTGAAGAGCGCGGCGCCGCTGGTGTTCCTGTTCCAGCTGCCGCGCTGGGTGCTGCCGGTCGTCATGGTCGTGCTGCTGCTCGTCGGCCTCGTCGTGCCGGACTGGCGGGGGGCGCTGGCCGTGCTGCCCGTGCTCGCGTTCGTCGTCTGGCTGGCATACCTGTCGTGGCCGTCGCTGCGCGCCGGCGGACGTCTGCTGCGGGTCGCGCTCGTCACTTTCCTCGTCCTCCTCGCCGCCACCCGCTTCGGTCTGATCTGATCGGCTTGGTCCGAGTCCTGGCCTCCCCACTGATTCGGTAGATTTTAGGGCGAAGCCGTACACAGGAGTCATCATGACCAGGAGTCCCAAGAGCCGCGAGGCCGTACACGAGATCCTGCGTCAGAGCCCGGGCTTCCGCAGTGCGCAGGACGTGTTCGCCGAAATGCGGGCGGACGGTGCGAAAATCGGCCTGACCACCGTGTACCGGGCACTGCAGTCGCTGCAGGACGCGGGCCGAGTAGACGTGCTGCGCACGGACGAAGGCGAGTCCGTCTACCGGGCCTGCGAGACCGAGTCTCATCATCACCACCTCGTCTGCCGTCGCTGCGGGCTCACCGTCGAGGTGGCCAATCCCGACGTCGAGCGCTGGGCCGAGCTCATGGGCGTCGAGCACGGCTTCACCGAGATCACCCACACCGTGGAGGTCTTCGGCACCTGCGCCTCCTGCACCGACTCCTGCCGGACGGAGGCCGCCTCGCAGTGACCCTCCCATGACCAGGCGAATGTTCCGTCCGCCGATGTTCTTGATCTCGCCACGCCCGTGGCTCCCGCGGGGTACGCTGCCAGCGCCGCTAAAGAGGAGTGCCTGCCATGCCCTTCGGTCATGACATGGTCTACTCGCTGGCCACCGTGGTGGAGCTGATCAACACCGCGACCGGCGACCACGACGGGTTGACCGACATCGACGACCTTCGCGCGTTCGTACGCAGCCGCCGGGTCAGCGGCGTCGGCGCGGTGACCGGCCGCGATCTGGCCGAGGTGCGCATGCTCCGCGCCGACTTCCACGACGTGTTCACCGCTCCCGACCGGGCCGCCGTCGTGGCCCGGCTCAACAAGCTGCTGGGCCGCACGAGAATCACGCCGAGGCTCACAGAACACGACGGTTTCCCGCTGCACGTCCACTACTTCGCCCCCGGCGCGTCGCTCGCCGAGCATCTCGCGGCCGACTGCGGCGTCGCCCTCGCGCACGTGCTGGCCGAGGACGAGTGGGACCGGCTGCGCAAATGCCGCGCACCGGACTGCGACAACGTGTTCGTGGACGAGTCGAGGAACCGCTCCCGGGTCTACTGCGACAGCCGCACCTGCGGAAACCGCATGCATGTCGCCGCCTATCGGGCCCGGCGGCGCCCGGAGTCCGGTCAGGGGAGGAAGCGCCCGGCGCTGGGGTGACCCTCCAGATGCCACCCCTGCCGCCCCTGCCACCGGTGCCGCCGGTGGATCTCAGACGGTCCGGTCGAGCAGGGGCTCGGCGGCCGGACGGACCTCGACCTCGTTCGGTACGGCACCGCCGTACCGCCGGTCGCGCTTGGCGTAGATCTCGCAGGCCTGCCAGAGGTCCCGGCGGTCGAAGTCCGGCCAGAGCCGGTTGAGGAAGACCATCTCGGCATAGGCGGACTGCCAGAGCAGGAAGTTCGACGTGCGCTGCTCGCCGGACGACCGGATGAAGAGATCGACGTCGGGAATGTCGGGCTCGTCGAGATAGCGGGCGAAGGCCTTCTCCGACACCTTCGCCGGATTGACCCGGCCGGCGGCGATGTCCCGCGCGAGCTTCACGGCCGCGTCGACGATCTCCGCGCGGCCCCCGTAGTTGACGCAGAACTGCAGCGTCAACGTCGCATTGCCGGTCGTCATCCGCTCGGCGTCCTCGAGCTCCTTGATGACGCTCTTCCAGAGCCTCCCGGGGCGCCCGGCCCAGCGGACCCGGACCCCCATCTCGTTGAGCTGATCACGGCGGCGGCGGATCACGTCCCGGTTGAACCCCATCAGGAAGCGGACCTCGTCGGGCGAGCGCTTCCAGTTCTCGGTCGAGAACGCGTACGCCGACAGGTAGGGGACGCCGAGCTCGATCGCGCCCTCGATGACGTCGAACAGCGAGGCCTCGCCCATCTTGTGGCCCTCTGTCCTCGGTAGCCCTCGGGCCTTCGCCCAGCGGCCGTTGCCGTCCATGACGATCGCGACGTGCCGTGGGACGAGGCCGCGGGGGATGGCGGGCGGGACCGCGCCGGAAGGATGCGGAGTCGGAGGACGGACCATGTTCCGAGCGTATTGCTTCCGCGGGGGTCCTCAGACGGGGAAGATGTGCGGATCCCGTGCAGGACCCGGCCGCCCGGCCCGCACATCGCCGTGGTTCGCGGCGGCCTCTTCCGGACGGAACGCCCGGCCGCGCTCCGGCCGTTCGCGCTCGTGCCACTCCCTCTCGACATGGCGGAGGGACCGGATGCCCTGCTCCAGGTGCCACTGCAGGTAGGCCGCGACGAGACCGCTGCACTCGGTCCGGTGCCGGGACTCGGAGGCGTCGGCGGCCGGCCAGTCGCCGCGCAGCAGCGCGATCATCAGCGCGATCGTCTCGGCGGCGGGCACCGCGGCTCCGGCCGGGCGGCACGAGCCGCAGACCACGCCGCCCGCGGCGATCGCGAAGGCTCGTACGGCCTCTGCCCCGCATCTGGCACACCCCGACAGGGCGGGGGCGTAGCCCGCCACGGCCAGCGAGCGCAGGAAGAACGCGTCCAGCACCAGCCTGGGCTCGTGCCCGCCCTCGGCGAGCGTGCGCAGCCCGCCCAGCAGCAGCAGGAACTGGCGCAGGGCGGGCTCCTTCTCGCCCATGATCAGCCGATCGGCCGTCTCCAGCATCGCCGTGCCAGCGGTGTAGCGGGGATAGTCGATCACGAGTGCCTCGCCGTACGGACGCAGGGTCTCGGCCTGGGTGATCACATCGAGCGACCGGCCGGCGTGCATCTGCAGGTCGACGTGGGAGAACGGCTCCAGCCGCGCGCCGAACCGCGACTTGGTCTTGCGTACGCCCTTGGCCACGCCCCTGACCTTGCCGGTGCGCCTGGTGAGGATCGTGATGATTCGGTCGGCCTCGCCCAGCTTCTGGGTGCGCAGCACGACGCCCTCGTCCCGGTAGAGGCTCATCGTCCCATCCTATGGCCGTCCCGATCGGCGCCTGGAGCGGCGGCTGAGAGCGGCGACGGCCGGGCTCATTATGATGAAAATTCGGTAATGATTGGGCTGCTCGGGCATTTGTCGGTCGTACGGTGTGCCTGGGATGCACTGGTTCGACCGAAAGGTCACTAAGCTTTGGCCTCCGGCGGATTTCTCCGCGCCGGTCAAGCCAGGGAGTGTCCCGTGGGTCTCGCCACGGCGACGATCCCGGGGCACGCCCAGGGAGTGTCCCGATGGGTCTTCGCCGTAGCGACGCAGGTAGGTCCAGAAGATCCACGGGCCGCGACCGTGGCCTGATCCCCCTGTCGCTTGAAAGGTTGCCATGACCCGCGTGGTCCTGCTGGGCTCGCCGCCCGGCCCGATCGGTTCTCCACCGCCAGGCGGCCAGCCCGTGTCGCCGGCGGACATCACGTTGGCGTCGCTTCCCGGAGCCCCCTCGGTGTACGGCAGGCTGCTCGAGCAGCTCGCCTCGCTCGATCCCGAGCCGATCACCATCGCCCGGCCTGCCGACGCTCCCGCCTTCCGACGCCATTCGAGGCGGGTCGTGGAGAGCCCGGACGTAGCCGGGGACCTTCGGGCGCTCGCCGACGCGGTCGAGGACTCAGCCGACAACCTGCTGATCCTGCCCGCGCAGTCGCTGGTGCACGACGAGTTGATCTACCAGATCAACAAGGCCAAGCGGCACGCCCTCGCACTGATCGTCCGGGAGGAGCGGCACGAGGACGCGCCGGAGGAGCCGCCCATCGAGGAGGCGGAGCCCGAGATCGGCCAGAAGGTGATCGAGGGTCTCCCCCAGCGCACCCGGGCCGGCCGCGGCCGGATCATCTCGGTCGGCACCGCCTATCACGCCGTCACCCGCCCGAACGCCGCGCTGCTCGGACCGCTCCGCCTCCACCAGCGGCACGCCGCCGTGCTCGCCGAGGCCGCCCGCGAGCTGGCGGACATGGCCCACCTGTTCGGCCCCGAGGACGACGTCGTCGAGCTGCTCGTGCTGGGTCTCGTACGGCGCGGCGTGTCGGTCGGCATCCGCGGCCGCAGGGACCTGTTCTACCGCCGGGTCCACGATCAGCGGGAGGCGGACGAGGCCCTGGCGGAGATGGCCGGGTTCGACGAGGACCGGGCCCGGCTGAACCACGCCGTGAAGGGCGCCGACGGCTTCTTCACCACGTTCTTCGTCAGCACCTATTCGAGGTTCATCGCGCGCTGGGCGGCCCGCCGGGGGCTGACCCCCAACCAGGTCACCCTCATCTCGATCCTTCTCGGCCTGCTGTCGGCCGGCGCGTTCGCGACCGGCACCCGGTGGGGTGCGATCGCCGGCGCGGTGCTCATCTACTTCGCGTTCGTCTTCGACTGCGTCGACGGGCAGGTCGCCCGATACGCACGGAAGTTCGGCGTGCTGGGAGCCTGGCTGGACGCCACGTTCGACCGGTTCAAGGAGTACGCGGTCTTCGTCGGCCTCGCCGTCGGCGCGACCGTGTCCGGTCAGTTCGGGGACGGAGAGGGCATCTGGATCCTCGCCCTGGTGGCGCTGGCGCTCCAGTCGGTCAAGCACCTGCTCGACTTCTCGTTCGGCGCGGCCAACCGGCGCAGGGCGCCCGTCCCGCTGCCCACGCTCGATCTGACGGTCCCCGAGGACCGCCCGCTGCGCGAGGCGCTGGAGGAGCGCAAGGCGCGCCGCAACTCGGGCATCCGCAGCCTGCTCAAGCTCTGGACCAAGGCCGGGAGGTTCCGTCCCGTGCACTGGGCGCGCAAGATGATCGTGTTCCCCATCGGGGAGCGTTTCGCCGCCATCGCGATCACCGCTGCCTTCTTCGACCCCCGCGTCACGTTCCTCACGCTCGTGATCTGGGGCGGCGTCGCGACCATCTACACCCTCACCGGACGCATCCTGAGGTCTCTCGCATGATCACCCAGCCGCAGACCACCACGATTCCCGACCCGGACGAGGAACGCCGCCGCATACAGACCGAGCGGCTGCTGGCCTATCGCGACGACGGCCCCATCGCCACCACGCTGAAGGGGGTGCTGGGCCGCGGCCTGCCGCCCGTGCCGTTCACGCTCGTGGCGCTGCTCGCCATCGTGGCCCTGGCCGTCGGCGGCGTGCTCGACGAGGGACCGATCCTGCTGGCGCCCGTGCTGATCCTGGTCGCCCTGGTCGTGCCGAGCGCGCCGAGCGACCACCTCGGACGGCTGGACTGGCTCACCCCGCCGCTGCTGCGGGGCGCGGAGTTCCTCACGATCATCCTGCTCGGGCTGGCCGAGGACACCCCCAAGTGGCTGCTGTTCGTGCTGCTCTACGTGGTCGGCTACCACACGTACGACACGGTCTATCGCACCAGGCAGGGCATCTGGCCGCCCGCGTGGCTGTTCCGCGCCGGGCTCGGCTGGGAGGGCCGGCTGCTGATCCTGGGTGTGGGCGCGGTGGCCGGCCAGTTGACCGCCGTCGTCGCCGTCCTCACGGCCTACCTGTTCATCCTGTTCGCCGTGGAGAGCGTGGTGAGCTGGGTGCGGCTGGACAAGGCCTCCGCCCAGGCCCAGGCTCAGGCCGACCAGGATCTCGAGCAGTCGCCCGAGGAGGCGGCCGAGCAGCTCACGGGCGACGCCGACCCGGCCTAGCCCGGCTCCTTCTCCGGTCTCCAGGCGAGGGGGCATGGCCTGCGGCCACCGCTTGATCGTTGATTGTCAGCACGACACTCGATGATCGCGGTGGCCGTACCCGTCCCTACCGGCAAGTCTGCAATCGCCGCGATCTCGGCTGGGTGGCCATGGCCACCGGCGCTGCTCCCAGTGGGCCCGGGCGAGTTCATGGAGAATGCGCATGCAGCGATCTTGACCAGCGGCGGCGGGGCCCGCCACCGGATCGTGGCCGGCCTGCCGTCGCCGCGGCAGCCGGTTCACGCCTGCAGGCGAGAGCCCGCCCGTGCCGCCGGGGACGCTCCAGCACGGGCACGACGTCCCGGACGACGGGTCGGTGCAGGTAGGGCGAGGGGAGCACCCCGCTGATCTTCAGTCCGCGCCGCCGCCTGAATCTGAGCAGCTCAGTCGGCGTGGCCGTCGAACAGCGCCCACACGATCTTGCCATCGCCGGTGAGGATCCAGCCCCATGCGATGCTCAGCGCGTCGACCAGGTGGAGGCCCCGGCCGGTCTCCGTCGACAGATCGCACTCCCGGCTCAGTGCCGGAACCCGCTCGCTGGCGTCGCCGACGCCGACGCCGATATGAAAGCGGCCCGTCACATCCACGTGGTTCACCAACCACAACAGGATGGGCGGGCCGTCGGGATCGCGGCGTTGGGAATCGCGACACTGTGAATCTTGGTGCTGCGAACATCGGGGTGCGTGCCGGAGCGCGTTCGTCACCAGCTCGGACACGACGACCAGCGCGTCGGGGACGAGCCGCGGGAAACCCCACGCGCGCAGCGTCTCGGCGGTGAAGTCCCGGGCGACGGCGGGGGAAACGCTTCCGGCCGGAAGCGCGCACACGACCGACGGCGGAACCGGCAGATCCGGGAAGTCGTCCTGCTCGAACATCGTGGTCAGCCATGAAGGTGCTGTCGCTGCTCCCGGCCCTGCCAGATCTGCGGTCATCGCCGTTCCCTCAGGTCGTCACCCGTCACCTCATGTGAGCTTCCCTTCATCGTGTATCTTGCCCTGACCCTTGCGTATGCAAGCGCGCTTGCACGTGCAATTGTCATCACTCAGGCATCGCGGCGAAGAACGCCGCACACGTCTCGGCGAAGGCCGCCGCGCGGGCCGTGGGCCGTACACCGCGCACCGAGGCCAGCACGACGTCGAGCGGCGGCACCTCGTCGCTGATCGGCACGCTGACCACCCGGCCGCCGTCGTAGGTCTGATCGGTCGCGGCCTGCTGGGTGAGGATCGAGTAACCGTGCCCGCCGGCCACCAACGACCTGGCCGTCTCGAAGCTCGACGTGCGGAACCGCACCCGGGGTTCGCTGGCGTAGAGCGTGCGGAAGTAGTCGCGGCTGCGCGGCAGGTCCAGCAGGATCATCGGCTCCCCCGCCAGGTCGGCCAGGGACACCGCCTCCGCCTCGGCGAGCCGGTGCCCCGGCGGCAGCAGCGCGTGCGGCCTGGCCTGGGTGAGCAGCCGGAGGTCGAGATCGAGGGCGAGGTCGGTCGCGTAGACCAGGGCGGCCTCGCACCGGCCGTCGAGCAGGGCGGCCTCCATGGCGGAGATCTCCCCCTCGATCACGGTGACCCGGACGCCGGGGAACCGGCCGGCGAACTCGCGCAGCAGCCGGGACAGGTAGAACGGCGCGAGCGCGGTCAGGCAGCCGACGGACAGCTCCCCGGTCAGCGAGCCGGCTAGCCCACGCGCCGACTGGGCCAGCGCGGCGGCGTGTGACAGGAATTCACGGGCCTCCACGAGGAACCGCTCCCCCGAACGGGTGAGCGACAGCCCCCTGGCATGATGGCGGATCAGCAGCTGGACGCCGAGTTCCCGCTCGACCTGGGCGATGGCGGCCGAGATCGCCGACTGCGCCACCATCAGCTCCCTGCTGGCCGCGGTCATGCTGCCGAGCTCGGCCGCCGTCACGAAGTAACGCAGCTGGACGAGTGTGAAGTTGACGTCCGCCACGCAACCATTGTGACCGCCTCAGTCGTGTACGCGCTGCCGCAACCGGAAGGAAGTTCGCGTGGTTTTCCGCTGACTTTCCGCGCCGATGATCAGGAGTTTTCCCGCTGGAAGATCCGGGTGCCCATGGCGACCGCGATGACGACGAAAGCCGACGTCACGAGCACGCCCCACAGAACGTCAGGCGAGGCGTAAGCTCCGGCGAACAGCGCACGCAGCGCCTCGACCGCGTACCGGAACGGCGTGAGCCGGGAGACCACGTCCAGCCACGCGGGCGCGAGGGACATCGGCAGCAGCGCCCCCGACAGCAGCATGAGCGGGATCGCCACGGTGGACATCACCGGCGCGAACAGCTCCTGCTTGATCGTGAGGGCGGCCGCGTACGACAGCGAGGCCATGCCGACCGACAGGACGACCATGAGCAGCAGGCCGAGCAGCACGCCGGGAAGCGGCGCCCGCAGCCCCAGGAAGAACCCCGCCGCGATGATGACCACGGCCTGGACGAGCAGCACGAGGCCGTCCTTGAACACCCGGCCGAGCAGCAGCGCGACCCGGCTCGCCGGGGTGACCCTGAGCCGCTCCAACACGCCGAACCGCTGGTCGAACACGATGGTGAAGCCCACCATCCCGGCGCTCATCAGCCCGAGCTGGACGAGCAGGCCGGGAACGAGCACGGCCCACGACCCGACGCCGCTGCGGTCGAACAGCGGACCGAACAGCACGAGGTAGAGGAACGGCTGCACGGCGCCGAAGACGATCGCGAACCTGTTCTTGAGGGTGCCGCGCAGGTGGTAGCCGATCAGCGCGGCCAGCGTGTGCGCGGTGGTCGGCCCGGTGAGTGTGGTCATGCCGCGGCTCCCTCACGCGGTTCCCGGCCGGTGACCGAGAGGAAGACGTCGTCGAGCGTGGCGGCGCCGTACGCCGACTTGAGCTCGCGCGGCGTGCCCGAGGCGACGATCCGGCCGTGGTCGACGATGAGGACCCGATCGCACAGCGCGTCGGCCTCCTCCAGGTAGTGCGTCGTCAGGAACACGGTCAGGCCGTCCTGCTCGCGCCGGCGCCGTACGCGTTCCCACAGGTCGGCCCGGCTCTGCGGGTCGAGCCCGGTCGTGGGCTCGTCGAGGAAGAGCAGGTCCGGCCGGTGGAGCAGGCCCATCGCGATGTCCAGCCGCCGCTTCTGGCCCCCGGACAGCGACGCGGCGATCCGCCGCTCCACCCCGCTCAGGTCCAGCTCGGCCAGCAGGCGGGTCACCCGTTCCCCGGCCTCGGTACGGCGCATGCCGTACAGGCGGGCCTGGAGCTCTAGCTCCTCCCCCACGGGCGAGAACGGCCCGATCATGCCGCCCTGGGCGACGTAGCCGATGTGCCGCCGGACGTCCGCGGGGTCGGCGAGCAGGTCGCATCCGGCGACGGCGGCCGTGCCCGATGTCGGCCGGAGCAGGGTGGTCAGCATTCGCATCGTCGTGGTCTTGCCGGCCCCGTTCGGCCCGAGAAGACCGACGATCTCCCCGGCCGACACGTCGAGATCGATGCCGCGCACGGCTTCGACGTCGCCGAACGTCTTGGTGAGTCCTCTGGCGTGAATCATGATTGGTAGAGTAACACCAAATTTGGAGTCACTGAAAAATTGTTGCGACCCTTAGAATGTCCGCATGGAGGGCCTGCGTGAACGGAAGAAGCGGGAGACCCGGCAGCGCATCGCCGACATCGCGATGGGGCTGTTCCTGCAGCGGGGATTCGACGACGTGACCGTGGCCGAGGTGGCGCGGGCCGCCGACGTGTCCGTCAACACGGTCTTCAACTACTTCCACACCAAGGAGGACCTGTTCCTCGACCGGAGCGAGGACGTCGAAAACCTGCTGGCGCGGGTGATCCTCGACCGGCGGCCCGGCGAGTCGGCCGTCGGGGCGGTGCGCCGCGACTTCTTCGAGTCCCTGCGCGACGGCGACTGGCGGTACGGCATGCACGAGGGCGCCGACCTGTTCACCCGGCGCGTCCGGGAGAGCGCCGCCCTGCAGGCCCGCCTGAGCCTGATGACCCGCCGCCGGGAGGAGCTGCTCGCCGAGGCGCTCGCCGACGAGACCGACGCCGACCCCGACGACGTCACGCCCTGGCTGGTGGCGGCCCAGATCTGCTCGGTGGTCACCACCCTGACCCGCCACTTCGCGGTCCGCAGGATGGCCGGGGAGGACGGCGATCGGATCGTCTCCGACATCCGGGCCCAGGCCGAGATCGCCTTCGACCTGCTCGAGCACGGAGTCGGCGACTACGCGCTACGTCCCGCCACGGACGGGTGAAGCGGCCGCGGCGCCGCCGCCGCGTGACGTGCAGCGGACGGCGGACCGGTATACAGGTCCCGTGAAGGTGGACGAGCTGGACCGCGCCATCATCAGGGCTCTCGTAGAGGACGCGCGCGCGACATATGCCGAGATAGGCAGCCAGGTCGGGCTGTCGGCTCCGGCGGTCAAACGCCGCGTCGACCGGTTGGTCGCGACCGGCGCGATCACCGGCTTCAGCGCCCGGGTCGAGCCGTCGGCCCTCGGCTGGACGACCGAGGCGTACGTCGAGCTGTACTGCCGCGGCAAGACCTCGCCGGCGGAGATCGGAGCGGCCGCCGCCCGGCACCCGGAGGTCGTCTCGGCCTGCACGGTCACCGGCGAGGCGGACGCCCTGCTGCACATCCGCGCGACCGACGTACGCCATGTGGAGCGCGTCATCGAGCGCATCGCGGCCGAGCCGTTCGTCGTGCGGACCAAGAGCTCGATCGTCCTGTCCCGTCTGATCAGCGGGACCCACCACCACCCCGCGCCCCCGGGTTAACGGATCGCCGAAATTCGGCCGAAGACGCAACCGATCCACCCGAAGGCGCAACGAGCACCCATTGGCCCCACGGCCCCGGATTCCTAACCTGAAGATCCGTTAGCTGAGGTGTTTTTCGGATGGAGTCTGAATGTCACTCGCGCCATCGGCTGAGATCTCGCGCAGCGACCGTACGAGCACGGCTCGGCACTACCTGATGTGCCGGCCGGAGTTCTTCACGGTCTCCTACTCCATCAACCCGTGGATGGACCCCGGCGAGGGGACCGACACGGCGAGAGCCGTAGGGCAGTGGGAGAGCCTGCGGCAGGCGTACGAGAGCCTCGGGCACCGGGTGAGCCTGATCGACCCCATCGAGGGCCTGCCGGACATGGTGTTCGCCGCCAACGGCGCGCTCGTCGTCGAGGGAAGGGTCTACGGGGCGAAGTTCGCCCACGCAGAGCGGGCCGCCGAGGGCCCGGCCTACCTCGACTGGTTCATCCGGCGGGGCTACGAGACGCTGGCGCCGTCCTTCACCAACGAGGGCGAGGGCGACTACCTGACGCTCGACGACGTGATCCTCGCCGGCACCGGGTTCCGTACGGACGTCGCCTCCCACATGGAGGCCCAGGAGTTCCTGGGCCGCCCGGTCGTCACGTTGCGGCTGGTGGACCCCAGGTTCTATCACCTCGACACGGCGCTGTTCCCGTTGGACGGCCACAACGTGGCGTACTACCCTGGAGCGTTCTCGGCCGGCAGCCTGCGCGTGCTGCAGCGGCTGTTCCCCGACGCCGTCATCGCCTCGGCCGCCGACGCGGAGGTGCTCGGCCTCAACGCGGTCAGCGACGGGCGGAACGTGGTCGTCAACGCCGAGGCGACCGGGCTCATCCTGGAGCTCAAGCGCCGGGGCTTCGAAGTCGTCCCCGTGGACCTGAGCGAGTTGCGCAAGTCCGGCGGGGGTCCCAAGTGCTGCACCCTGGAGATCCGGTGAACACTCCTTCCAACGCCGAAGACTTCATCCGCATCAGCGAGACCCGCGGTGCGCACAACTATCACCCGCTGCCCGTCGTGCTCCACTCCGCCGAGGGCGCCTGGGTGACCGACGTGGCCGGCCGGCGCTTCCTCGACTGCCTGGCCGGATATTCGTCGCTGAACTTCGGCCACGGCAACCCCACCATCCTAGCCGCCGCACGCGAACAGCTCGACCGGCTGACGCTGACCAGCCGGGCGTTCTTCCACGACCGGTTCGCCGAGTTCGCCACGGCCCTGGCCGACCTGTGCCGCAAGGACATGATCCTGCCGATGAACACCGGCGCCGAGGCCGTGGAGACCGCCATCAAGGTGGCGCGCAAGTGGGGCTACGAGGTCAAGGGCGTGGCCCCGGACCGGGCGAACATCGTCGTCATGGAGGACAACTTCCACGGCCGCACCACGACGATCGTCGGCTTCTCCACCGACCCGGACGCTCACGGGGGCTTCGGCCCCTTCACCCCCGGCTTCCGGATCGTCAAGTACGGCTCGGCCGAGGCGATCAGAGAGGCGATCGACGAGAACACGGTCGCCGTGCTCCTGGAGCCCATCCAGGGCGAGGCCGGCGTGCTGGTGCCGCCGGACGGCTATCTCGCCTCGGTCCGCGAGCTCTGCTCCGAGCAGGGGATCCTGTTCATCGCCGACGAGATCCAGTCGGGGCTCGGCCGCACCGGCGACACGTTCGCCTGCGACCACGAGGGGGTCGTGCCGGACATCTACGTCCTGGGCAAGGCCCTGGGCGGCGGGGTGGTCCCGGTCTCGGCCGTCGCCGCCGACGCCGACGTGCTCGGCGTCATCCGGCCCGGCCAGCACGGCTCGACGTTCGGCGGCAACCCGCTCGCCTGCGCGGTCGGCATCGCGGTCGTCGGGTTGCTGCGTACCGGCGAATATCAGGCACGGGCCCGCGAGCTGGGCGTTCTCCTGCACGAGCGGCTCGGCGAGCTGGTCGGCCGGGGCGTGGTGGCGGTGCGCGGGCGCGGCCTGTGGGCGGGCATCGACATCGACCCCGCCCTCGGCACCGGCCGCCAGATCAGCGAGGCGCTCATGCGCCGGGGCGTGCTGGCCAAGGACACCCACGGTTCGACGATCCGGCTCGCGCCGCCCCTCGTCGTCTCCCGCGAGGACCTGTCCTGGGCGGTCGATCGGCTGGCGGAGGCGCTGAAGGAGTTCTGACGGCGGCACCGGCCAGGATGGTACGGACCCGGCACCGGCCAGGATGGCGCGGACCGGCGAGGGTGGTGCGGCCTATGGCTCGCCCTCCAGCGACCGCACCAGCTGTTCCAGCTCGCGCATGAGCCGCTCGGTCCTGGCCGGGCCGTACGTCCCGAGGATCACCCGGTGGTGCTCGGCGATCCCCGCCTCCAGGCGGCCGAGCAGGTCGCTGCCCCGGCCCGCCAGCAGGACCACCACCTTGCGGCGGTCGACGGGGTCGCGCCCCCGGTAGACGAGGGCCCGGTCGACGAGCCGGTCGACGGCCTTGGTGAGCGTGGGGTGCGGCATGAGCGCGGCCTCGGCGAGGTCGCCCATGGTGTGGCCGCGCCCGTCCGCGAGGGCCTGGAGGATGCGCCACTGCTCGACGGTGACCTCCTCCGCGGCGAGCGCGGCCGCCAGCCCCCGGTTGACGCCGCGCTCGGCGCGGCTCAGCAGATAGGCGAGCGAGGAGCCCAGCCCGGAGGAGCCCGGTCCGCTCGAGCCCGGTCCGGTCGAGCCGGATCCCGTTGCGCCTGGTCCGGTCGAGCCTGGCCCGGTCGAGCCGGGGTCGGCGGGCGCCGCCCGGGAGACTCCGGCGCCGTCGTCACCGTCGCGCCCGGCCGTCACCATCGATTCATCCTTTCCCCGGCTGGTGCCGATGGACCATACTCTTCTCCGTGGCCGATCTTGCCGCAGCCCTCCTCGAACCGCTGGAGGCGCACCTGCTCAGGGCCGACACGCTCCGTTTCGCCCTGGTGGTGCCGGTCTCCGGCGTACTCGGCCTCGTGGGCCCGGGTGCGATCAACTGCGCGATGCTGGCGGCAGGGGAGGTCAACGACGCGGGCGGGCTGCTCGGCAGGCCGGTGGAGCTGGTCCTGGTCGACGGCGGCCGCCCACCCGCGCTGGTCGCCGAAGAGGTCGCCGAGCTGGCGCGGGCCGGGGCCGTACAGGCGGTCGTCGGCACCCACGCCAGCGACGTGCGGGTGTCGATCGAGGATTCGCTGCGGGGCATGGTCCCCTTCGTCTACGCGCCGCCGTACGAAGGCGGCGTCCGCCGTCCCGGTGTCTACTTCCTCGGCGAGCCGGCCTCCCGGCAGGTCGGGCCGGGACTCGACTGGCTCATCGAGCACCGCCGGGCACGGCGCTGGTTCCTGCTGGGCAACGACTACGTCTGGCCGCGGCTGGTGCACGCCGCCGCGCGGGACCATCTGCTGTCGCGGTCGGCCACCGTGGTCGGTGAACGGCTCGTCCCGTTCGGCATCCGCGACATGGGCCCGCTGATCGAGGAGCTGGCCGCGGTGCGGCCCGACGCGGTGCTGCTCAACCTCATCGGCAGCGACCTCGTCGGGTTCAACCGGGAGTTCGCGGCGAGCGGGCTCGGCTGCGCCCGGCTGTGCGGTGCGCTGGAGGAGCACGGTCTGCTGGCGATCGGGGGCGACACCAGCGGGGAGCTGTACGCCGCCATGGGCTACTTCGGCAGCATCGCCACGGAGGCGAACCTCGGCCTTCGCGAACGCTACACCCGGCGGTTCGGGCCGCAGGCGCCGCTGCTCAACGGCCACGGACACGGCTGCTACGAAGGCGTGCTCATGCTCGCGGCCCTCGCCGAGCGCGCCGGCGCCCTCGTCGTGCCGGCGATCGACGCCGTTTCCGACGGCACCTCGATCGTCAGCGGCCGGGGGCCGCTCACCCTTTCCGGGCGGCACGTACGGCAGCGCGTATACCTGGGACGAGCCGATGGCCTGGACTTCGATGTCGTGACCTCCTGCTGACCTGCCCGGTCGTCGATTTGTAAGGGATTTCGCAAGAAAGTTTCTAGAGAAACCTTTTCTAATTCAAGGATTAGCTCTATCGTACGCTCTGCCCCCCACGCGAAGGAGCACGAATGTCATCCCTCTCCGAGTCGCCGGCCCCGGCGGCATCCCCCTCCGGAGTGGAACGCTTCGGGTACAAGCAGGAGCTGAACAGGTCGCTGAGCTTCGCCGACCTGATGATCTACGGCCTGATCTTCATGGTGCCGATCGCACCGTTCGGGATCTTCGGCGGCGTCTTCCAGTCCTCCGGCGGGATGGTCGCGCTCGTCTACGCGATCGGCATGGTCGCGATGGCGTTCACCGCGCTGTCGTACGCGCAGATGTCCAAGGCGTTCCCGATGTCTGGATCGGTCTACACCTACGCCGGGCGCGGCATCGGTGCCCCGGTCGGCTTCCTCGCCGGCTGGGTCATCCTGGCCGACTACATCCTCGTGCCCGCACTGCTCTACCTGGTGGCCAGCGCCGCCATGGCGTCGTTCGTGCCCGCCGTGCCCCTCTGGGCCTGGATGATCATGTTCATCGTGCTCAACACGGTGGTCAACTCCCTGGGCATCAAGATGACCGCCAGGATGAACAAGATCATGCTGATCGGCGAGCTGATCGTCTTGGCGATCTTCCTGGTCATCGGCGTCGTCGCGCTCGCGCAGGGCAAGGGGCACGGCGACTTCTTCAGCCCGATCTTCGACTCCTCGACGTTCACCTGGGAGCTCGCGTTCGGCGCGGTGTCGATCGCGGTGCTCTCCTTCCTCGGCTTCGACGGCATCTCGATGCTCGCCGAGGAGAGCCGCGAGGACGCCCGCAAGCTCGGCCGGGCCATGGTCGGCGCACTGATGCTGGCCGGCCTGCTGTTCATCACCCAGACCTGGGTCGCCTCGCTGCTCGTGCCGAACCGCGCCGAGCTGCTCGCCAACGGCGACCCGGACGGCACGGCGTTCTACAACGCGGCCGAGGCCGCCGGCGGCCACTGGCTGAGCGTGCTCACCGCCGTCGCCACCGCCGTGGCATGGGGCTTCGCCAACTCCCTGGTCGCCCAGGCGGCCACCTCGCGCCTGCTGTTCGCGATGGCCCGCGACCGGCAGCTCCCTCGGTTCCTCAGCAAGATCGACCCCAAGCACAAGGCGCCGGTCAACGCCACGCTGCTGGTCGCCGCCGTCTCGCTGGTCCTGGGCGTCTACATGTCCTCGCGCGACGACGGGATCGACCTGCTCAGCTCGCTCATCAACTTCGGCGCGATGACCGCCTTCCTCGCACTGCACGTCTCGGTCGTCGTCCACTACGTCGTACGCAAGGGCAGCCGCGACTGGTGGCGGCACCTCATCGCCCCGGGCATCGGCTTCCTGATCCTGCTGTACGTCGTGATCAACGCCAAGGTCGCCGCGCAGACCGTCGGCCTGATCTGGCTGGCGCTCGGCATCGTCACGCTCGGCGTGCTGACTCTCCTCGGCCGTCGCCCCTCCCTTCCCGACGAGACGGAGGTCTCCGAGTGAACGTCGTCTCTTACCGGCCCACGCCGGAAGAGCTGTCCTACACCTTCGGCGGGCGGTCGCCCGTGGCCACTATCGCGCCGGGCACGATCCTGGAGATCTACACGGAGGACTGCTTCGGCGGGCGGGTGCGCGGCCCGGCGGACCTGCCGTCGCGGGTCTGCGAGTTTCCGTACCTGAACCCGGTCACCGGGCCCTTCCACGTGGCGGGGGCCGAGCCGGGCGACACGATCGCGCTGCACTTCGTGTCGATAGAGCCGGCCCGCGACTGGGCGGTCTCCACCACGTTTCCGCACTTCGGGGCGCTCACCACGACCCACACGACGGCGATGCTGCACCCGCCGCTGGACGAGGTGGTCTGGATGTACGACGTCGACGTGGAGAAGGGGGTCGTCCGCTACCACGCGCGACGCGGCGACTTCAGCGTGGAGATGCCGCTCGACCCGATGCACGGCACGGTGGGGGTCGCCCCGGCGGCGTCCGAGTCGCGGATGACGATCACTCCGGACGCGCACGGCGGCAACATGGACACCCCCGAGCTGCGGGCCGGCGTCACCCTCTATCTGGGCGTCAACGTCGAGGGCGGGCTGTTCTCCGTCGGCGACGGGCACTGCCGCCAGGGCCACGGCGAGGTCTGCGGCACCGCCGTCGAGGCCGCGATGAACACCGTCGTCGCCGTCGAGCTCGTCAAGGGCGTCGGCACACCGTGGCCGCGCATGGAGGACGACGACCACCTGATGTCGACCGGCTCGGCCCGGCCGCTGGAGGACGCCTACCGGATCAGCCAGCACGACCTCGTCACCTGGACGGCCTCGCTCACCGGGCTCGACACGCTCGACGCCTACCAGCTGATCAGCCAGGGCGGCGAGGCGCCCGTGGGCAACGTGGTGGACACCAACTACACGATGGTCGCCAAACTGCCCAAGGCGTACCTCGGCCGTCCGGAGGCGTACGAGTCGGCCCACTCCCGGCTCCGCGCCCTCGGCGAGCGGTACCTGTCCTCCCGGTGATCACCGTTCCCCGTTGATCCAGGCCGCCGCCGGTGCTCAGCCGGCGGCGGCGACGATGTCCTCGCAGACGGCGTGGGTGACAAGGGCGTCATCCGCGCTGATCGTACGGCCCTGCCGTACCGCGTCGAGGAACGCGCCGCAGGCCTGCTCGATGCCGCGCTGCCGGGCCACCGGGGTCCAGTCGGCCCTCCTGGCGAGCGTCTCGCCCGCGGTGTAGTCGATCACGTCGCCGAGGTTGACCACCCTCCGCTTCACGTCGCCGCCCATGACCTCGCAGGTCTCCTCGGCGGCGCCGCTGACCCTGCACATCACGCCGACGGCGGTGAAGCCGTCGCCGCCGAGCTGGAGCGTGACGTGCTCCAGCAGCCCGTCGCGCACCCGGGTCCTGATGACCGTGTCCGTCACCTCGGCCGGGGCGAGGAAGCGCAGCGTGTCGACGACGTGGACGAAGTCATCGAAGATCACCGCACGGGGGTCGACGGCCAGGCCCGACCGGTTCTTCTGCATCACGATCAGGTCGCGTGGCAGCTCACGCAGCGCGGCGTAGCCGGGGGCGTGCCTGCGGTTGAAGCCGACCATGAGCGACCTGTCCCGCTCCCGGGCCAGCCGTACGAGCTTGTCGGCGTCGGCGAGATCGTAGGCGAGCGGCTTGTCCACGTAGACGTGCACGCCCGCCTCCAGCAACGCGGACACGATCGGCACGTGGGCCTCCGTGGCGGCGTGGACGAACGCCGCGTCGATCCCCGCTCGGATCAGCTCGTCGACCGAGGTGAACCTGGCGCCGATCCGGTAAGCGTCGCCCAGCCGGTCGAGGACCTCCCGATCGCGTGTGCACAGGTGCGGCTCGATCCCCGCCGTGGCCGCCAGCACCGGCAGATAGGCCTTGCGCGCGATGTCGCCCAGTCCGATGATTCCGATCTTCATATGACTCCCGGAGAGATGGTCGGCATAGCAGCGCCCTCGGCGGCTGCGAGCAGGCGTTCGTCGTAGGCGACGAACCAGTCGAGCGCGCGATCGAGCGCCTGCGCGGCGCAGAGGTGGACGGCGTCGAGACTGCGCAGGCCAGGCGGCCCGATCACCCCTGCGGCGTCGAGGAGGCGGTCATCCATGGCGATGATCCGCAGTCTGGACAGCAGGCCGCGTGCGGCGGCGATCGCCTCGGCTCCGTGCGGCCGTACCGCCCGCGGCACCTCGGTACGCGCCAGGGCGCAGGTGACCACGGGCGTCGCCCTCGCCGCCAGCCACTGCCCGAGCGCCGCCGTCTCGGCCTCCAGGACGACGAGCTTGACCAGTGCCGAAGAGTCGAGATAGATCATCGTTCCGTCGACCGGAGATCGGCCAGCGTCTCGCTCGGCAGCGGCGCACCCGGCTGCCCCTGTGTGACATGCCAGTGGTTCCAGTCGATCTCGATCTCCGGCATCGTCATCCGCCCCTCGGCGACGAGCTTCTCGGTGACGACGCGGTCGTGCGGCAGAGCCGCGAGCTGCGCCACGGGCCGCCCCCTTTCAGTGATCTCCACAACGGTCCCCGCCTGGGCCAGCTGCAGGAAGTGCGCGAGCCGATCACGCAACTCCCGCACTCCGACGCTGATGACTTCGTCCGTCATGCTGTAAGGCTAAACGCCGGACTGTCCACCTTTCAAGAGGCGCGGTACACGGCATGGAAGTCGCGTACCTTGAAACTTCAGCGGTACACTACAGATCAGCGGCCGCGCCACCAGGCGAGGGTCTCCTTGAGCGCGTCGTCCATCGGGGTGGGCGCGAGATCGAGGGCGGCCTCCGACGCCGAGGAGTCGAGGATGAACGGCCGGTCGAACTGATAGCGGATCTCCTTCAACTCCTTGAGGAACGGCACGGCCAGTCCGGCCGCGGTGAGCATCCAGCCGGGGAGCCGCCTGAACCGGGGTGCGGGAGCGCCGGCGAGCAGGCACAGCCGTTCCGCCACCTCACGCATGGTCATCGCCGGGCCGGTCGGCACATGCCAGGCCCGGCCCCAGGCGCTCTCCCGGGCCGCCGCCGCGACCAGGGCCCGCGCGACGTCGGGCAGATAGGTCCAGCTGTGCGGGACGTCGGGGTTCCAGGGAACCGTCGCCGGTTTGCCGGACGACAGCAGCGGCCCGAGCAACCGCTCGCCGAAGTACGACTGGTCCGATGCGTGAGGACCGAAGTAGTCCGAGCCGCGCACCTCGGTCACCCGCACCCGGCCCGACCGGTGGGCGGCGAGCAGGTCCTCCCACATCCGGGCCCGCACCCTGCCCTTGACCCCGGTGGAGGCCAGGGGCAGGTCCTCGGTCATCGGGCCGTCGACCGGGCCGTAGCCGTACAGGTTGCCGAGCACGGCCAGGACCGCCCCCGCCGCCTCGGCCGCCGACACCAGGGAGGCCGCGATCGGCGGCCAGTCCCGGGCCCATCGGTGGTATTGCGGATTGGCGCAGTTGTAGAGGACTTCGGCTCCCTCGGTGATCCGCCGCATCGTCGCGGCGTCACCGGCGTCGGCCGCGACCAGCGTGACACCGGCCCTGCGGGGACCCGATCCGGAGCGGGTGACGACCACGACTTCGTGGCCCGCATTCGCGAGCAGTTCCGCTACATGACCACCGACCTGCCCGGCCCCGACGATGACGTGCTTGGCCATGATCTTCTCCTTTACGATGGTATGCGTGGGCTGTCAGACCTGGTGCCAGACGAGCCGCAGGACGGCGTTGATGACGTAGAGCGCGTAGAAGACCGCACCCGCGGTGACGAGCCCGGAGGCGGCGAGCGCACCGGCTCCGATCCCGAACCAGACGATCTCGAACACGGCACGGGCGAGCCCGTGAAACTGGAAGGGCGCCTTGCCCCCGGCCATGAACAATCCCCACAGGGTGGCGAGCGCCGCCGGGGCGCCCAGCCCGGCGAGGATCCTGAGCACGGCTCCCGCGTCGAGGGTGAAGCCCCAGCGGCCCGCCGCGAACAGCACGCCCAACTCCAGAAGGAAGGTCAGGGCGAGGTTGGCCCCTTTGGCGACCTGCATCACGTCTCCCTGGCGCTCACCGCTCTCTTACGAGAGCAACGCTCTCTCACGGGAGTGCAAATGTCAAGAGCGGTGCTCTCGTTTTGCTCTCATGCTCTGATAACGTGGCCCCATGAACGCGAGCCGTACCGCACGGGAGCGGGTGAGGGCGGAACTGATCCGGGAGATCACCGATATCGCGCGGCGTCATCTGGCGACCCATGGGGCGGCCGGATTGTCGTTGCGGGCCGTGGCACGTGAAATGGGGATGGTCTCCTCGGCGATCTACCGGTACTACCCCAGCCGGGACGACCTGCTCACCGCGCTGATCATCGACGGATACAACGCCATCGGCGAGGCCGTGGAGAAGGCGGATGCCGCCTGCCCCCGTGAGAACTTCACCGGACGCTGGCTCGCCACCTGCCATGCCGTACGGAACTGGGCCCTGGCGCACCCGCATGAGTACGCCCTGCTGTACGGATCACCGGTGCCGGGCTACCGTGCCCCCCAGGACACGATCGGGCCGGCCACCCGCGACACGATCGTCTATGGACGGATCATCTCCGAGGCCCACCATGCCGGACGGCTGTCGCCGCCGCCGATATGCCCGCAGCCCCCGGCGATCCTGTCGGCGGACCTCGATGCGGTGCGGGAGCTGATGCCCGGCGTCCCCGACGACGTGGTCGCCCGCGCCGTCATCGCCTGGACGGACCTGTTCGGCATGGTCAGCTTCGAGCTGTTCGGCCAGTTCAACGGCACCATTGAGCACCGCGCCGAACTCTTCGAGCACAGCATGACCTGCCTCGCCCACCTCCTCGGCCTGCCTTTCGACTGATGCGCCATGTTTGGAACGCATCGTTTACGCCGGCGGATCGCCGCGAGGATGACATGTTCTCGGTCGCCCTGGCCGTACCACGGTTGAGCACCACCGTGCCGTTGACAGAGTCCGCGAAACGGCATGACCTCCCGATAGGCCTGGCGCTCGGTGGCCCGCCGGGAGCCGCGGTGGCCGAGCCGGAGGACAGGCGGCGGATGTACCTGTGCTTCGCTCATGAGCGTTTCGGCGACCTGCCGGACGAGGAACTGTTCGCGCGCGGTGGTGCCCTGTGTGGCTCCGATGCCCGCGACGAGGAGTCGATGAGGCTGCTCGAACTGCGCCGTCCCGGCGGGGAGGTGCCCTAGATCGGGAAACGTCCGGTGCGCCAGTGCCAGTGGCGGCCGGCCTTCAGATGGTCGACGATCGCGCGCTGGAGCACGGTGCGGCGCGGCAGCCGGTCGAGCGGCGTGGTCAGGGTCCGGAACACGAACCGCAGCGCCTCGACGTCGGCGTCCAGCCCTTCCGGCTCCTCGTAGGGCTCCAGCTCGAACCTCCGCTGGAACCGGACGATGTTGGAGTCCTCGGGCAGATACTCCAGTAACTGCGGGTCGAGCAGCCACGAGCCGCAGGAGAACGCCGTGTAGCGCTCGTCGGGAAAGTGGCGCGGAAAGAACTCGCGGGCCTCGTCGAGCGACGCCGCGACCGCCTCCGGGGTCATCGGTCCCGACTCGGGGATGTGCAGGCCGATGGCGGTGTCGCCGCGCTGGTACTGCAGCCGGCCCAGCTCGTAGACGCCGCCGCGCGCGTGCAGCGTCAGCCAGCTCTGCATGACCGGCCAGCCCTCGCCGTGCATCCGCCGGTCGATCGCGAGGTTGCGGCCGAGGTCCGCGAGGGTCACCCATGAGACGGCATCGGCGATGCCGTGGTCGCGGTGGTACCCCGTGACGACCTCGACCAGGGCCAGGTAGGCATACACGTAGAGATGCCGCCAGGCGGGGCCCCGTTCGCGTGGCAGGTCCGGACCGGGCGACAGCCAGTCGTGGCCCCCGAGATCGGCGCGGACCAGGGCGATCGAGCGGTCGAGCAGCCAGCGCAGCTCCGGAGTCCACAGTGGAGAGTCGGGGTCGGGCCAGCCCGCCATGATCTCGGCGGCGTCGTCCGGCCGCACCGCGAGCCGGTCGAGGATCGCGGGCACGTCGGCCTTGGCGGGCAGCGGCGCCGACGGCAGGGCGCCGGCGAGCCGGTGCACGCGGTCGACGTCCTCGACGGGCACCCCGAGCCGGGTGGCGATGTCGCTCAGATCCACGCGGACGACCCTACCTGCCGGCGTCTCCATACCCGTACCTTTCGGGCAAATCCCGCCACGGCGGCCCGATCCGCTTCACCCGACAACTCGCATTGATCATCTATTGGTGATCACGACAGCGAACAACCAATCGACCATGACGTTGTTGCTGTGAAACCCGCGTTCTTTCAGCAATAACGTCATGATCGACGGCGAAACC
The DNA here is from genome assembly GCA_001552515.1 of Sphaerimonospora mesophila NBRC 14179 = JCM 3151. Classification (GTDB taxonomy): domain Bacteria; phylum Actinomycetota; class Actinomycetes; order Streptosporangiales; family Streptosporangiaceae; genus Sphaerimonospora; species Sphaerimonospora mesophila. Next base: position 44,441 of record BCRI01000050.1, read on the forward strand.
GCACTCCCGCGGGTGCGATACCTCTGGAAGTGATCCGTACGATGCGGTATCACCGGGACAAATCGCTATCCACATGGTTCGATCCGGGCGCGAACCCCGCTCACAGCGATCGGGCGAGCCGGAACCCGAGATCGTCGATGCGGAAGGTCGGGTGGCTCTTACGGCGGCACGACGCCCGGCATCCTCTGGGCCGGTCATACGCGCCGCCGCCGCGGAACACCCGGTACGGGCCATAGACGCCGGGGTCATAGAGATCCCAGCACCACTCCCACACATTGCCGATCATGTCGTAAAGGCCCCACGCGTTCGGCGCCCTGGTGGCGACATCGTGCAACTCGCCGCCCGAGTTTCCGCGGTGCCAGGCGATCTCGTCCAGCTCTCCGTAGCGAACGCCGGAAGTCCCGGCCCTGCACGCGTGCTCCCACTCCGCCTCCGACGGGAGGCGGAAGCCGTCGGCGTCCCAGTCGCAGACCACGTCCTGCCCATCGGGGTCGTCACCCATCGAGTAGCAGGGTTCGAGGCTCATCGCCTGCGAGAGCAGGTTGCAGAACCGTACGGCCTCCATCCAGGAGATCTCGGTCACCGGTGTCCGCGGCCCTGCCGAGCCAACGGGCGCCTCACCTCGAACAGCCTGGTACAGCTCGCATGTCACGGGATGCGGCGCCAGCCGGAATGCCTCGACCTCGACCTTCCAGCCCGTCTTCGTGCCCTCGTCCCGCAGGATGATCGCACCGGCGGGGATCTCGATCATGCCCGGAGCCATCTCAAGACGCAGCACCGATTCAATGGTCATCACAAGCCAAGAGTCTGTCAGCCGACCAGAACGTCGAGCGTGCGGCCTTACCCGGCTTTGCCAATCGTCTGCGACAAGTGTGGATCCTGGAGGCGCTCCGGTCGGAAATCCCGTGTGAGAGACGGGAACACAGCAGGGGCGGCACCCGGGGATCGCCCGGATGCCGCCCCAACTGCAAGATCACGAAAGCCTTTTGGGCAGGTCAACGGCCGTACGTGCGAGTTCTTGCAAGATCACGAATGGGATCGGGGCAGGTCATGCCGCCTCCCCGCGAGTAATTACAAGATCACGGCCGGGTGGGGGGAGGTCAGCGGGTGGCGCGGTTAACGGCGGAGATGATGGCCTTGAGCGAGGCCGTGGTGGTGTTGGCGTCGATGCCGACACCCCACAGGACCTGGACGCCGTCCGGGCCGCCGACTTCGCACTCCACGTAGGAGGCCGCCTTGGCGTCGGTGCCCGCGCTCATCGCGTGCCCGGTGTAGTCGAGCACCCGGACCGTGACGCCGACCACGGCGAGCGCGTCGCAGAAGGCGGAGATCGGACCGTTGCCGACGCCCTCGATCTCCCGGACCTCGCCGTCGAACCGTACGTCGGCGTTGATGACGTCCTTGTCGTCCACGGTCGAGGTGTGCCGGTGGGCCAGCAGCCCGAGCCGGCCCCACGGCTTGGCGGGGTTGGGCAGGTACTCGTCCTGGAACAGCTCCCACATCTCGGCCGGCGTGACCTCGCCGCCCTCGGCGTCGGTGTGACCCTGGATCACCCGGGAGAAGTCGATCTGCAGGCGACGCGGCAGGTCGAGGTTGTGGTCGGCCTTCATGATGTAGGCGACGCCGCCCTTGCCGGACTGGCTGTTCACCCGGATCACGGCCTCGTAGGTGCGGCCGATGTCCTTGGGGTCGATCGGCAGGTACGGCACGGCCCACGCGAACTCGTCCACCGCCACCCCGGCGATCGCCGCGTCGCGCTCCAGGTGCTCGAAGCCCTTCTTGATCGCGTCCTGGTGGGAGCCGGAGAAGGCCGTGTAGACCAGCTCGCCGCCCCACGGGTGACGGGGGTGGACCGGGAGCTGGTTGCAGTACTCCACGACCCTGCGGATCTCGTCGATGTCGGAGAAGTCGATCTCCGGGTCGATGCCCTGGGAGAACAGGTTCATGCCCAGGGTGACCAGGCAGACGTTGCCGGTCCGCTCGCCGTTGCCGAACAGGCAGCCCTCGATGCGGTCGGCGCCGGCGAGGTATCCCAGCTCCGCCGCGGCCACGGCCGTACCACGGTCGTTGTGCGGGTGCAGCGACAGCACGATCGAGTCCCGGTACGCCAGGTGGCGGTTCATCCACTCGATCTGGTCGGCGTACACGTTGGGCGTGGCCATCTCGACGGTCGCCGGCAGGTTGACGATGACCTTGCGGTCGGGGGTCGGCTGCCACACGTCGTTGACGGCGTTGCACACCTCCACCGCGTACTCCAGCTCGGTGCCGGTGAACGACTCCGGCGAGTACTGGAAGAAGATCTCGGTGCCCTCCATCTGGGCCGCCAGCTTCTTGCACAGCTTGGCGCCCTCGACGGCGATGGCGGTGATGCCCTCCCGGTCCAGGCCGAAGACCACCCGGCGCTGCAGGGTGGAGGTCGAGTTGTACAGGTGGACGATGGCCTGCCTGGCGCCGCGCAGCGAGTCGAAGGTCCGCTCGATCAGCTCGGGCCTGGCCTGCGTCAGCACCTGGATGACCACGTCCTCGGGGATGCGGTCCTCTTCGATGATCTGGCGGACGAAGTCGTAGTCGGTCTGCGAGGCCGCCGGGAAGCCGACCTCGATCTCCTTGTAGCCCATCTGGACCAGCAGCTCGAACATCTTGAGCTTGCGGTGGGCGTCCATCGGGTCGATCAGCGCCTGGTTGCCGTCGCGCAGGTCGACCGCACACCAGCGCGGCGCCTTGGTGATCACCTTGTTCGGCCAGGTGCGGTCGGCCAGCCGTACCGGCTCGAACGGCGCATAACGCCGGTACGGCATCGGGCTGGGTTGCTGCTGCGAATTCGCGTTCATCATGCTCCTCGTCGGGCAGACCGGCGACACGAGGGATCGGGAGACGGGAAGTCTCAAGAGAATCGAAAGATCCGAGAGAAAGGTCGCCGGGTGGAAGAGACCAAGCGGCCGACGCGCATGACTCATCTCCGCGGCGAGGGAGCCGGCCTGCTACAGGCCCTCGCCGCGGCGGATAAGAAGGAGCCCGCGCAGCATGCCATGAAGGGTAGCAGACGCCTGGCAATCGACAGTTCGGGGAGTGGACATGAGGGATGATGAGATTCTCGGACAAATCAGACAGCTCATCGATGAGCAGCATCGGCTGCGGGCACGCCTGGCCGCGGGCGAGCTCACCTCTGAGGAGGAGCAGTCGAGGATCCGGCTCCTGGAGCGGTCCCTTGACCGCTGCTGGGATCTGCTGCGGCAGCGGCGCGCTCGACGGGACGTGGGCGACGACCCCGACCACGCGGCGCCCCGACCGGCGGGCGAGATCGAGGACTACGAATACTAGTGCCCCTCCCGCCGATCTTTG
>BCRI01000051.1 GCA_001552515.1 Sphaerimonospora mesophila NBRC 14179 = JCM 3151
ACAGGTGACTGCGACCACTGAGGCGACGTGGAACGCGGGGATCCCCGGCGGTGCGATCGGGCCTACCGGCCGTCCGCGCCCGGTGTTCCCCGAGCCGACACCGCCGGAGACGCACGGACCGGCGCGGATCGTCGCGATGGTGAATCAGAAGGGCGGCGTCGGCAAGACGACCACCACGATCAACCTCGGCGCCGCGCTGGCCGAGGTGGGTCAGCGGGTCCTGCTGGTGGACTTCGATCCCCAGGGGGCGCTGTCGGTCGGGCTCGGCATCGACCCCAGGCCGCTTGAGGCGACGATCTACGATCTCATCATGGAGGAGCCGGACGTCACCGTCGAGGACGTCCTGCTCGACACCAGCGTCGACGGCATGGAACTGCTGCCCAGCAACATCTTCCTGTCCGGCGCGGAGATCAGGCTCGTCAACGAGGTGGCCAGGGAGTACGCCCTGCAGCGGGCGCTGGAGCCCCTGCTGCCGCACTACGACATCTGCCTGATCGACTGCCAGCCGTCGCTCGGCCTGCTCACGGTCAACGCGCTCACCTGCGCGCACAGTGTGATGATCCCGCTGGAGTGCGAGTTCTTCGCGCTGCGCGGCGTCGCGCTGCTCATGGAGTCGATCGGCAAGGTCCAGGAGCGGCTCAACCGGAGTCTGGAGATCGACGGCCTGCTCGCCACGATGTACGACCCCCGGACGCTGCACGCACGCGAGGTCCTTCAGACGATCATGCAGGGTTTCGGCGACAAGGTCTTCCACACGGTGATCAACCGGACCGTCCGCTTCCCCGACGCCACGCTGGCCGGCGAGCCGATCACGCAGTTCGACCCCGGATCGATGGGGGCGGCCGCCTACCGCGATCTCGCCCGCGAGTTGCTCGCCCGCTGGCCCGCCCAAGCCCGCGCGTGATCCCGGGCGCCCATGCGTGATCCCCTGATCCCGGGGAGTGGCGGACAATGGGAGGCATGACCGAGCAGGTGGCGGATCCGGAGAGCGGGGAGGAGACCCCGTCCGGGTTCCGGGTGCACCTGGACGTCTTCGAGGGGCCGTTCGATCTGCTCCTCGGGTTGATCTCCAAGCACAAGCTGGACATCACCGAGGTCTCCCTGCACAAGGTCACCGACGAGTTCATCGCGTACATCCGCTCCCGCGGACCCGAGTGGGACCTCGACCAGACGAGCCACTTCCTGCTGGTCGCCGCCACCCTGCTGGACCTGAAGGCGGCCCGTCTGCTGCCCACCGGCGAGGTCGAGGACGAGGAGGACCTCGCCCTGCTGGAGGCCCGCGACCTGCTGTTCGCGCGGCTCCTGCAATATCGCGCGTACAAGGAGGTCGCGAAGATCTTCAACGGCCGCCTCGCCGAGGAGGCACTGCGCTTCCCCCGCTCGGTGCCGATGGAGAAGCGGTTCGCCGACCTGCTGCCGGAGCTCGTCCTCGGCATCGGCCCGGAACAACTGGCCAAGATCGCCGCGAGGGCGTTCACGCCGAAGGCGCCGCCGACCGTCTCGGTCTCCCACATCTATCAACCGCTCGCCAGCGTCCGTGAACAAGCCGCTATCCTTGTCGAGCGGCTGCGGCGGGCCGGACGGGCCACCTTCCGGGCGCTGACCGCCGACTGCGCGGGCACCTTCGAGATCGTCGCCCGGTTCCTGGCCGTCCTGGAGCTGTTCAGGGAGGCCGCCGTTTCCTTCGATCAGGTCGAGCCGCTCGGCGAGCTGTACGTCACATGGACGGGCGCGGCGGACGGCGACGTGCTGGTCGGTGACGACTACGACACGTCGCGAAGCGACGGCGACCCCGACGCCGGCTAGGGAGAGGACCATGGAAGGCAGTGACGCGGCCGAGGCCGGGATCTCGCAGACCCCTCCGGACCTCAAACCGGCGCTTGAGGCGATCTTGATGGTCGTGGACGAGCCGGTCGCCGAGGTGACCCTCGCCCAGGTCCTGGAGCGGCCGACGGGGGAGGTCGGCGTCGCCCTGCGCGAGCTGTCCGCGGAATACACCGCGGCCGGACGGGGTTTCGACCTTCGGGAGGTGGCCGGAGGCTGGCGTTTCTACACCCGGGCGGAGTGCGCACCGCTCGTGGAGCGTTTCGTCAGGGACGGCCAGACGGCGCGGCTGACACAGGCCGCGTTGGAGACCCTCGCCGTGGTCGCCTACCGGCAGCCGGTCAGCCGGGCCCGGGTGGCGGCGATCCGCGGTGTGAACAGCGATGGCGTCATCCGGACGCTCACCGCACGAGGCCTGGTCGAGGAGGCCGGAACGGACCCGGAGAGCCAGGCCGTGCTCTACCGGACGACGAGTTACTTCCTGGAGAGGCTGGGGTTGCGTAGCCTCGACGAGCTTCCCGAGCTCGCCCCATTCCTCCCAGACGACGTGGAAATCCTTGAGGAGAAGCAGTGAACAGCAGGCGTGGTACCCCGTCCGGTGAGGGACGCGGTCGGAGCCGGAGCACCGGTCAGCGGGGCAGGCCCTTCAGCGGCGGCCGTACGGATCGAGACCGCACCGGCCGAGACGGCCGGGACGACCGGACGGGACGGGACAACCGAGGCGTGCGAGACAACGGCTACCGGGACGACCGGGGCGGCTCGCGCGGCGGGTACGGCAGGCCGTCCGGTGAGGGGGGCCGTTACACGGACCGGGACCGGGAGCGGCCGGGAAACCGCGACCGCTCGTCCGCCTACCGCGACGACCGGGCCCCCGGAGGCAGATATCGCGACGACCGGGCGCCCGGCGGTAGCCGGGGCTCCGGCGGCAGGCGTCCGGAGCGCGGTCACCGGGACCAGCGCGACCGTGGGGAGGGCCGCGGCTACGGCGAAGGCCGTACCTATGGCGAGCGTCGCGGCTACGGCGAAGGCCGCACCTACGGCGAAGACCGTGCTCGCGGGGATGACCGCTCCCGCCGGGACGGGCGACCCTCCCGGGAGGATCGGGCCTATCGGGGCGACCGTTCCTTCCAGGGCGACCGCGCCAACCGGGAGGGCCGCGCAGGCCGTGACGGCCGTACCTTCAAGGAGGGGCGCGGCGAGCGTGCGAACCGTGACGGGTCGCGCGAGTACGGCCGGCGTGAGGACCGCCCGCGTGAGTACGGGCAGCGCGAGGATCGGCGGCGTGAGTACGGCCAGGGCGAGCGTGCGGGCTTCCGCGCCGCCAGGGGCGGCGCCCGGTCCCGCGACGGTGTGCAGACCATCGGCGGCGAGAACGGGGGACTGCGGGCGCGCTACGGCCGCGACAGGTCCGAGCGCGGCGCGGAGTCCCGGCCCCGGTCGCGAGAGGACCGGTCGCGAGAAGACCGGTCGAGAGAAGACCGGTCGAGGGAGAACCGATCGGGCGAAGACCGGACGCGGGAGGCCGGCGGCGGGATGCGCCGGGAGGGCGGTGCGGAGAACCCGTTCAAGACCTCCCGGCAGCCACTGCGCGACCCGGACTTCTACGACGACGACTACGCCGACGAGCGCGACACCACGGAGGTGCCGGACGGCGAGCGGCTGCAGAAGGTCCTCGCCCAGGCCGGGGTGGCCAGCCGCCGCGCCTGCGAGGAGATGATCGGCGACGGCCGTGTGACGGTCGACGGCCAGGTGGTGCGCCGCTTCGGCGCCCGCGTCGACCCCGCCAAGCAGGTCATCCACGTCGACGGCAGGCGGGTGCCGACCTCGACCGACCTGGTCTACTACGCGCTCAACAAGCCGATCGGCGTCGTGAGCACGATGGACGACCCGGAGGGCCGGCCGTGCCTGCACGACTACGTGCAGGACCTGGCTCCGCGGCTGTTCCACGTCGGGCGGCTCGACACCGAGACCGAGGGTCTGCTGCTGTTCACCAACGACGGTGAGCTGGCGCATCGGCTGACCCATCCCAGCTATGGCGTGGCCAAGAAGTACTGGGCCAAGGTGCCCGGTCCGGTGCCGCGTAACCTGCACCGGGTGCTGCGCGAGGGCGTGGCGCTGGAGGACGGTACGGCCAGGGCCGACGAGTTCCGCATCGTGCAGGAGCACGGCCAGCAGGCGCTGGTCGAGATCGTCCTGCACGAGGGGCGCAAGCACATCGTCAGGCGGATGCTGGAGGCCGTGGGCCACCGGGTGATCGACCTCGCGCGCATCGAGTTCGGACCGGTCAAACTGGGCCGGCTCAAGCCCGGCACCCTCCGTTCGCTGACCGTGCAGGAGGTTGGCGAGCTTTACGCCGCTGTTGGCATGTAGCCTTGCCGGGCCCCGGTTCGCAAGACGGGACAATATTGGATAAAGCCCCGTGGACTGGGTGGCGGCTTGGGCCCACGGCGGTGAGCGCGAGAGGGGAACGACGATGGTGCGGGCGGTTCGTGGAGCCATCCAGGTCGACGCCGACGACCGGGAGTCGATCATCGCAGGCACGACCGAGTTGGTGACCGAGGTCATGACGCGGAACAACCTCACCACCGACGACGTCATCAGCGTGATCTTCACGGCGACACCCGATCTCACCGCGGAGTTCCCCGCGCTGGCCGCACGCAAGCTGGGATTCCACGAGGTCCCGCTGCTGTGCTCCACCGAGATCGACGTGCCGGGGGCGCTGCCGCGCGTGGTCCGCCTGATGGCCCACATCGACACGGACCGGCCGCGTCAGGAGATCCAGCACGTATACCTGCGGGGCGCGGTCGCGCTCCGCGTGGACATCGCACAATAGCCGCCCGGCGGGACCGGGCACAGGACGAGCAGGATGGATCCCATGGAGGGCACCCCCGTCGAGGGGACCGTGGCGGAGAAGGGCGCTGCCTCGATCGGCAGCGTCGTCGTCGTCGGCACGGGACTGATCGGCACCTCGATCGCGCTCGCGCTGCGTCAGCGCGGCGTCCGGGTCTTCCTCGCCGATCGCGACGCGGGAGCCGTACGGCTGGCGCGGGAGCTCGGCGGGGGAGAGGACTGGCGGGCCGACCGGACCGTCGATCTGGCGGTCATCGCGGTGCCGCCGCCGTTCGTCGCGCAGTGGCTGCTGGACCTGCAGAAGAACGAGGCCGCCCGGGCCTACACCGACGTGGCCAGCGTCAAGGCGCTGCCGATCGCGCAGGCGGCGCAGCTCGGCTGCGACCTGTCCACGTTCGTCGCGGGGCATCCGCTGGCCGGCCGGGAGCGTTCCGGACCGGCGGCGGCCAGGGCCGACCTGTTCCTCGGCCGCCCCTGGGCGCTGTGCCCGACGCCCGAGGCGACCGGTCCCGCCGTCGCCGCTGTCCTGGAACTGATCGACCTGTGCGGGGGCAACGCCGTACGGGTGGACGCCGCCGAGCACGACCGGGCGGTGGCGGTGGTCTCGCACGCGCCGCACGTCACGGCCGCCGCGGTGGCGGCGCGGCTCGCCGAGGCGTCCGACACCGCGCTCGGCCTGTCCGGGCAGGGCGTGCGCGACGTCACCCGGATCGCCGCCGGCGATCCCGCGCTGTGGACCGGCATACTGTCCGGCAACGCCGTACCGGTCGCGGAGGTGCTGGAGGCCGTCGCCGCCGACCTGGTGGCCGCGGCGCGGTCGTTGCGCACGCTGGCCGTCGACGGCGCGGCCGTCGCCGACGTCACGGAACTGCTGGAGCGCGGCGTGCGCGGGACCGGCCGGATCCCCGGCAAGCACGGTGCCCCGGCGCGCGCGTACGCGGTCGTCCAGGTGCTGGTCGGGGACCGCCCCGGCGAGCTGGCCCGGCTCTTCCGCGCGGCGGGGGAGACGGGGATCAACATCGAGGACGTCCGGCTGGAGCACGCGCCCGGGCTGCCGCTCGGCGCGGCGGACCTGTACGTCCAGCCGGAGGCGGCCGAGGCGCTCGCCGAGGGGCTGCGCGAGCGCGGCTGGCACGTGCCCTGACGGGGCGGGGGGAGCCCGCCCCGGCGGGTCACGCGGATGGCGTCGATGGCGCGATGGCGCCGGGAGTCCCGGTACGCTCGGGGGTCGGGTAAAGCCGCGGCACGGCCTGCCGACAAGCCCGTCGGGCCGTGAGTTTCGGGCCGTGGATCGCCTGGCACGAGGTGCCGGGCAGGGCTGGAGAAGAGGAGCGAGCGTGTCGGGTCTGGTCGTCGCGATGGACGGGCCGTCCGGCTCGGGGAAGTCGAGCGCGTCGCGTGGGGTCGCCCGCGCCCTGGGGCTGCGCTACCTGGACACGGGGGCCATGTATCGGGCGGTCACCTGGTGGATGCTCGAACACGGGGTGGATCTCGCGGATCCGGCCGCCGTCGCGGCCCGGTGCCACGAACCCGTGCTGGAGATCGGCACGGACCCGGACGCCCCCGGCATCGGCGTGGACGGGACCGACGTCAGCGGGCCGATCAGGACCCAGGAGGTCACCCGGGCCGTCTCGGCCGTGAGCGCGGTGCCCGAGGTGCGCAGGCGGCTGGTGGACCTGCAGCGGCAGATCATCGGGACCGGCGACATCGTGGTCGAGGGCCGCGACATCGGCACGGTCGTGGCCCCGGACGCCCCGCTCAAGATCTATCTCACCGCGAGCGCCGACGCCCGCGCACGCCGCCGTACGGCGGAGCTGACCGGGACCTCCACGGAGGAGCAGCGGGCCGAGATGGCCCGGCGGGACGCGCTCGACTCCACACGCAAGGCCGACCCCCTGGCGATGGCGGCCGATGCGGTGGAACTGGACACCACCCCGCTCGACCTCGACGAGGTGATCGCAGAGGTACTGCGGCTCGTCAAGGAGCGGACCACCTGAGCCCCGTCAGCGCAGGGGGCACATTGAGCCTGATCCCGGTGGATCGGGGAGGAAGCGGCCGATGAGGCAGGAAATGGACGTGACGGGGGAGTACGACTACGACGAGGACGGCTGGACCGAGGCCGGACTCGCCGCCTCCGTGGGCGAGGACCCGCGGGAGGCCGACACCGGCCCCCTGCCGGTCGTCGCCGTGGTCGGCCGCCCCAACGTGGGCAAGTCGACGCTGGTCAACCGCATCATCGGCCGGCGTGAGGCGGTCGTGGAGGACGTGCCCGGCGTGACCCGGGACCGGGTGACGTACGAGGCGACCTGGCGCGGCCGCCGGTTCACGCTGGTCGACACCGGCGGCTGGGACCCCGACGCCACCGGCATGGCGCTGCGGATCGCCGAGCAGGCCCAGATCGCGGCCGAGCTGGCCGATGTGATCTTGTTCGTGGTGGACGCGAGCGTCGGCGTGACCGACTCCGACGAGGCCGTCGGCGGGGTGCTGCGCCGCTCGGGCAAGCCCGTCGTGCTGGCCGCCAACAAGGTCGACAACCAGCAGCTGGAGCTCGAGGCGGCCGGGCTGTGGTCGCTGGGCCTCGGCGAGCCGCATCCGGTCTCCGCGCTGCACGGCCGGGCCAGCGGCGACCTGCTCGACATCGTGCTCGACGTGCTGCCGGAGGCGCCGCCGCAGACGTTCGGCGAGCGACGCGGCCCGCGCCGGATCGCGCTGCTGGGCAAGCCCAACGTGGGCAAGTCGTCGCTGCTGAACCGGCTGGCCGGCGAGGAACGGGTGCTGGTCGACCCCGTGGCGGGCACCACCCGCGATCCGGTGGACGAGCTGATCGAGCTGAACGGCGAGACCTACCGCTTCGTGGACACCGCCGGCATCCGCCGCCGCGACCGGGAGCTGAAGGGCGCCGACTTCTACGCGGCGATGCGGACCCGGGCCGCGCTGGAGCGGTCGGAGGTCGCGGTCGTGCTGATCGACGCCTCCCAGGTGCTGACCGAGCAGGATCTGCGGATCATCGGCATGGTCATCGAGTCGGGCCGGGCCATGGTGGTCGCGTTCAACAAGTGGGACCTGGTCGACGAGGACCGGCGCTACTACCTGGAGAAGGAGATCGACCGACAGCTCGTCCGGGTGCCCTGGGCGCTGCGGGTCAACATCTCCGCCAAGACCGGCCGGCACGTTCAGCGGCTCGCCCCGGCGATCGAACAGGCCCTGGAGTCGTGGGGGACGCGGGTGCCGACGGCCCGGCTCAACCAGTTCGTCACCGAGCTGGTGCAGGCCACGCCGCCGCCGGCGCGCGGGGGCAGGCAGGCCAAGATCCTGTTCGCCACGCAGGCGACGACCGAGCCGCCGAGGTTCGTGCTGTTCACCTCGGCGTTCCTGGAGGAGACCTACCGCCGGTTCATCGAGCGCCGCATCCGTGAGGAGTTCGGCTTCGCCGGCTCCCCGATCGAGATCACGATGAAGATCAGGGAGAAGCGGCAGAAGAATCACGGGTGACCGCCGTACCGCCGACTCCCGCCCGACCGCCGAAGGTAGGGTTCTCCCTACCATCGGAACTGCGGACCGCGGGATCGATCATCGACGGTTCCCGGTCATACCGTGAAGGCCATGAGACGATTTCTTTCCCGGCTGACCGGTGACTCCGTATATGTGCTGATCGGGTTTCCCCTCGCGACGATATCGCTCTGCCTGGTCCTGACCGGCGTCGTGGCGGGGGTCGGCCTGTGGATCGTATGGATCGGGTTGCCGATCCTCGCCCTGACCATGCTCGTCGCCCGGGGGATGGGCGACGTGGAGCGGCTGCGGATCAGCAGGGTGCTCGGCACCGAGCTGGCCCGCCCCCGCTATCCGCGGCCCCCGGCCGAGGCCGGCCTGCTCCGCCGGCTGTGGACGCCGCTGTCGGGCGGGCAGCCGTGGCTCGACGTGCTGCACGCGCTGGCGGTGTTCCCCGTGGCCACCGTGACGTTCGGCGTGGTGATCACCTGGTGGGGGGTGACCCTCTTCGCGCTGACCTATCCGCTCTACGGGTGGATCACCTCCAACATCCCCGACAACCACCAGCTTCCCGAACTGCTCGGCCTCGGCACGGGTTACGTCGTCGACAGCGTCTTCTACCTCGCGGTGGGCGTGGTCGCCGCCGCCACGCTCTACCCGGTCGTACGCGGCTGTGCCGTACTGCAGGCCTCGCTGGGCAAGGTGCTGCTGACCGGCGTCGCCGAGCTGCGCGAGCGCATCGAGGACCTGACCGAGGGGCGTCAGGCCGCCGCGCACGCCGAGGCGAACGCGCTGCGCAGGCTGGAGCGGGACATCCACGACGGGCCGCAGCAGCGGCTGGTCCATCTGGCGATGGAGCTGTCGCGGGCGCAGCGCGAGCTGAAGAAGGACGCCATGGCGGCCGAGGCCACGATCGGAAAGGCGATCACCGCGACCCGGGAGACGCTCGACGAGCTGCGCGCGCTGTCCCGCGGCATCGCGCCGCCCATCCTGGCCGACCGCGGCCTGGCCCCGGCGCTGGCCGCGCTCGCCGGGCGCTGCACGGTCCCCGTGGAGCTCGACGTGCAGGTCACCGAGCGGTTCCCGGCGCTGATCGAGAACACCGTGTACTTCGTGACGGCGGAGGCGCTGACCAACGTGGCCAAGCACAGCAGGGCGACCTCCTGCTCGGTCACGCTGGCGAGGATCGGCGACACGCTGCTGCTGACGATCGGAGACGATGGGGTCGGCGGCGCGCACGTCGCCAAGGGGCACGGCCTGGCCGGGCTGGCCGACCGGCTGCGGGCGGTCGAGGGCGAGCTGTCCGTACGGTCGCCGGTCGGCGGGCCGACGACGATCATGGCGGAGGTGCCGTGCGGGTAGTGGTGGCCGACGACGCCGTCCTCATCAGGGAGGGCCTCGTGCGCCTGCTCGAGGAGTTCGGCTGCGAGGTCGCGGCGGCGGTCGGCACGGGGGAGGAACTGGTCGAGGCCGTCGTGGCGCACCGGCCCGACGTCTCGGTGGTGGACGTGCGGATGCCGCCCACGTTCACCGACGAGGGGCTGAAGGCGGCGGTCGAGGCCCGGGAGAGGGTTCCGGCCGCGCCGATGCTGATCCTCTCCCAGTACGTCGAGGTGTCCTACGCGGACGATCTGCTGGCCGATGCCCGGGGCGGGGTCGGTTACCTGCTGAAGGACCGCGTGGTCGACGTCGAGGAGTTCATGGACGGGCTGCGCCGGGTCGCGGGCGGCGGGACCGTCTTCGACCCGCAGGTCGTCGCCCAGCTCATGGTTCGGCGGCGGCGCGGCGACCCGCTCGCCTCGCTGACGCCGCGCGAGCGGGAGGTGCTCGCGCTGATGGCCGAGGGCAGGTCCAACCCCGCCATCGGCCGCCGTCTCGTCGTCACCGACGGCGCGGTCGAAAAGCACATCCGGAGCATCTTCATGAAGCTGGGCCTGCACGCCGACGACGGCGACCAGCACCGCCGCGTCCTCGCCGTGCTGGCCTACCTGCGCTCCTGACCCCGGCCTCCGGCGGCGGGCAGGGCCAGCGCGGCCGCTGTGCCCAGCAGGCACAGTCCCGCGGTGATCAGGAAGATCTCCGTGTACTCCACGTGCAGCGCGGCCTTCACCTTGGTCTGGTACTCCGCCAGCTCGGCGAGGTAGTCCGCGCCGGCGCCGCCGATCGGGAGCGGCGTGTCGAGGTGCGCGGTCAGCGACTGGAACCGGTGGAACCCCCACGCCGACAGCGCCGCCACGCCGAGCAGCATCCCCATCATGCGGGCCACCACGACCGCCGCCGAGGCCACGCCGTGCTGCACGGCCGGCACGGCGCGCAGCACCGCGGAGGAGACCGGGGCGACGACCACACCGAGGCCGAACCCGGCGACGGCCAGATCGACGTCCAGCCGGACGCCGGCCGAGGCGAGGTCGGCGGGCCAGCGCGACATCATCAGGTAGCCGACGGTGGCGACCGCCATACCGGCGACGGCCACCCACCGCTCCCCGAAACGGCGGGTCAGCATCCCGCCCAGGAACGCCGCGACCGCGAGCGCGGCGAGGAAACGGGTCAGCACCAGAGCACCGCCCACGGCGTCCTCGCCCAGCAGCGTCTGCGCGGCGAGCTGGACGTCCACCAGCGTCACCAGCAGCGCGGCGCCCGAGAGCAGGCTCACCGCCAGGGTGGCGAACAGCGGTCGTCTCGGCACGCCGCTCAGATCCAGCAGCCGCACCGGTGAACGGATCTCCCAGGCGACGAACGCCGCCGCCGCGACCACGCCGGCCGCCAGGCACGGCAGGCCCCACGGCGGCAGGACCGCCTCGCCGGGCGAGGGGTTGTAGAGCCCGGCCACCAGCAGGCCCAGCGCCAGCGCCAGCAGTGCGCCGCCGGCCGCGTCGACCCCGCCGGAGGTCCTGCGGCGCGGCTCCCGCGGCAGGCCGCGATGTACGGCCAGGGCGGCGAGCAGGGCCAGCGGGATGTTGACCCAGAAGATGCCGCGCCAGCCGACGAGGGCGGCGAGCCCGGCGCCGTAGAGGGGGCCGAGCACGCTGCCGAGCTCCTGGGCCGCGCCCACAGCGCCCAGCGCGACCGGCCGGCCGCGCTCGTCCCACAGATCGCCGATGAGGGCCATCGTGATCGGCAGCAGCGCGCCGCCGGCCAGGCCCTGGAGCGTACGGCCCGCCGTGAGCGTGGCGACGTCCTGGGCGAGCGCGCAGACGAGCGAGCCCACCGCGAACCCGGCCAGGCAGGCGTGGACCAGCGGACGCCTGCCGTACCGGTCGGATAGCCGGCCGAGCAGCGGCATCCCCGCGACGTAACCGAGCAGGAACCCGGTCACGATGGGCGTCGCCCGTTCCAGGCGGTTCAGCGGGACGCCGACCTCCTGGGCGATGTCCGCGAAGACGGTGACGACGACGTAGGCGTCGAGCGCGGCGAGCAGCACGGCCACGCCGCCCACGCCGAGCGCGAGACGGCGGCCGCGTGCCGGGGAAGGGGCCATGATCCGGGCGGGGGAGATCACGACGCGGGCGGTGTGATCGTCACGGGGGCGTCGTACTCTCCGAGGGTCACGGTCGCGCCGCCGTCGCCGAGCGGAAGATCGATCTTGAGCAGCCGGTCGGTGGCCTTGTCGACCCACACGGTCCCCTTCACGCCCTGGGCGATGCCGGGGATCAGCTTGGCGAGGGACCGCTGGGGCAGGGTGGCCGCGATCCGGTAGGCGTCGGCGCCGCCGACCTTCTCGGCGGCCTCGGTCCTGGCGTCCTGCGCCGACGACAGCAGCTCCGGCACGCCGGTCAGGACCACCGACGGGTCGTAGATCGCGGCGAGCTGCTGCCGGGTCATCGTCTGGAAGCCGCCGGTCGGGCCCTTGAAGTGCACGGTGTCGCCCGCGATCACGAACTCGAACTCCTGCAGGCCGACGAGCTCGACCTGCAGGGTGCCCTTGGCGTCGCCTTCACTGGTCAGCGTGCCCTCGGCGTGCCTGACCGGCACGGCGGGCCGGTCCCTGGTCTCGATGGAGAAGACGACGGTCCGCACCGTCTTCATCGCCGCGGCCGACTTCTTCAGCAGGCCGGGTCCGTCGGGGAGCGCGGCCACGCTGTTCGCTTCGCAGGCGGTCACCAGCAGCAGGGCGGCCACGACCAGCCCGAGGATTCTCGTCACAACGCGGATCGTAGCTGGCGTCAGCGGGCCGTGCGGATCGACTGGAGGCGGTCGGCGATCGGGGCGTATATCTCCTCGATCGCGGACACCTGCTCGGGCGTCAGCAGATCGATCAGATGGCGGCGGACGCCCGCGACGTGGTCGGGGGCCGCCCGCTGGATGGTCTCCCAGCCGAGGTCGGTGAGCACGGCGAAGGTGCCTCGCCTGTCGTCGTCGCAGCTCGCCCGCACCACCAGCCCGGCGGCCTCCATCCGGGAGATCTGGTGCGAGAGCCTGCTGCGGGACTGGATGGTGGCGTCGGCCAGCTCGCTCATCCGCATGCGGTGGTCGGGGCTCTCCGACAGGTTCACCAGGATCTCGTAGTCGTTGAGCGACAGGCCCTTCTCCTGTAACTCGCGATCGAGCTGGTGGAACAGCAGCCGGTGCGCGGCGAGGTGCGCACGCCAGGCGCGTTGCTCCTGCGGACTGAGCCAGCGGGGGTCTTCCATGACTTCAAGCATAAGATCACGATGATCGCCCGGCACGGGTAACCCTGCAGGGAAGGGGAGATTTACCAGAGGGTGGAGTCACGGCTCTTGACGCGATGTCGTCGCCGCTGTTGCCTGGGGAAACAGTCCAGAGACCCCCGCTCTCGGCAGGTGCGGGAGGTGGGCGGGCCCTCGGGCCGGAAAGGCGGCGTCGATGCGCATTGGAACGATCTTGCAGGGTAAGGGGACGCGTGTGGTGACCGTCCCGCCGCGGGCGACGGTGGCAGAGCTCCTGGCCAGACTGGCCGAGTTCAACATCGGCGCGGTGGTGGTGTCGGAGGACGGCGAGACCATCGTGGGCATCGTGTCCGAACGGGACGTCGTACGACGCCTGTACGAGCGGGGCGCCGGCATCCTCGATCGGCCGGTCTCCACGATCATGACCTCGGAGGTCAGGACCTGCACGCCCGACGCCAACGTGGAGGAGCTCCGCCGCACCATGACCGACCACCGCGTGCGGCACGTCCCCGTCGTGCGGGACGGACGGCTGGTGGGCATCGTCAGCATCGGCGACGTCGTCAAGAGCGCCATCGAGGAGCTGGAGACGGAGAAGGACGCGTTGGTCGGCTATCTCCACGGCTGACCGATCGTCCGCCCGGCCTCTACAATCACCCGTGTGAAGCTCAAGCTCGATCTCCACGACATCTACAACAAGGGCAGCGAGATCGACCGGGCGCTGCGCGGCGTCATCGAGGAGGCGGTCCGGAAGAAGGCCACCCAGGTGGAGATCATTCCCGGCAAGGGGTCGGGCCAGCTCAAGAAGAAGGTGCTCCGCTTCCTGGAGCAGAAGGAGATCAAGGCGCTCTACCACCGCATAGACAAGGACGCCAAGAACCACGGCCGACTGTTCGTCTACTTCCGGTGGTAGCCGGGTCGCCCACGTCCGATGACCGGTGCCCGCCCGTGGCTGGCGCGAAGGGGCGAGAGTGTAGGAGGATTTGCCCGCGTGTGAGTTAGGGGAGGCGTGATGTCGGTGTTGCGGGATCTGCTGGAGGGCATCCGGGGCGGCGGGATCGAGGTGCTCGACCTGACCGCGCCGCTGACCGAGAAGACCCCGATCCTGGGACTGCCCGAGCAGTTCGGCCAGACGGCGACGTTCAGCCTTCAGGAGATCAGCCGGTACGACGACCGCGGCCCGGCCTGGTACTGGAACAACTTCACCACCGGGGAGCACACCGGCACCCACTTCGACGCCCCCAACCACTGGGTGACCGCCCGCGACGGCGAGGACGTCTCGGCGGTGCCCGTCGGCAAGCTGATCGCGCCCGCCGTGGTGCTGGACTTCGCCGCCGAGTCGGCCGCCGACCCCGACTTCCTCCTCGAGATCGACCACGTCGAGGCGTGGGAGAAGCGGCACGGCCCGCTCCCCGACGGCGGCTGGCTCCTCTACCGCACCGGATGGGACGCCCGGGCACACGACGCGGACAGGTTCCTCAACGCGGACGAGACCGGGTCGCACACGCCCGGCATCTCCGTCGAGTGCGCCCGTTTCCTGGCGGAGCGGACGCCGATCATCGGTCTCGGCGTCGAGACCGTCGGTACGGACGCCGGGGCGGCGCACTCGTTCGATCCGGCCTTCCCATGCCACTCCTTCCTGCTCGGGGCCGGCAAGTACGGCCTGACGCAGCTGCGCAACCTCGACCGGCTGCCCCCCACCGGCGCCGTGGTGATCGCCGGGCCGCTGCCGATCGTGGGCGGGTCCGGCAGCCCGCTGCGCGTGCTGGCCCTGGTGGAGAGAAACGTGGAGCGATGAGCGGAGAGATGAGGCGTCCGGCGATGAACGTCGCGGAAGCCGTCGGCGCCGTCCTCGCCTCCCTCGGCGTGCGCACGGCCTTCGGCGTCGTCGGCAGCGGGAACTTCCACGTCACCAACTCGCTCGTACGGCATGGCGTGCGGTACGTCGCGGCACGCCACGAGGGCGGCGCGGCCACGATGGCGGACGCCTACGCCCGGATGAGCGGAACGGTCGCCGTCCTCACCGTCCACCAGGGGCCCGGCCTGACCAACGCGCTGACCGGCGTCACGGAGGCGGCCAAGAGCCGTACGCCGCTGCTCGTGCTCGCCCCCGAGGTGACCTCGCCGCGCTCCAACTTCCGGATCGACCAGGCCGCCCTCGCCTCCGCCGTCGGCGCCCACGTCGCCAGGGTGGCCTCGGCCGAGACCGTGGTCGACGACACCGTCATGGCCTTCCTCGCCGCACTGCTGGGCCGCCGCACCGTGCTGCTCCGCCTGCCGCTGGACGTGCAGGACGAGGAGCTGCCGGACGAGGCGGCACGCGCCGTACAGGAGCTGCAGGCCGGTGGCGGCGGGGTGCGGCAGGCCGCCGCGAGCCGGGTCCCGGCCCCGTGGGGGCTCACGTTCCCCAGCGAGCCGGTCGCCGACGACGGCGCCGAGTCAGCGGACGCGGCCGGGGCGGCGGCCCCGGACGAGGACACGCCGGACGCGGCCGCGCCGGACGCGATCGCGCGGCTCGCCGGGCTGCTGGAGACGGCGCGGCGCCCGGTCTTCGTGGCCGGTCGCGGGGCGCGGGGCGCGCGCCGGGAGCTCGAGACGCTCGGCGAGCGGGTGGGCGCGCTGTTCGCCACCTCGGCCGTCGCGAAGGGCCACTTCCACGGCAGTCCGTGGGACCTGGACGTGATGGGCGGATTCGCCTCGCCGCTGGCGGCCGAGCTCGTCGGCGGCGCCGATCTCGTCGTCGCCTGGGGCTGCTCGCTCACCATGTGGACCACCCGGCACGGCAGGCTGATCGGCCCGGACGCGACCGTCGTCCAGGTCGACATCGACGCCGACGCCATCGGCGTCAACCGTCCCGTGGACCTCGGCGTGATCGGCGACGTACGCGCGACGGCGCGGGCGGTGACCGGCCTCCTGGGCGTCAGGGGCGACGGACCCGGTGACGGCCGCGAAGGCTACCGGAGCGAGCAGGTCGCCGACCGGATCGCCCGCGAGGTGCGCTGGCGCGACGTGCCGTACGCCGACACGGGCGGCGACGGCCGGATCGACCCCAGGACGCTGACGATCGGACTCGACGACCTGCTTCCCGCGGATCGGGTCGTGGCCGTCGACTCCGGGAACTTCATGGGCTATCCGTCGATGTTCCTGTCCGTGCCGGACGGCGGCGCTTTCTGCTTCACCCAGGCGTTCCAGTCGATCGGCCTGGGCCTGGCCACCGCCATCGGCGCCGCCATCGCCCGGCCCGACCGCCTGCCCGTCGCCGCGCTGGGCGACGGCGGAGCGCTCATGGGCATCGCCGAGCTCGAAACGGTCGTACGGCTCGGGCTGCCGATGGTCGTCGTGGTCTACGACGACGACGCCTACGGCGCGGAGGTGCACCACTTCGGCCCCGACGGCTTCCCGCTGGACAACGTCACGTTCCCGCCGGCCGACCTCGCCGAGATCGCCCGGGGCTTCGGCTGCGCGGCGGTCTCCGTACGCCGCGAGGAGGACCTGGCGGGGGTCGCCGAATGGCTGAAGGGCCCGCGCGACCGGCCGCTCCTCGTCCACGCGAAGGTCACCCCCGGGCTGCCGGCCTGGTGGCTGGAGGATGCCTTCCGCGGCCATTGACGCAGCCCCGCGACGCGGCCGTCCCCTGAGTGCCGAACCTACTGAAGCGTAGGTTACCTTTCCGTACATGACCGAGCTCGTGTATCCCCCGGTGATCCGCGCCGCGCTGACCGCCTTCAAACTGCTGGACCTGCGGATCCGGGTCGAGGGCGCCGAGCGCGTGCCGCGATCCGGCGGCGCGGTCCTGGTCAGCAACCATGTCAGCTACCTCGACTTCGTCTTCGCCGGTCTGGCCGCCCGGCCCTCGCGGCGGCTCGTCCGGTTCATGGCCAAGCAGGAGGTGTTCAGCCACCCGGTGTCGGGTCCGCTGATGCGCGGCATGCACCACATCCCGGTCGACCGTACGGCCGGGGCCGGAGCGTTCCACGCGGCCGTACGGGCCCTGCGGGCCGGGGAGATCGTCGGCAACTTCGCCGAGGCGACGATCAGCAGGTCGTTCACCGTCAAGGACATCAAGAGCGGCCCGATCCGGATGGCCGTCGAGGCCGGGGTACCGATCATCCCGGTCGCGCTGTGGGGCGGGCAGCGGCTGTGGACCAAGGGCCGGCCGCGCAGGCTCCTCCAGCGGCACGTCCCGATCACGATCCTGGTCGGCGAGCTCATGCACCCCGGACCCGACGACGACATCGTGAAGCTCACCGCCGAACTGCGGCGGCGGATGTCGGAGCTGCTCGACGAGGCGCAGCGCACCTACCCCGAGATCACGCCCGGGGCGTGGTGGCAGCCCGCCCATCTCGGCGGCACCGCCCCCACCCCGGAGGAGGCCGCCGCCCTCGACGCCGCCGCACGCAGGCGCGTGTCGTGATCTCGCATATCCCGCGCGGTCGCCGGTTGACCGAGGACACCGTCTCGGCGCGTCAGCCCTGGTCGGGGACGGCCATCTCGCCGAGCTGAGACCAGTCGTCCTGCGGGACCTTAACGTTGACGATCCGCGGCGTCTCGGCGAGATGCCGCGGCAGTGTCCGCTGCGCCTCCTTGAAATGCTCGGACTGGACGTGGGCCGCGCCGGCCTCGTCGTCGCGGAACGCCTCGACCAGGACGTACTCGGCCGGGTCGGCCAGGCTGCGCGACCAGTCGAACCACAGGCAGCCGGGCTCGGCCCGGGTCGCCCGGGTGAAATCGGCGACGATCTCGGGCCACCGGTCGGCGTGCTCGGGCCGTACGCGGAACTTCGCGGTAATGAAGATCATGTCATCCGTCCCGGTAGTAGGGGTAGCCGAATGCTTCCAGTTTGACCCCCGGCTCGTCGGCGTCGTCACCGGCCTCGGCCGGGTGACGCAGACGAGATGCCGGGTCAGAGCGTCTCCCGACCGGCGTCGACCACTCACGATCGCGATCGATCATGCCCGGCGGTTTCGGTACGCTGGCTGAGATTTCCACGGTTATCAGGACCATGGTTCTCTCGTCTGGGAGCGCGTCGTGCCGGACCTCTATCCCCCGATCGAGCCGTACGACAGCGGGATGCTCGACGTCGGCGACGGCCACCTCGTCCACTGGGAGACGTGCGGCGATCCGTACGGGAAACCGGCGGTGGTGCTGCACGGCGGGCCGGGATCGGGATGCACACCGGGATGGCGTCGTTACCTCGATCCAGAGGCGTACCGCATCGTGCTGTTCGACCAGCGCGGCTGCGGCCGGAGCACCCCGAACGCGGCGCGGACCCTCCACGCCAACACCACCCATCACCTCATCGGCGACATCGAGCGCCTCCGGCGGCATCTGGGGATCGACAGCTGGCTGGTGCTCGGCGCGTCCTGGGGCACCACCCTCGGCCTGGCCTATGCCGAGCGCTTCCCCGAGCGGGTCTCCGAAATGGTGCTGTTCAGCATCACCAACACCAGCCGGCGCGAGGTCGAGTGGGTCACGCGGGACATGGCGCGGTTCTTCCCGGCGCAGTGGGCGCGCTTCCGTGATGGGGTGCCGGAGGCCGACCGGGGCGGCAGCCTGGTGGACGCGTACGCCCGGCTGCTCGATGATCCCGATCCCGCGGTGCGGGAGCGGGCCGCCAGGGACTGGTGCACGTGGGAGGACACCCACGTCGCCACCCATCCGGGCCACCGGCCCGACCCCCGTTACGACGACCCGGCGTTCCGCATGACCTTCGCCAGGCTGGTCACCCACTACTGGCGGCACGCGGCCTGGCTCGACGACGGAATCCTGCTCCGCGAGGCGGGGGAACTCGCGGGCATCCCCGGCGTCCTCGTCCACGGCCGGCTGGACATCAGCGGCCCACCTGACATCGCCTGGAGCCTCGCCCAGGCCTGGCCCGACGCGGAGCTGATCCTGATCGACGAGGCCGGGCACGGTGCGCATGGCGCGACGAACGCCGCGGTGATCTCGGCGATCGATCGTTTCGCCCGTCGCCGAGCCTGACGACGCTCTGGAGCAGGCCGGACGGGCGTGGGCCGATGACGAGGAGCAGGGGCGTCCCGGGGCCGGTCGATCTCCGCGGCCCCGGGACGGCCTGGGCGGGTCAGCCCATGTGGGGGTAGCGGTGGTCGGCCGGGGGGACGAACGCCTCCTTGACCGTCCGTGCGTTCACCCAGCGGATCAGGTTGAAGATCGACCCCGCCTTGTCGTTGGTGCCCGATGCCCGCGCGCCGCCGAACGGCTGCTGGCCGACGACGGCGCCGGTGGGCTTGTCGTTGACGTAGAAGTTGCCGGCGGCGAAGCGCAGCCGCTCGGTGGCCGCCGCGATCGCGTACCGGTCCTGCGCGATCACCGCGCCGGTCAGCGCGTACGGCGCGACGCTCTCCATCTGGTCCAGCACCGTGTCGTACGACGCGTCGTCGTACACGTGCACCGCGAGGATCGGGCCGAAGTACTCCTTGACGAACACCTCGTCCGCCGGGTCGGCGCACTCCAGCACGGTCGGCTTCACGAAATAGCCGGTCGAGTCGTCGTACGACCCGGTCAGCACGTCGATCGAGTCCGTCGCCCGGGCCCGGTCGATGGCCGCCCGGTGCTTGGCGAACGCCCGGCCGTCGATGACGGCCCCCATGAACGCCGACAGGTCGCTCGCCACGTCGCCGACCGTGAGCGACTCGGCCGCGGCCACGAAGTCGTCCCGCATCCGCGACCACAGCGACCGCGGCACGTACGCCCGGGAGGCGGCGGAGCACTTCTGCCCCTGGTACTCGAAGGCGCCGCGGATCAGCGCGGTCGACAGCACCTCGGCCGAGGCGGAGGGGTGGGCGATCACGAAGTCCTTGCCGCCGGTCTCGCCGACCAGCCTCGGATAGCCCCGGTAGCCGGCGATGTTCTCCCCGACCGTACGCCACAGGTGCTGGAAGGTCGCGGTCGACCCGGTGAAGTGGATCCCGGCCAGCTCGGGGTGCGGCAGCGCCACCTCCGAGACGGCTGCGCCGTTGCCGGTGACCATGTTGATCACACCGGGCGGCAGCCCGGCGGCCTCCAGCAGCCGCATCGTGAAGTGCGCGGCGAACTGCTGGGTCGGCGACGGCTTCCAGACTACGACGTTCCCCATCAGCGCGGGGGCGGTCGGCAGGTTCGCCGCGATCGAGGTGAAGTTGAACGGCGTGATCGCCAGGACGAAGCCCTCCAGCGGGCGATACTCCATGCGGTTCCACGCGCCCGGCGACGACGCCGGCTGCTCGGCCAGGAGCTGCCGGGCGAAGGAGACGTTGAACCGGAAGAAGTCGATCAGCTCGCAGGCCGCGTCGATCTCGGCCTGCTGCACCGACTTGGACTGGCCGAGCATCGTCGAGGCGTTGATCGTGGCCCGCCACGGGCCGGCCAGCAGATCGGCGGCCTTAAGGAAGACCGCGGCCCGCTCCTCGAACGGCAGGGCCCGCCAGGCGGGGGCGGCGGCCAGCGCCGTGTCGATCGCCGCGCGGACGTCGGCGGCGGTCGCGTCGGCCGTGGTGCCCAGCACGGCGGCGTGGTTGTGCGGCTGGACGACGTCGATCGGGGCGCCGCCCGCCATCCGCCGCTCACCGCCGATCGTCATCGTGAGATCGAGCCGCGTCTCGCCGAGCTCCTTGACCCTGGCCTCCAGGGCCGCGCGCTCGGCGCTGCCGGGGGCGTAGCCGTACACCGGCTCGTTGACCGGGAGGGGGACGTTGGTGATCGCATCCATTGCTCACTTGCCTTTCAGAGCGCGCAGGAAGAAGGCGACGTTGGCCGGGCGCTCGGCGAGACGGCGCATGAAGTAGCCGTACCAGTCGTCGCCGAACGGAACGTAGACGCGCACCCGGTGCCCGGCGGCGGCGAGGTCGCGCTGCCTGTCGGTCCGGATGCCGTACAACATCTGGTACTCGTAACCGTCCCGGTCGCGGCCATGCCGGCCGGCGAGCATCTCGGCGACGGCGATCAGCCGGTCGTCGTGCGTGGCCACCATGGGATACCCCTCGCCCGCCATGAGCACTCGCAGGCACCGGACGTAGGCCCGGTCCACCTCGCCCCTGCCCTGGTAGGCGACGGAGGCGGGCTCGCGGTAGGCGCCCTTGACCAGGCGGACCCGCGAGCCGGCGAGGTCGCGGCAGTCGGCCTCGCTGCGCAGCAGGTACGCCTGGATCGCCACGCCGGTCTCCGGGAAGTCCGCGCGCAACGTGCGCAGGATCTCCAGCGTGGAGTCGACCGTGGTGTGGTCCTCCATGTCCAGGGTGACGGCCGCGCCGCAGTCGCGTGCCGCCGAGCAGATCCGCCTGGCGTTCTCCAGCGCGATGCCGTCGGGTTTGCCGCCGTCGAGCGCCTGCCCGACAGCCGACAGCTTCACCGACACCTCGGCCCGGTCGCCGAGCCCGAGCGGACGCAGCGCGCCCAGCAGCGTGACGTACGCATCGGCGGCCTCGACCGCGGTCTCCTTGTCGCGGACCTCCTCGCCGAGGTGGTCGATCGTGACCGCGAGCCCGGCGCCGGTCAGGCGGCGGGTCGTCGTGACGGCGTCGGCGGTCGACTCCCCGGCCACGAAGCGGTCGACGACGCCGCGGGTGGCCCGCAGATTCGACACGGCCCGGCGTGCCAGCGGGCTGCGCGAGGCCGCGAGAAGCAGAGATCCGAGCATGGCCAAAGGGTAAAAGTCCCAGGTCACGGGGTCCACGGACATCCGCCACAGGATTTTCCTACAGATGCACAACAATGGAGTCCATGCAGGACATCGCCGATGAGATCGCGCGGCTGCTCGACGCGTCGGTGACGATCGAGGACCGGTCGTTCAAGCTGCTCGCGTACGGCGAGCAGAGCGGGGACATCGACCGGGTCCGGCAGGAGTCGATCCTGCGCCGGCGGGCCTCCGCCGAGGTGCGCGCCCATTTCGAGGCGTACGGCATCGCCACGGCGACCGGCCCGGTGCGCATCCCCGGCCTGCCCGGACTGCTCGGCCGGGTCTGCGTCCCGCTGCGGCATCGCGGGGTGAACTACGGCTACCTCTGGCTGCTGGACGCCCCTCCCGCGGGTGAACCGGCGCCATCGGGGGGACCGGTTCTCTCCGGGGGGTCAGAGGGTGCGCTGACCGACGAGCGGCTGGCCGCCGTGGCGCCGCTGGTGGCCCGGGCCGCGGCGCGGCTGGCCCGGGAGGCCCGCGGACGGCGGGTCCGGCTGCGGGACTTCTTCTCCGCCGATCCCGCCGTCCGGGCGGCCGCCGGCGTCGAGGTCGAGGGCCCGGTGGCGGCCCTCGCCGTACGGACCCCGCCGGAGGGGGGCGGCGAACCGCCGCCGCTGCCGCGCGGCGTGCTGGCCGACCCGGACGGCGGATCGGGCGGGCCGCCGGGCGAGGACGCGGGCGAGGGGCTGCTGGCCGTGCTGGCCCCCGCCGCGCAGGCGCGGGAGGTCGCGGACCGGCTGCGGGACGCGTACGGATCGGCGGCCGGTGTCGGGGGTTCCCGGGAGGACCCCGACGAGGCGTGGGAGAGCTGGCAGGAGGCGCTTCTCGCGCTTCGGGTGGCCGAGCACGTCGCCGGGCACGGCCCGGTGGCGAGCTGGCCGGGGCTGGGCGTCTACCGCCTGCTGGTCCGGCTGTCGCACCGGGAGCTCGCGGATCTGGCCGCGGAGTGCGCCGCGCTGTCGGCGCCGGCGTCGCGGGACCTGGCCCACACGGTTGAGACGTACCTGGACCATGCCGGGCACGTGCAGGAGACCGCGGCCGCGCTGGGCGTTCACCGTCAGACGCTCTATTACCGGCTGGGCAAGGCCGAGCGCCTCACCGGGCTCGACCTCGCCGACGGGGAGAGCCGGCTGCTCCTCCACCTGGCGCTCAAGGCCGCCGCGCTGATCCGCCGGCCGCCTCCCGACCGGCCGCCTCCCGACCGGCCGCCTCCCGACCGGGCACAGGCCGGCCGGGACGGGCGGTCAGGCGGATGAACGGGTCGGCGGGATGAACGGGTCGGCGGCATGAGCGGGTCGGCATGAACGGGATGCGCGGTCAGGCGCAGGTCTTCTCGTAGACCCGCAGCAGCTCCATGCTGATGCGCTCGAGCGAGTAGCGGGACCGGGCACGGTCGGCGGCGGCGTATCCGATGGCCGTGCGCAGCGTGGCGTCGCCCAGCAGCCTGCGGATCCGCTGGGCCACCTCCAGGGGCCGGTCGGGCCGGGTCAGGAAGCCGGTCACGCCGTCCACGACCGCGTCCAGGTGGGCGCCGGCCGCCGACGCGATCACCGGGACGCCGCAGGCCATCGCCTCCAGCGCCGCCGTGCCGTTCGGCACGGACGGGGACAGCGACAGCACCAGGTCGGCGCTGCGCATCAGCTGGGGCATCGAATCGTGCGGGACCGTGCCGAGCGCCTCCACCCGGTCGGCCACGCCGTGGTCGGCGGCGAGCGTGCGCAGTCGTTCGACGGCGGGTCCGTCGCCGCCCGCGATGACCAGCTCGGCGTCGGGCACCGACATCAGCGCGGAAACAGCGCTGGCCGCGCCCACGTGCCCCACGTGCAGGAGCCGCGGCCGGTCGCCGCGCGGGCAGGCGGGGCCCTGACGGTGGAAGCGCTCCACGTCGATGCCCTGCGGTACGACCGAGATGTTGCGGCGGGGAACCCCCATCCGGATCAGCTCGGACTCCTCGTCGGCGCAGGCGGCGATCACGGCCCTGGCGCGGCGGCCGATCGCGCACTCCAGCCGGCGTACCGGCGCGGGCCTGCTGTCGTCGTGATGGGTGTGGAAGGTCTGGGTGACCGGCACGCCCAGGCCCTCCGACCCGGCGATGGCGGCCAGACCGCTGGTCCAGGAGTAGGCATGGATGATGTCGGGACGGCTCTCCCTCCACCGCTGCCGCAGCCCGGCGCTGAAGTCCGGGATGTAGGGGAGCAGGTCGCTTTCCGACAGCTCCACGTCCGGCCCGGCCGGGACGTGCTCGATCGCGGCACCCTGGGCGTTGCATCGCGTGTACATGGTCACCCGGTGGCCGCGCGCGAGCTCGCGGGCGATCGCGGGAGTGTCCGGTGTGAGTTCGTGAGCAGAGACGATGGCGATATCCATGGCACACCTCAACGGCAAGGAAGGCGTCTAGAAGGTGTGCCTGCGTCTTAGGCACGATAAGTGCCTGATTACCGTACTCTGATCCTCGCTAAACGCCTAATCGAGAAAAATCTTCGCTCGGCCGCCGACGGGCGCCCCGCTTCCCGGTTCTCCTTCGGCGCTTCCCGGGCTCCTCCTGGGCCTGTCCCCGGATGCTCCCCTCGGCCTTCTCCTCATCGCCGGCGGCGCGGATTACACCATATTCGCAGATCGGACCGGAAATCGGGAGACCGGGTGCGTCCTCACCTGGATCTGCGCAGTGCGAGCACGGTGACCTCGTCGGTGGCGTGGCTGCCGCAGAAGGCCCGGTGGTCCTCCTCGACCGCCTTCACCACCGCGCCCGGCGGCTGGCCCACACACCGGGCGAGCAACTCGGTCAGGCGTGCCTCGCCGTAGTTCTCCCCGGCCGTGCTCTGCGCGCCGACCAGCCCGTCGGAGTAGAGCAGCAGCGTCTCGCCCGCCGGGATCACCAGTTCCTCGGTGGCGGGGATCGACCCCTCCTCGAACCCCAGCGGGACGCCGCCGCCCTCGGTGAAGCGGACCCCGCCGCCGGAGTGGAGCAGCGCGGCCGGATGGTGCCCGGCCGAGGCGAGGCGCACCTTGCGCCCGCGCACGAAACCGGCGGCGGCCATCACGAACAGGCCGGTACGCTGCACCACGAGCGCGTCGTTGACCTTGCGCATGGCCTGTCCCGGGTCGTCCTCCCAGACGCTCAGCACCCGCAGCCCGTTGCGCACCATGGCGGTCACCGCGGCCGCCTCCTCGCCCCGGCCCGCCGCGCTGCCGATGACGAACCCCCAGCCGTTCTTCACCCGGAACACGTCGTAGAACTCGCCGCCGATCGCGCGCAGCCCGGAACCCGGGTGATAGAACGCGGCGCTCTCGAAGCCGGGGATCTCCGGCAGCGTGCGGGGGAGCACGCCGGTCTGGAGGGTGTCGGCCGCCTGGGCGCGGCGCTGGAAGCCGCGCTGGGCCCGCATGGCCAGGCCGAGGTGCGTGCCGATCTCCTCGAGCAGGCCGAGGTCGGCCAGGCCGAACGGTCGCCGGTCGCGCTGCCGTACCAGCGTGAGCACGCCGTGCACCTCGTCGTCGGTGCGGATCGGCACGCTCAGCAGCGACCCGGCCCGCATGTCGCTCAGCACGGTCCCGCCGAGGAGCGAGTCGTCGGCGAGCATCTCGTGCACGATCCCGCTCTGCGTGACCAGGACCTGCTCGACGATGGGCGCCTCGGCCGGGGAGGTCTCCTCGATCACCCGCTGGAGGCGGCCGGACGGCTGGTCGCCCGGGCCGACGACGGTCGCGCGGTGGACGTCGGCCCGGTGAACGTCGGCGCCGCGCGGATCACCGTCCCGGAACACGTCGGCGATGACCCAGTCGGCCGTCTCGGCCGCCAGCAGGCGTGCGGCGCGCAGCAGGGCCACCGGCTTGCGCAGGCTCTCCTCGTCGAGCAGCAGCCGGGCGAACCGGGAGAGCAGTTCGTGCCGCCGGACCGCGGCCATCAGATCCGGCGAGGGGACGGCCGGGTCCGTCCGGGGGCGGCGCCCCGACACGGCTTCGGCCTCTTCCCCGCCGGTCGGGGCCCGGCCGGCGTCCGCTCCGGACGCCCGGGCCGTGACGGTCTGCTTCGAGGCCGGGCCGGAGATCTCGGGCAGCCGGGGCGGGGTCGGCGGCACCTCGGTCGGCAGCACGACCGCCGCGATCATCTCCTGGGGCTCGCCGGGCATGCGCAGCCTGCTGAGCACGAGCCGTACGACATGGGCGCGGCCCTGATGGGCCAGCCGGGTCCGCAGCGAGGAGACCTCCTCGCCCCGCAGGACGGCGGTGAGATGCGACCGGAAGGCGGTCCGGCCGGCCACGTCGACGAGCAGCGGGAAGGCGCGGCCGATGAGGTAGCCGGCCGGGCTGCCGAGCAGGCGGGTGGTCTCGTTGTTGATGCGCCGCACCGTGCCGCCGGTGTCCATGATGATCACGGGGACCGGAAGCGAGCGGAAGACCTGGCGCAGCAGCTTGTGCTCGCGTAGGTTGCCGCCGTCCCTGCGCCGGTGGCCGCGGGCCAGCTCGGTGAGGGCGTCGCGGAGCAGGTCCTCGGCGGTCTCCAGCTCTCTCAGGGCCGCTTCCGGCCGGAAATCGTCCCGTAGGATCGCGATGCGGTCGGCGAGACCGCCAAGGGCACGCTCAAGCTCGGAGTTGGCGGGCAAGCGGCCTCCTTTCCTCACCTGAGTAGACGCTACGCCCAGGACCGGGTCTAATCGTTCCAGCCTGGATTAATCCGGAACCGATGGGAATGGTCTTTCTATCATGGAGACGACGTCCATCCTCGTACGTGACCTGGCCGCTCTCGGCAGGGTGACCGAGGGGGCCTCCTGTGAGAGCGTCCTGCGTGGCATCGCGGAGGCCACCGCGCGTGGCGTGCCGGGATGCGCCGGCGGCACCGCCGAGCTGTGGGCCGACGGGCGGGTGCTGCTCGCCGCCTCCCACAGCGAGCTCACCGCGCTGATCGACGGTGAGCGCGAGCTGCGCGAGGGGCCCTCCCGCGAGGCGCTGGCCACCGGCAGGCCGGTGCTGGTGGCGGACGTGATGTGCGAGCCCCGCTGGCCCGCCTACTGCGCGACGGCCGTACGGCACGGTGTGCGTTCGGTGTTCGCGCTGCCCATCGAGGTGGACGACGGCGTAGTGATCATCGGTCTGTACGGCGTGCGCGCCGGCGTCTTCGGTCAGGCGGCCTTCACCGGAGACGGCTCGCTCCCGGCCCTGCTCAGGGAGCAGGTGACGGTGGCGCTGGCCAACGTGCGGCAGTTCGACGACGTCCTGACCGACGCGGCCCAGATGCAGGAGGCCATGGAGGGACGCTCGATCATCGACCAGGCCAAGGGGATTTTGATGTCGACGAGCGGCTGCTCGGCCGAGGAGGCGTTCGAGGAGCTCAGGCAGGTCTCCCAGCACCACCAGGTCAAGGTCGCCGACCTGGCCCGGATGCTGGTGTCGGAGCGGGGCCGGGGGCACATCGGCGCCAGGAGCGGCGGTCTCAAGGACGGCGGCCCCGGGAGCGGCGTTTCCAGGACCGGCGGGCGGAGGAACGGCGAGCCCTGACGGCGGGTACGCGAACGCGTGGTCCGAGACGTACGTCCCGAGTGATCCGAGACGTACGGTCCGGGGTGATCCGAGACGTACGTCCCGGGGGTCGTCAGGAGGCGGCGAACGCGGCGAGCGCCTCGTCGAGGGTGTCGAAGAGCGGCAGACGCTCCGAGAGCCCGGTCACCCACATCACCTTGGAGTTGGGATACTGCACCGAGATCAGGGCGAAGTTGCCGCCGTCGCCGGTCGCCCGCTGCCAGTGATGGACGATCAGTCCCAGCGCCCGGGAGTCCATGAAGGTGACTCCGCCCAGGTCGAGGATCATGTCCGGGCCGTGGTCGTCCGCCGCCGCGTCCAGGAAGTCCGAGAAGTGTTCGCGCGTCGTGGCGTCGAGGACGCCGCTGACGCGGATCACCACAATGCCGCCCGCCATGGTGGAGCTCAGGGACAGCAGCCCGTTGTTAGACACCTCGCGCCTCCTCTGCGGAGAAGATTACTGGTGCCACAGGGGCGGTGATACCAGGTGGTGATACTTCGGGATTTTTGGCAATATAGTTCCTCAGAGGTCCAGCAGAGGGCCTCGTCTCGACACTGTAGCGAGGCGCGCCTTCTGCATGGAACGATCTGTGTGGAT
The DNA here is from genome assembly GCA_001552515.1 of Sphaerimonospora mesophila NBRC 14179 = JCM 3151. Lineage (GTDB taxonomy): Bacteria > Actinomycetota > Actinomycetes > Streptosporangiales > Streptosporangiaceae > Sphaerimonospora > Sphaerimonospora mesophila. The sequence goes on from BCRI01000051.1 coordinate 27,578, forward strand.
CTGCCAGGCGGTCCATCCCGGACAGGCGCCGCCCTCGCGCGAAGATTACGAGGGGACCTGCGCAGATGTCTGCCGAGGGCCGTACGACGAGCCACGACACTCCGACCGCCGAGGAACTGCTGACCGAGCTGGCCCGGGAGGATCTCCCCGCCGAGCGGCGGGACCGGATCCGCGAGATGGTCGTGGAGATGCACCTTCCGATGGCCAGGGACATCGCCCGGCGTTACCTGCACCGGGGCGAGCCGATGGAAGACCTTCTCCAGGCGGCCTACGTCGGCCTGATGAAGGCCGTCAACGGGTTCGACCCGACTCTCGGGCACGGGTTTCGCGGCTACGCGATGGTGACCATGACCGGAGAGGTCAAGCGGCACTTCCGCGACCGCACCTGGGCCGTCCGGGTGCCGCGCCTGTATCAGGAGCGGCGGGCCGAGCTCAACCGCCTGGTCGCGGAGATGACCCAGGAGCTCGGCCGGTTCCCCACGGTCGCCGAGCTCGCCAAGAGGATGAACATTTCAGAGGAGGACATGCTGCTCACGATGGACGCCTCCGCGGCGTACAGCACGCTCTCCCTGGACGCGCCGATCGGCGCCGACGACGACGCGGCGGCACTGGGAGACGTGATTCCCGACGAGGACGACGCCCTGGACATCCTGGTGGACCGGGAGGCCGTCAAGCCGCTCATCGACCTGCTCCCCGAGCGGGAGAAGAACATCCTCCTGCTGCGTTTCTACGGAAACCTGACCCAGGCCGAGATCGCCGCTGAGTTCGACATCTCCCAGATGCACGTTTCGAGGATCCTCCGCAAGACGCTCGACCTGCTCCGTGCGGAGCTCGTCGCGGGATGAGCCCATGAAGGAGCTCATGGACGAGCAGCGCATGGGCGACGTGAGCCGCGCATGAATCGTCAATGAATCACCGATGAGGTCCACCATGTCGTACCGTCACGCGACGCCCCGCGAAAGGCGCATGCCGGGTGAGGGATGACGGCGCTTCCGCGCACGTCTCGCGGTCGGCCGGGGAACGTGGTTTCTCCCTGGCCGACCTGCCGGACGTGCGGGAGTTCGCCGCCGCGGAGGCACGCCGTCGCGGGATGCCGGACGACGCCGTCGGCGACTTCCTGCTCGCGCTGAACGAGGTCGCGACCAACGCGGTGACGCACGGCTCCACGAAGGCCCGGCTGAGCGTCTGGCGGGACGGCGCCGACCTGGTCGTCGGCGTGCGCGACGAGGGCGGGGGCTGGCGTCCGGAGGGCGTTCCGGGGGAGACCCCGCCGCCCGAGAACGCGACCAGCGGCATGGGCCTGTGGGTGGCGCGCCGGCTCAGCAAGGACATGAAGGTTGAAACAGGGGCGGACGGGACGATCGTAACGATGCGTTTCCCGGTCCGTACCGGGTAGGGGGCCCCCATGGCAGTCCCACGGATTCTGATCGTCGGCGGCGGTTACGTCGGCATGTACACGGCGCTTCGCCTGCAGCGCAAGCTACACCGAGGTGAGGCCCAGGTCACCGTCGTGGACGACGATTCCTACATGACGTACCAGCCCTTCCTGCCCGAGGCGGCGGCGGGGAGCATCGAGGCGCGGCATGTCGTGGTCCCGCTCCGGCAGGTCCTCTCGTCGTGCCGGATCTTCAGCGGACGAGCCACCTCGGTCCGGCTGGCCGACCGGAAGGCGGAGGTCAAACCACACGAGGGGCCGGAACTGACCCTCGACTACGACTACGTCGTCCTCGCGCCGGGTTCGGTCTCCCGGCTCCTCCCGATCCCCGGTCTGGCCGAGAGCGGCATCGGCTTCAAGACCGTCGAGGAGGCCATCCACCTGCGCAACCACGTGCTCGGCCGGATGGACGTGGCCGCCTCGACGACCGACGAGGAGGTGCGCCGGCGGGCGCTGACCTTCGTGTTCGTCGGTGGCGGCTTCGCCGGCGTCGAGGCGCTCGCCGAGCTGGAGGACATGGCCACCTACGCCTGCAGGTTCTTCAAAGGGATCCGCAGGAAGGACATGCGCTGGGTCCTCGTCGAGGCCACCGACCGCATCCTGCCCGAGGTCGGGCCGGACATGGGCCGCTGGACCGCCCGCCAGCTGAGCGAGCGGGGCGTCGAGGTGAGGATGCGCACGCTGCTGAAGTCGGCGGAGAACTGCCACATCGTCCTCGACGACGGCGATGCGTTCGACACCGACACGCTCGTCTGGACCGCGGGGGTGAAGCCGAACCCGCTCGTACGCGCCGGCGACCTGCCGCTGGACGAGAAGGGCAGGGTGAAGGCCACCCCCTTCCTGCGGGTCGAGGGCACCGATTTCGCGTTCACGGCCGGGGACGCCGCCGCCGTGCCGGACCTCACCCGTCCAGGGCAGATGTGCCCGCCCAACGCCCAGCATGCCGTACGGCAGGCCCGCCGGCTCGCCGACAACCTGCTGGCGGCGCTACGCGGCGGCGGCCTGCGGCCGTACCGGCACAAGTCGGCCGGATCGGTGGCCAGCCTCGGGCTCTACAAGGGCGTGGCGCAGGTCTACGGCCGGGAGCTGCGCGGGTATCCCGCGTGGTTCATGCACCGGACCTATCACCTGATGCGGATGCCCACGCTGAACAAGAAGTCCCGCATCCTGGCGGACTGGACGCTCGGCCTGTTCTTCCCCAGGGAGATCGTCTCGCTGGGGGCCGTGCAGAACCCCCGCGAGGAGTTCACCCTGGCCGCGCGCATGTGAGCGCGAGATCCCCGGCTCAGCCGAGCAACTCGTCGGCGACCAGGAGGAGCTTCAGGGCCGCGGGGTTGGTCGTCGCGGTTCCCCTGGGGATCCGCGCGGCCATCCCCTCCAGCAGCAGGTGGATGTCGCCGGGGCGGCCCGTGTCGCCGGGACGGGCGGCGGAGGTCGCGTGCCGCAGCCGGAGCAGGAGCTCCAGCCCGCAGGCGGCCTGGGTCGCGAGCAGCGCCAGCAGGCTGACGTCGTCGAGCTCGCCCCGCGAGTCCCGTGCGCCCTGTGAGCCCTGTACGCCCCATGAGCCTCTTGCGCCCTGAGCGCCCTCTGCGCCGAATGCGCCGGCCATGCCGCCTGTGCCGTTCTGGCCCGGCGGTCCGGGCGTGCGGTCCAGCACCTCCAGCACGCCGATGCACTCCTCGTACCGGATGAGAGGCGCGGCCATGATGCTGCGCGGGACGTAGCCGGTGGACTCGGCCGCGTCATGGGCGAACTGCGCCGTCTCCGCCACGTCGTCGACGATCATGGGCTGGCCGCTGGCCGCGACCGACCCGGCGATGCCCGTACCAGGCGGGAACCGCGTGCCCAGCAGGTGCTTTTCGCCCTCGCCGGAGACCGCCTCGAAGACCAGCTCGCCGGTGGTCTCGTCCACCAGGAAGATCGAGGCGGCGGCGGACCGGAACACGTGCCGGGCAACCTCCACGATGGACTGCAGGAGCCGCCGCTCGGTGATCTCGGCGCTCCCGGAAGGCAGCGGGTCAAACAGGGACATTCGTGCCTCCGTGGTCTGTGGCGACATTGCGAGCGGTCAGATAGAGCGCCGACTTGAGCTGGAACGGCGTCATCCACGCGTGCTTGCTCAGGATGAGCGCGCAGACGCCGGTGATGTGCGGCGTGGCGAAGCTGTTTCCGGTGCTGTGGATCCGCCTGCCGCCCGGCCAGGCGACCGGGACCTTGACGCCGCGCGCGTAGAACTCGGCCGGCGGCGCCGGGTTGTAGTAGTAGGTCAACGGGTCGGGCTCGTCGTGGCTGGCCACCGAGATGACCGAGGAGAACGCCCAGGGGAAGCTCACCACGGGCATGTTGTGCGCCGAGGCCACGATGAGGCAGCGCCGGAAGTAGGCGAGGTCGGCCAGCTCGTGCAGTGCCGCCCGGAACTCGTTCCGCGTGGTCGACAGGCTGAGGTTGACGAGGTCGAAGTCCGCCTCGACGGCCCAGCGGAGGCCCGCCAGAAGGGCGGAGCCGGTGCCGGTCTTGCCGTCGGTCAGCACCCGGACGGAGGTCAGCGAGACCCCCGGGGCGACCGATCGGATCACGCTCGCGCACGCCGTGCCGTGGCCCGCCGGGTCGACCGGGTCGCAGTCGGCCAGCACCGGCCTCCCGCCGTCCCCTGAGACGACCACCAGGGACCGCGCCAGGGCGCCGACCAGCGGGTGGCCGCCTTCGACGCCGGTGTCGACCACGCAGACGCGCACGCCCGATCCGTCGGCGCCGCCCCACGCCCAGTCCCTGGTGACCTCCTCCTGCCGGCTCACCTGGAACGCCTCCAGCTCGAGCCGGGACGTCGCCAGCCCCCAGGCGGGCATGCCCGGGAAGTGCTCACGCCGCTCCCGGCGCCACGGTGGCGGGGTCACCGCTCCACCTCCTCGCCGCCGGGCCCGGCAGCGAGCCGGGCCCGGACCCGTTCCGCCGGCAGCGCGGCGCCCTTGGCCGCGTACGCCCGCAGGGCCCGTCCGGCGGCGTCGGCCGATTCGGCCGTACGGCCGGCCGCGCGGTGGACGTCGGCGATCTCGGCGAGCACGTCGCCGCGCAGGCACGGATCGTCGATCAGGCCGAGCCGCTCCAGCGCCAGCGCGGCGAGCGCGGCGGCCGCCCGGTGCTCGCCCCGCCGGGCCTCGACCCCGGCGCGCAGGGCGATGAGGAGCAGCTCGGCGCGCGCGTGGCGGCCGCCGGGCTCGGCCGTAAGGCGGGTTAGCGCCCGTCCCGCCTCCGGGAGGCGGCCCTGCCGCAGCAGCTCGCGCGCCTCGTAGGCCTCCAGTGTCAGCGCCGGGCCGACCTGGCCCGCCGCGCGAAGCGCCGCCGCACCCCGCCGGAACAGCTCTTCGGCGGTCGCGTGGCGGCCGGCGAGGGATTCCACCAGCCCCTGCACCTGGACGACCGCGGCCGCCGCCAGATCGAGATGGAGATCGCGCACGTGCCGGTCCGCCGTGGCCAGTACGGCACGGGCCGCCGTGATGTCGCCGGAAAGGGCGAGCAGCCGCCCCCGCGTGATCAGAACCGGCACCAGCAGCGCCCGGTCCCCACCGAATCTGGCCGCCAGATCGGCGCACAGCGCGAGGCTCTCCCCGATCGGCGTCGGCGACCATTGGGCCAGCTCGCACAGCCCGCTGAGCAGGCGGTTCTCCTCATAGCCGTCGCCCAGGGACGCGGCGCGGGCCAGGCCGTCCCGCAGCGCCGCCTCCGCGGCGCCGAAACGTCCCTCGTCCAGGTCGACCAGCGCCTCCAGCTGGTGCAGGCGGCACCAGCTCAGGTCGTCGCCGGGGTCGGCGGCGAGCAGTTCGCGCAGTGGTCCTGGCTCCGGCGGGCGGGTCCCGAACCGGGCGGCCAGGATCTCGCGCTGGACCGCGCAGGTCGTCGCGTTGCGCCGGTCGCCCGGCAGCAGCCGCTCCGCCGCGTCCAGCGCGGCGAACGCCCGGTCGCGGTCGCCGCGCGCCAGCCCCGCGTCGCAGATGCGCACGGCCAGCGGCCGGTGCCCGGCGTCGCCGGGCGGCAGCAGCTCGCGCCCCCGTTCCAGCAGCGCGATGGCGGCCGGCAGGTCCTTGCGGTGCAGCGCGTGCGTGCCCTCCCCGATGAGGGCGCGTGCGGCCCGCTCGGTGAGCGCCGGCAGCCCGGGATCGTCCGGCCGGACCTCCCGGGTGAAGCGGCAGGCGGCCTCCAGGTGGTGGGCGAGATCGTCCTGCTCGGCCTGCCCGGACAGGTGGTCGGCGAGCGCCAGATGCCAGGCGGCCCGCAGCTCCTTGCGGGTCATCGCGTAGACGGTGTCCCGGGTCAGGGTCTGCGTGAACTGGTACGAGCCCGGCGCCGGCCCGTGCTGGATCAGGCGATGCCGCCCGAGCCGTGCCAGCGGCTCGTCCAGGCCCGGCCGGCGTTCCTCGCCGTGGTGGAACACGACCCTCAGCCGATCCGCCGTGAAGACGTGGCCGATCGTCGCGGCACGCTCCAGCACGTCGCGCTCGCCGTCGCCCAGCCGGTCGAGGCGGGCGCCGAGAAGCGCCTGGATCGTCGGGGGCAGCGGCGCGTCCTCCCCCTCCTCCAGCAGCATCTCCAGCATCAGTTCGGCGAACAGCGGGTTGCCGTCGGAGCCGTCGACGACGCGCGGGCACAGGTCGTCGACCCGATGGGCGACCACCTCGGCGGACGACGCCCGGCCGGTGTACAGCGCGGCGACCAGGCGTTCCATCCCGGGCCTGTCCAGCGGCCCGAGCTCCAGGTGGACCGCGCATTCCCGGTCGCCGCACCACGCGGGCCGGATGTCGGCGAGCTCGGGCCGGGCCGCGCAGACGAGGAGGACGGGCACGTCGGGAAGCCAGGCCGCGAGGTCCTCGATGAGATCGAGGAGCGTCGTCTCCGCCCACTGCAGGTCCTCCCAGACCGCCACCACCGGCCCCCGCCGCGCGAGCGACTCGAACAGGGCGCGGACCGCTCGCGAGATCTCCTCCACCCCCGCGCCGTCCCCGCTACGCCCCGGCCCGGAGCCGGCGGTGAGACCGCGCAGGGCCGACACGCTCGCCGCCTCCATCGGCGCGGCCGCCGACGGCCAGCGCCCGTTGAGTGATCCGATCATCTCCGTGATGGGACGGTAGGTGACGCCGACGCCGTACGAAGGGCACCGGCCCGTGAGCACGGTCGTCTCCTCGGGCAGGCCGCCCAGGAACTCGCGGACCAACCGGGACTTGCCGATGCCGGGCGCGCCGAGCAGGGTCACGACATGGCACCGGCGCTCCCGCACCACCCGGCGGTAGGCCTCGTGCAGCCGTTCCAGCTCGGCGGCGCGGCCGATCAGCGGGGTCGGATCCTCCCGCGGCCGGGCGTCCGGCTCCGGCGACAGCAGCCGCCACGCCCGCACCGGGCTGCTCTTGCCCTTCAACCGGAGCGGTGGCACCGGCTCCACCCTGGCCTGCGACCGGACCATGCGGGCGACGTCCTCCCCGACGAGGATCTCCCCGCCGCTCGCGGCCGACTGCAGCCGGCTCGCGGTGTTGACGGTGTCGCCGATGACGCGCAGGTCCGCCCCGGGCAGGTCGATGACGACCGCCTCCCCGGCGGAGATGCCGCAGTGCGCGTCCAGCCGGATCCCGTGCGTGTGCCCGAGCGCGTCGCTCAGGTCCCGGACCCGGGCGAGGGCGTCGTGGGCGGCGCGGACCGCCCGGATGGCGTCGTCGCCCTTGCTGATCGGGATGCCGAAGGTCGCCATGATCGCGTCGCCGATGTACTTCTCCACCACCCCGCCGTGCTCGACGATGCCCGACGTGCACGCCTGGTAGTACCGGTCCAGCACATGCCGCAGCAGCTCGGGATCGAGACGTTCCGCGAGCTCCGTCGAGCCGACGAGGTCGATGAAGACGACGACGACGTGGCGGCGCGCCGGGCGCGAGGCCCTGGAGTTCATACCAGCTTGAGGTCGTGACCCTCGACCTCACCGGTCACCGCGTCAAGGCGGGTCTTGATGGAGATGAGCAGCTCCACCTCGGGCTCGCTCAGCTCGGCGAACACCTGCCGCTGCCGCTCGCTGAGCAGGTCGACGTGGTGGCCCGCCGCGCGCAGGGTGGTCAACGCGTCGAACGGCCGGGCTTCGGGCTCGGGGCTGGTCATCGGCTACCTCCTGGTCGCGCCTGCCGCGTCGGGTGATCCACACGCTAGTGACGACGGGTTTCGCGCCAGTATGGCGACGCCATGCCGCCGCCATACTGCTCCGAAACTGGTCGTTCCTACCGTGTGGCTCACGCCGATGAACGGCATCGGCCGGAAGGTGAGGAGCAGTTCATGAGCGAGCAGAACGACCTGAACCCCGAGCCCCAGATCACCGAAGAAGAGGCCCCCGAGGTCGTCGCGCACTCCGACGACGAAGGCGAGGAGACCCCCTGGTGCGTCGGTCACCAGGAGAAGGTCAACTGAGACTCCCGTGGTTCCCGGTCTCCCCACGGAGACCGGGACCTGTCGTCACGCGGCATGGAGGAACCGATGAACAGAGGCCGGCACCGGGAGGCCACGTCGCGGCCGCGGCTGCTCCGGGGCGAGCACGGCTGGTGGTTTCTTGGGCCCGGCGGGATCGCGCGTCTCAACGGCGGCCATCTCACCCCGGCTCACGAGTTACGCCCGGCCACGGAACGGAAGCTCCGTGAGCAGGGCCTCTTCAAGACCCGTCCCTATCGCAGCTACTCCCTGACCGTGCTGACGAGCACCCGCTGCAATCTGGGCTGCGGCTACTGCTTCCAGAACACCGACCAGGACGACACCGGCGGCAACCGGCCGCCCCGGATCGCCTACTCCAGGCTCACCTCCGACACCATCACCTCGATCCTCGAGTTCACCGGACGGCGGCAGGCCGACGCCGGCCTGGACCGCCTGGTGCTCATGCTCTTCGGCGGAGAGCCGCTGCTGAACCCCCGGGGCTGCCTGGAACTGCTGGAACGCGCCGCCCCCTACGGGCTGCACCGCGCGAGCATGACCTCCAACGGCACGCTGCTGACGCCGTCGCTCGCCCGGCGACTGGCCGATCTCGGCCTGCGCGACGTCCAGGTGACCTTCGACGGCGACCGGCCCGAGCACGACACCATCCGGGTACGGCGCGGCGGAGGCGGCACCTTCGACGCCATCGTCGGCAACATGGCCCGGGTCCAGGAGGTCACCTCGATCCGGTGCGTCATCCGGGTCAACGTGTCCCACCACAACCATCGGGGGATCGACGAGCTGGTCGAGCGGCTGGCAGCCGCGCTCGACCCCTCCCGATGCTCGATCTACTTCGCCCGGGTCGGCGACGTCGGCATCGGCTACGGCAACGACCTGTCCTTCGGCGACGACACGGCGGCCCGCTTCATCCGCTGGCAGCGCCGGGCCGTCGACCTCGGCTTCGCCGTGCCCCGGCCCGGGGTGGAGACGCCCTGCCAGGCGTGCTCGCACCGCGACGGCCGGTACGGCGCGGTCGTGAACGCCGACGGCACCCTCTACAGCTGCTGGGAGACGGCGGGCAAGGCCGGCTGGCAGGTCGGCACGGTACGCGACGGCTACCTGACGGCCGAGCAGACCAGGGACCGGTGGATCTCGTGCGATGAGTCGTACCGGTACGCCGACGATCACGCGGCGCTGACCAGGTTCCACGACGCCGTGGACGCGGCGCACCTCGACTACCTCAGCTCGACCGGGCGGCTCGGACGATGAGACGGGGCGGTGTCACGCGCTATCCGCACGCGCCCCGGACGGAGTCCGCGCAGGAGTTCCACGGCGTGGTCGTCGCCGACTTCTACCGGTGGCTCGAAGATCCCGGCGACGAACGGACCATCGCCTGGACGGCGGCCCAGGAGGCGCTGTTCGCCGAGGAACGGGCCACCTGGCCGGACACGGCGTGGTGGCATGCCACGCTGTCCCGGCTCGCCCGGGTGCCGCTGACCTCGCTGCCCAGGCCGCGCGGGGACCGCGTCTTCTTCACCCACCGGGAGCCGGACGCCGACCATCCGCGGCTGGTGGTGTCGGAGCGCGACGCCGGGCACGGCTCGGCGTACGGCGCGGAGCGGACGCTGGTGGACCCGCTCGCGCTTGACCCGAGCGGACGCACGGTGCTGGAGGCGTGGCACCCGTCGATCGAGGGTGATCTGGTCGCCGTCCAGCTCTCCGCCGGAGGCACCGAGGATTCCCTGCTGCGCGTGCTCGACGTCGCGACCGGGGCCGTGGTCGACGGCCCGATCGACCGGGTGCGCAAAACCCCGGTCGCCTGGCTGCCGGGCGGCCGGGCCTTCTACTACGTACGAAGGCTCGCCCCCGAGCTCAACCCGGGGGAGGAGCGGTATCACCGGCGGGTCCACCTCCATCGCGTCGGAACCGACCCCGACGAGGACGTCCTGATCTTCGGGGACGGCCGGGACAGGACCTGCTTCTACACCGTGGCCGTCACGCCGGACGGCCGCTGGCTCACCGTCTCCTCGACCGTCGGCACCGCCCCGGCCACCGACCTGTGGCTCGCCGATCTGCACGAGGGTACGACGGAGCGGCCGTGCCTGCGCCCGGTGCAGGAGAACGTCCCGGCCCGCAGCCGCATCACGATCGCCCCCGGCACCGCCCCGCGCGACCCGCTGTGGCTGCGCACCGACCTGGACGCGCCCCGCGGCCGGATCGTCGTGACGACCGCCGCGGACCCGACCCCGCGGACCTGGCGGACGCTGATCGCGGAACGGCCCGACGCCGTGCTCGACGACTTCGTGCCGCTGACCGGCGCCGGTCTTCCGCGCCCGCTCGCCCTGGTGTCGTGGAGCCGGCACGCCGTGTCCGAGATGACCCTGCACGACCTGGCCGACGGCCGCGAGCTGGCGCGGGTGCCGCTGTCCGGCTCGGGGACGGGCCGGGCGGGGGAGATCGGCTCGGTCGGGCGGTTCGCCGTACCACCCGAGGGGGGTGACGAGGCCTGGTTCGGCTACTGGGACCACACGACGCCGCCCCGGGTCCTGCGGTACGACGCGCGCTCCGGCGCGGTCCGGCCGTGGTCGCGCCCCGGGCCGTACGGCCCGGCGAACGGCCCGGCGGGTGGCGCGGTGGACGGCCCGGCGGGTGGCGCGGTGGACGGCGCGGTGGACGGCGCGGTGGCGACCTCGCAGGTGACCTTCGAGTCCAAGGACGGCACCCGGGTGCGGATGTTCGTCCTCTCCCCGAGCGGGGCGCCGGACCGGCCACGCCCGGCGATCCTGACCGGATACGGCGGATTCGGCGCGTCGATGACCCCCGGCTACATGCCGCAGGCCCTGGCCTGGGTCCGGGCGGGTGGGATCTACGCGATCGCCTGCCTGCGCGGCGGCGGCGAGGAGGGCGAGCGATGGCACCGCGACGGCATGGGCGTACGCAAGCAGAACGTCTTCGACGACTTCGACGCCGCCACCGACCACCTGGTCGAGCACGGCTGGACCGGCCCCGACCGGCTCGGCGTGATGGGGGAGTCCAACGGCGGGCTGCTGGTCGGCGCGGCGCTCACCCGGCATCCGGAGAAGTACGCGGCCGCGGTCTGCGTCGCGCCGCTGCTGGACATGCTCGCCTACGAGCGCCTGGGCATGGGGCCGAGCTGGCGGGCGGAGTACGGCAGCGTGCGCGACCCCGAGGAGTTCCGCACCCTGCTGGCCTACTCGCCCTATCACCGGGTCGGGGAGGGCGTGCCGTACCCGCCGGTGCTGTTCGCCGTCGCGGGCGCGGACACCCGGGTCGACCCGGCCCACTCCCGGAAGATGTGCGCCCTGCTGCAGCACGCGTCCGCCGGCGCGGGCCCGATCCTGTTCCGGCTGGAGCGGGACACCGGCCACGGGCTCCGGGCGGCGTCGAAGAAGATCGGGCTGCTCGCCGACGTCCTCGCCTTCTTCGCCCGGCATCTCGGGCTCGATCCGGCCGGTCCCGTATGAACGTCCTGCTGTGCCCGTTCAGCGATCCCGGCTATCTCTATCCGGCCCTCGCCGTCGGCATCGAGCTGCGCCGCCGCGGCCACCGGGTCCTCGTCCTCGCCCGGCCCCGCGCCGACGCCGTGATCGGCGAGGCGGGCCTGCCCATGCTGGACGCGCGCGAATATCACGGCGGCCGGGCGTTCTCGGTGGGCTGCTGGGGCGAGACCGGCGCCGCGCAATATCGGGCGGTGGCGGCCGCGGCCCGTGAGATCGGCGCCGACGTGCTGGTCACCTCGGCGCTCTGCCACGGCGCCCTGCTCGCGGCGGAGGCGCTCGACCTGCCGGCCGTGGTGCTGGGGTTCGCCGCGCACCTGTGGCCGTACCGGCACGGCGGCGAGGGCGAGCCCGAGCACGTCGTGCTGCGGGAGTGGCGGCTGCGCGAGCTGCTGCGCCACTATCACGCCACGCGGGAGCGGGTGGGCCTGCGGGCCCGCCGCGACCGGCGGCCGGACCTGCCGTTGATCGGGGCCGGGCTGCTCCTGCGCGGCGACCCGGCGCTGGAGTATCCGGGGGCGGTCCTGCCCGAGGGGATCCACCACGTCGGGCCGTGCGCGTGGGAGCCCGGGGCCGACCCCGCCGAGCTGCGCCGGCTGACCGAGCGGCTGGCCCGGATCGGCAAACCGGTCGTCTACGTGCATCTGGGACGGACGTTCGGCGGGGAGAGCCTGTGGCCCCGGCTGAACGCGACGTTCACCGGAGGTCCGTTCCAGGCCGTGGTGGAGCGGGCGCGCTCGGGCGAGCCGAGAGCCGCCGCCGGAGCCGACCTGATCGTCGTCGAACGGCCCTGGATGGGCCCGCTGATCGCGTTGGCGGAGGTGGTGCTGACCAACGGCACCTCCTCCCCGGTGCTGGCCGCGCTCGGGCAGGGCAGGCCGCTGGCCGTCGCCCCCGCCGGCTCCGAGCAGCCGCTGCTGGCCGAGGCGTGCGTGCGGTCCGGCGTGGCGGTCCGGTTCCCCGGCCCCGGCGGTGAGGGCGGCATGGGCGGCGTGGCCGGCGGCGGGGCGGGTGACGGCGCCGGCCTGCTCAAGGCGGTGTGCGACGACGAGCCGCTGAAGCAGCGGGCGCGGCGGCTCGGCGAGCGCCTGAGTCGGTCGGGTGGCGCCGGAGCCGCGGCCGACTTCGTGACCTCGGTGGTCTCCCGGAATCCAGTCGGCGCAAGGGAGGGCTGACGATGACAGAGGAAGACGTGCGGCCGCGCACGCCGTTCGACCGGGCGTTCCTCGCGGACCCGCACCCCAGCCTCGCCCGGTATCGCGAGGAATGCCCGGTCGCTCACGTGGTGACCCCGGCCGGCCGGCCGATGTGGATGATCACGAGGGACGCGGACGTCCGGGCCGCCTTCACCGACCCCCGCCTCGCCCTGGGGACGGCCACCCCCAGGCGGCCGCAGCGGCGCGCGCTGAACGTCACCCTGGTCGATCACGACCCGCCGCACCACACCCGGATCCGCCGGCTCGCCGCGCCGTTGTTGACGCCCCGCCGCCTGGAGGCGTACCGACCGGCCATCCGGGCGATCGCGGCGGAGCTGCTCGATCGGCTGGGCGGCCGTGGCGAGGTCGAGCTGCTGTCGGCTTTCGCCTATCCGTTCTCTTTCCAGGTGATATGCGAGGTTCTCGCGGTGCCCGCCGCCGACCGCCCCGAGCTGTACGACTGGATCGCCACGGTGTTCGACCGCACTCGCGGCGAGGCGAGGGCGACCGCCCTCGACCGCATCGACGCCTATTTCCAGGACGTGGTCGGGCGAGGGCCGGGCGAGCCGGGCGACGACGTCCTGTCCTCGATCGTCGCCGCGTGGGATCCCGGCGGGGAGGTCGCCAGGGACGAGGTCGTCTCGCTGTGCGCGATGCTGCTGATGGCCGGCTACGAGAGCACCGCCCAGATGATCGGCATGTCCGTCGCCGAACTGCTGCGGCACCGCGAGATCCTGGCCGCGCTGCGCGCCGATCCCGCGCTGGCCCCGCGCGCCGTGGAGGAACTGCTCCGCTACCACACACCCGGGCCCTTCGGCACCGTACGGACGACCACCGAGGACGTGCGCGTCGGCGGCACGGTCATTCCGGCGGGAAGCCGCGTCCTGCTGTCCATCTCGGCGGCGAACCGCGACCCCGCCCGGCACGACCGCCCCGACCTGCTCGACGTCGACCGGAGCACGGCCGCGGGCCACCTGACGTTCGGGATGGGCCCGCACTACTGCCTGGGCGCGCCGCTCGCCCGGCTGGAGCTGACGGTGGCGCTCACCGGCATCGCCCGCCGTTTCCCCCGCATGACGCCGGTGACCCCGCTCGACCGGCTGAGCTGGCAGGGCAACCACCTCAACCGGGGCCTGGCGGAGCTCCTCGTACGGCCCGGGCCGTACGAGGAGACACCGGCACCCGGGGACACGGAAGCGACCTGAACCATCCGGGACGGATCTTCGAAACACACCGACGGAGAAGCCTCATGAGCGAGCCACCGCCGCTGCGCCGCAACTTCCGCTTCCAGATGCTGTGGATCGGTGCGGCGACGTCCGAACTGGGATCGACGCTGACCTGGCTGGCACTCCCGTTGCTGATCCTCGCCGTCACCGGGTCCGCCGCGCTCGCCGGGCTCGTCGGCGCCTGCCGCATCGCGACCAACCTCCTGATCTCCCTGCCCGCCGGGGTGTGGGCCGACCGCTGGGACCGGCGCAGGATCATGCTGGTCAGCGAGGCGGTCCGCTGCCTGAGCATGGCCGCGCTCGCCGTCGTCGTCTTCGCCGACCGGGTGGAGCTGTGGCACATCGTGGCGGTGGCGGTGGCGAACGGCACGGCGGACGCGTTCTTCCGGCCGGCCCGCGACACGGCCATCCGCACGGTCGTCCCCGCCGAGCAGCTGTCGCTGGCGTACGCCCAGGAGGAGGCACGCGGGCATGCCGCCTCACTCGCCGGTCCGCCGCTGGGCGGGCTGCTGTTCGGCCTGGGCCGGGTGTTCCCGTTCGTCGTCGACGCGATCACCTACCTGATCTCGCTGGTGGCCGTCGCCCTGGCCAGGGTGCCGCGCCGGTCGGAGGACTCCACGCGGTCGCGGAAGTCCGGCATGGGAGCGGACATCGCCGAGGCGGGCCGGTGGTTGTGGCGGCGGAGCGGGCTGCGCGCCGCCCTGGCCCTGTCGTTGATCGCGAACCTGGTGGCGAACGCGCTGCTGCTGCCCGTGATCGTGCTGGTCGGAGACCGCGGCGGCGACCCGGCGATCACCGGCGTCGTGCTGGCCGGGATGGGCCTCGGCGGGCTGCTCGGCGCGGCCGTGTCCGCCAGGATCGGGGCGCTCCTGCCGCCGGGCCGGCTGATCCTCGCCGTGGTCGGGCTGTTCGCGCTCGCCGTCTGCGCCATCGCCCTCCCGCTGGGGCCGTACTGGCCGGTCGTCCCGCTCTTCTCGGCGATGGTCGCGACGCCGGCGGCCAACGTGGTGCTGCGCGTGCTGGTCGCCACGCTCGTCCCCGAGGCGATGATGGGCCGGATGACCTCACTGATCACGGTGGCGAGCATGGGACTGGCGCCGCTCGGACCACTGCTGGGCGGCGTACTCGCGGAGTACGTCGGCAGCACAGGTGCGCTGCTCCTGCTCGGCGGCGGACTGGCCGCGTGCTGCGCGCTGGCCGCCGGAAGTCCCGCGTTGCACGCCCTGACCGGCGCCGTCGCCGATGGTAGGGACTCTGGACCGGGCGGTACGGACCCTGGGCCGGATGGTACGGATTCCGGGCCGGGTGGCGGTGGTTCGGGGTCGGCCGTCGCCGGTTCTGGATCGAGCGGCGCCGGTTCTGGATCGAGCGACGACGGTTCAGGTGCGTCCGGCGCCGTGGAGCTCGGCCGCGAAGCGGTGGGCGAGCGGTGACATGGCATAGCACATGGAATGCGCGGTCACCTCCCCATCGGGAACCGTCAGCACGTTCGCCTCGATCAGCGACTCGATGACGCGTTCGGCCGGCTGCCCGATGCCGTGCAGGGCCTCGACCAGCTCGTCATGGCCGAACGGCGGCCCGGCGAGGCCGCCCAGGGTGAGGAAGGCGGGGCGAAGCGCCCAGGACGGACGGTTGTAACACCCCTCGAACCGCTCCCGCAGCAGCACGTCGCCCGCCGCGAATTCGTCGAGGACGCTCTCCGCCCGGGCGAGACGGTCGGCGAGACGCCGCAGGGGCACATGCGACAGCCCGGCGATCCTCGCCCCGAGCAGACGCAGGACCAGGGGGGACAGGCCGTACCCGGCGAAGATCTCCGACACGGCCGGCAGATCGCCGCGCACCCTCTCGTCGCCGATCAGCCTGCCCAGGAAGGCGACGCCCTCGTCCGCCGACAGCTGCCCGAGCGTGATCCGGACCACCGACTCCAGGCCGCTCAGCCTGCTCCTGCTGGTCGCCAGGACCTTGCTCGCCGTCGTGCCGGGAAGCAGCGCCCGCGCGCTCGCCTCATCGGGAGCGTCGTCCAGGATGAGCAGGACCCGCCGGTTGGCCAGCCACGAGCGCCACAGTGAGGCCAGCACGTCCCGGTCGCGCACCCCCGCGACGTTCAGCCCCGCGGCCTCCATGAGTTCCCGCAGGACGTCCTCGATCTGTCTGGGCCCGCCGCGCCGGCCGAGCGTGACCATCAGCGCGCCGTCCGTGAAATCGGGCGCGAGCATGTGCGCGACGTGTACGGCGAGAGCGGTCTTCCCGATGCCCAGCTCACCGGTGATGAGGGTGACGGGGGCGGGGTCGTCGACGATGCGGCGCACCTCCGCCTCACGGCCGACGAAATCGGCCAGGTCACGCGGGAGCTGGTTGGCCGGAGCCTGCGCCGCCGTGTCGGTGCCTCTTCTTCCGCTTCTTCCGCTTCTTCCGCCGAGTGCCAGACCGATGTCCGCGTCGATGTCCGGGCTCATGTCCGGGCTCATGTCCGGGCCGAGACCCTTGGCGAGGGTCGGCGGAGACGCCGTCCGGTCCGTTCCGATGCCCCATCCCCGTCCTCGCGTGCCGTTCCGCTGCCGGGTGTCCGAGCCCTTCAGGATCCGCTGGTAGAGCTCTTTGAGCACGGGACTGGGGTCGATGCCCAGTTCGACGGCCAGATGCTGGCGCAGGGTCTCGAAGTGGGAAAGCGCCTCGTAGACGCGGCCGCACCGCGCAAGTGCGGTCATCCTCGCCGCGGTGATCCGCTCCCGGGTGGGAAAGCGTACGGCGAGGGCGTCCAGACCGGCCAGGGCCTCGACGTGGCGGCCCAGCTCGATCTCGAGCTCCACCCAATCCTCATAGACCGACAGGAAGAGCTCGGTGAACCGCTCCACCTCCCGGGCCACCGCCGGCACGTGCGCGAACTCGGCCAGCGGCTGGTCACGCCACATGCCGACGGCCGTGCCCAGCGACTCGGCGGCGACGGAGAGGGCTCCGCTGCGGATCGCGCTACGTCCGATCCTGGCCAGTTCCTGGAACCTCAGGAGGTCCAGTTCGTCCCGTTCCGCATGGAACCGGTAGCCCCACCCCTGAAAGTCGATCCGGTCGCCGACGATCTTGCGCAGGGTGGACACGTACACCTGGAGATTCTTGCGCGCCGTCCGCGGCGGCTTTTCTCCCCACAATGCGTCCAGTAACTGTGCGGACGAGGTGACCGTGTTCACGCGGCACAACAATATGGCCAGGAGCAGTCGCTGTTTCGGCGCGCCGATAATCGCTTCGCGATTGTCCACCCGGACCTGGAGCGGACCGAGAATCGAGCAGCTCAGGCGAGACGAATCCGCGTGACCCATGCACTCACCCTGTTTTCGCACCCCATGTTCTTCACCGCATGTTTTCGCTCTGGATGTTCTCGTCGTGGCCGTCTTTGTCGTGGTCGTCTTCTTTGTGTTCGTCTTCGCACTGTGCGGGCCGCCGACGCTCACCGGCCCGGGAGGTCGGCATCGGAGCCCAGGAGGCCGGCACCGAGCCGCGATCGGTGTGGGAGTCGAGGTCGGTACTGGAGCCGAGGAGGAGGAAATCGAGCAGGTCGATCGGGGGGTCCGTCACCGGCGTGGCCGTGCCGTGGAGGGCCGTACCGGCGAGGGCCGTACGGTGGAGGGCCCTGACCATGCCGGCCGCGGCGGCCGACACCACGCTCGTGCCGGCCTTCGATTCGAACCAGAGCCAGTCGCCGTCCACGTTGACCTCCAGGAACACGACGTCTCCGCCGGCGATCAGGAGATCGAAGGCCCCATAGGTCAGCCCCCAGAGGTCCGCCAGCCTTCGTACGGTCTCGACCGCCGCCCGCGGCGGCGCCACCGATCTGATCGACACGGCTGAGCCGTCCCGCCAGAGGGCGTCCGGCGCGGCCTTGTCCACGGCGAACGCGTGTACGGCGCCGGCCAGGTGATAGACACGCAGCTCCGCTTCGTGCTCGACGTGTTCCTGCACGATGACGGGGAAGTCCAGCGGTGGCCGCCGGCCGAGGTCGTCGCGGCTCACGATCTGGGGGAACACGCCGACGAGGAGCCCCGGCGCCGGCTCGACGAAATGCTCGTCGACCACCTTGATCACGACCATGCCACTCGAGATCTCGGCGCGGGCGGATCGGGGGTCGGTCGTCACGACCGTTCGCGGGACGCGTACCCCGGCCCCGGCCGCACCCGCGATCTGCTCGAGGCGGCCAGGGCCCCGGCCCGGCAGGCCGGCCGGTGAGAGCGCGGACATCTGGTGGAGGAACGCGCACCACGAGTCGGCACGGACCAGCGCCGCCGCCGGATCGTCACCGCCCCGCAGCGCTCTCGGCGAGAGATGCCGCGTCCAGACGACGGTCGGTTCGATGCGGCGACCGTCCACCGCCACACCGCCCGCTGACGGTGAGCCGTCGGCCATGGTTGCGCGGATCCGCAGCGTCGGCATGCTCTCGGTGTCGATCCGTACGCTCGGCACCCCGAGCCGATGCAGCATGACCTGCAGGACGGCGAACTCACGGCACCCGGCGCGCTCGGCGAGCACCACGCGCGGTGCCGCGATCACGGAGTCTTCGCCGACCGGCGGCAGCCACGAGACGGCGCCGGAAGCCGACCGCAGGTCAACGGTGGTGGAAGAAAAGCGCAGCCGGTCGATAATGGTCCGCGCACAACCATCAGCCGCACTCGTCAATTTCTCACCGTAGCCGTGTCATGACGCATCTGTAATTGGCGCGGTGCTCGGGCATTTCTTTTGAAATGCCTGCGGCACACCACTCCCAGTTAAAGAGAGTCGAACTTTACTGTCAAGCGGCTTCGGGTGGTGATTCATCGGTTCCCGGGACCGGCACGGACGGCCTTTTCCGGTTGTCCGGCGTCACGCCGTACGGCGTGGCACGCGTATGGCCTCACATGGGTTCGGCGCTCGGGGGCCGCGGCCGGGGCGAGGCGGCGCAGGAGGCCGGTTCTCCCGACCGGGGTGTTCGGTGCGGCGGCCCGGTCGTACCACCGTCATGCCGCGCCGCCGCAGGAGGATCAGGGTCGTACGGCATCGGGGGCTTAGCGCCGGCCGGTGCCGTACCGCGGATCAGCGACGTGCCCGTCCGCGCCAGCCGCCGCGCCAGGAGCTCACTCCGGCGGTGCCGACGCCGGCCTGGTGCAGTGCGAGCAGGCACAGGCCGAGGGCGATCAGCGCTGTCATGCCGATGCCGATGCTCGCGTTGAGAAGGTCGAGGAGAAAGGCGATCCCGAATACGACCGCCGCCGCGATGGCGAGCATGGCGGTCACCTCACTTTCCGGTTAACTGGAGCAGCAGGTCGTGATAGTCGCGCAGGGCGAGGCGCAGCGTTTCCGTGTCGCTCTCGTCGCCGCTCTTCCACTGGTCGAGCAGGTTCCGGTGACGGGTCGTGATCTGTCTCAGCGCCTCGTCCACCAGCTCGTCGGCCTGCTCGACCGACTGCCGGGGATGGTCCACGAAGCCGGCCTTGATCTCCCGCCAGCGCGTTTCGAGCCCGCCGTCGAGCCCGTTCTGCGCGAGAATCGCGTCTCCAGTGTGGCTCCTGTCCGGCTCGTCGCGATGCATGTCCTGCGCGCTCTGTACGTTTTGTGCGCGTTCAACATTTTGCGCATGCTTCGTGTCTGCAGCATCGAATGTGTCCGATGTGTCCTGTGAGTGGGGTGCCGGCGGCGCGCTGGTCATGTCCCGGGTGTTTCTCGTCTCGTCCGTGGCGTCGATCATCTGCCGCTCCTTCCTCGGGGACTGATCGGTCTTCGTCGTGTCGTTGCGCCTCATCGGCTCGCCTCCCTGCCGTCCCGGGCGGGCTGCCTGCCGGTAGCGTGGTCCTCGCCGGCGCCGAGAAGTTCATGGAAGAGCGCGCGATAATGGACCATCGCCTGGCGCAGTTCCTCAGTCGTGGCGTCCTGCCTGGCGGCGCGTCCGCTGATGTCGTGCGCCTTGCGGTAGTGGCCGAGTGTGGCGGCGTGGGCGACGGACAGGTCGCTCAGGCGCTGCTCGAACCCCTCCGTGGGATATCCGCGCTCGGTCATCACGGCGGTGACGAGAGCGTCGGCCTCGGTGACGGCGAAACCGGGTGCGTCGACGAACCGCTCCTGGACCCCCGCCCACTTCGTCGCGTACGAATGCCTGGTCTCCGGGTCGAGCGGGCGGATGTGCAGGTCGGCGTGACGCTCCTCACGGGAGAGCAACTCCTTCTCGGCCTCCCTGCGGCTGTCGCTGTGCCGTACCGTCCGGTCGTATTCGGGCCCGAAACGGTCCCGCAGATGCCGGCGGCGATTCCAGATCGTCAGGGCGTAGCCGACCGCGACCAGGGCCAGCACCACGACGATGACGACTGCCGCCCAGGCTCCGGGGCCCATGC
>BCRI01000052.1 GCA_001552515.1 Sphaerimonospora mesophila NBRC 14179 = JCM 3151
CGCAGCGATGGTGACAAAGCCGCGAGTTCTGCTGGTGTCCATGGTGACGGGCGGCCTTCTCACCCTGACCCTGGGTGCCGTCGGAATAGAGCGGATCGTCTCGCGCGCCTGCGGATGAGCTCTGGATCTGGCTCAGAACACGCGAGATGCGAGCCGGATCCAGATCCACTTCCCACCCATGAAACCAAGTGGTGCTGAAACTGACGTTCAGATCATGCTCCGGTGATCGCTAAGTGGCTCCCGAACACGCTGATAATCGGTGCCGCTTCAAAGTGTCAAAACCAGACAGCCTGCCATTGGTGAGCGTTGACGGCTTCGCCTACCCCGCCAGCCATCCGACCGTGGTGCGAACAGGCGGTTGCTGTGCTTGCTCAGTCGGGATAAGCCGTGAGGGTGGCGCCGATGGCTTGGGCGAGCTCTATCGGCAGGGGATATGGACGTTCCGCGGGAAGCATGTCCGTAACGTCCCGGCCGTCGCGTAGCGTGTGTCGGATATCGCGGACCCGCTCGGTCAGGTCATTGATCGCCAGGATCCACAGATCGAGGTAGCGGGCGACGGCGGCGCCGGACAGGCTCATCTGGATCGATCGGTACGGTAGAGGATTGTGGTGCGGGTCGCGTTCGGGATCCCGCTGGATCCGAACCGGACTTTCGCGCAGACGTTTCTTCCACACCGCATGGTCTTTGGCGAAAAGGCTCCGGGTATCCAAGACCTGCCGGTGCACGTGCTGCGTCACAGCCGGTCTTGATCGTGAACGGACGCCGAACCCTGGAAACTCGATTGCCGTGCCCGTGCACGTGGCCGGACCATGCCGGAATGAGCCAGGAAGTGCTTCCGTCCCCGCCGCCCGCGGAGGGCGTACGGATCCCGTGGTCGGCGATGCCGGAGGACCTGAGGCTCGCCGTCGAGCGGCACCTCGGCGACCGGGTGGGCCAGGCGATCACGCAGCGCGGGGGCTTTTCACCGGGGGTGGCCGCCCGGCTGCGGCTCGCGGGCGGCGGCCGGGCGTTCGTCAAGGCGGTCGGGCCGCGGCCCAACCCCCGCACCCCCGACATCCACCGCGCCGAGGCGAGGGTGGCCGCCGCGCTGCCGGCCGGTGTGCCGGCACCCCGGCTGCTCACCGCGTTCGACCGGGACGGCTGGGTGGTGCTGCTGTTCGAGGACGTCGAGGGGCGCATGCCCGCCCAGCCCTGGGTTCCCGGCGAGCTGGCCCTCGTGCTCGACGCGCTGGCCGACCTCGCCGAAGCGCTCACCCCCGCCCCGGTGCACCTCCCGCCCGCCGCCGAGCGGTTCGACGACCAGTTCCGGGGCTGGCGACGCCTGGCCGCGGACGACGGCGACCCGGCCGCCGCCCTCGACCCCTGGGTCGTACGGCACCTGCCGCGGCTGGTGGAACTGGAGGAGTCCTGGGGCCGGGCGGCCGAGGGCGTCACCCTCGCCCACGCCGACATGCGGGCCGACAACCTGCTGCTCACCGCTGACGGCCGGATGCTCGTGGTCGACTGGCCCCACGCGTGCCTGGCCGCGCCGTGGTTCGACCTGCTCGGGATGCTGCCCAGCGTGACCATGCAGGGCGGGCCGCCGCCGGCCGAGGTCTTCGACGGCCATCCGGTCGCCAAGGGTGCCGACCCCGACGCGGTCACCGCGGTTCTGGCCGCGATGACCGGATACTTCCTGCAGCGAGGGCTCCTCCCTCCGCCGCCCGGTCTGCCCACATTGCGGGCGTTCCAGCTCGCGCAGGGCAGGGCGGCGCTGGAGTGGCTACGACAGCGAACCGGCTGGAGGTGAGGCGGCGCCGCGCCCCCTGGGTGAGTCCGCTGGACAACCACCACCTCCGGCCCGCATCGGCATCGGCAGCAGGCCCGAGCCATCAGTCGGCCCACGAGAGAACGAATCGAGTCCGGGTCCGAACCAAGACTCGGACCCGGACTCAACCTGGAGATCCTGCGGGATCGCGGCGGCATCCGTACTTCTCACCGTCATCACGTTCGAGGGCAGCCATCACCGCCAGTACAGACGTCGCCCCTCGGCCTTCGGCCTCGTGGTCAGGAGCCGCCGTATGCGGCTACGTCCGCCGACCACGAGCAGTCCCGGCAGGCGTAGGTGGCGGAACCGGACCGGGACGCGACTCAGGGATCCCCCGACGCCGCGGGAGTCCGTTCGAAGAGGCTGCCGGTTGATGGCCGGCCTCGATGATCGCTGCGAGATCAGCCTCGGTGAATCGGACGTGCTTGCCGAAGCGAGTATGCGGGACCTGTCGCTTGGCGACCTTCTCCCTGAGCCACGACTCGGGGATGTTCAGCCGCTCTGCGGCCTGCTTGAAGTTGAGCAGCGGCTCGGTCACACAGCCCCACCTCGCCATCTCGCTTGCCTGCGGAGACGACGCCGCTCGTCTTCAGTAGTGCCACCCCAGATCCCGTAGATCTCTCCGCGGGCCATGCTGTACGCGAAGCAGTCCCCGCGAACCGGGCAGGAGGCGCAGATCCGCTTGGCGGGCCGACAGGACCCTCCCTGCTCCGGATAGAACAGGCCCGGATCCATGTCCTTACAGGCGGCGAATCGCCACCAGTCCTCACGTCGATCGCTATCGGTCGCTGTCGCCACGGCTTCCCCCCGCTGCTGATTCGCCACTGACTGCCACGGCCGCATCGGGCACCCTGATCTCCCACAGGACGCGGGCGGCGTCGCCGTCTACCGGCGAGCCGTTGCCGCTGATGGACCCCCGTCCGAGGGGGCTGGGGACGATGCGGAAGCCGGCGTCCCACAGGCCGGTACCGGGCACGTCGATGCGCGTGTAAGTGATCAGGCGCCGGTAGCCCATCGCATGCACCTCGCGCCATGCCGCGCCCAGCAGCCTGGAGTTGACGTCGGACCTGCCGTCGGTGGCCAGGCAGAGGAGCTCGGCCGTGTCGCCGTCGTCGAAGACCTCAGCGGCGGGCCAGCCGATGAGCGCGACCCCGAGGAGTGTCCCCTCACCGGTCTGGACACCGATGGCGAACGCAGCCTCGACCAGCGGGACGAGGTGGGGCTGGGTCCAGGCGATGAATGCCCGTGCGGTCTGGATTGCCACCGGTGAAATCACCAGCTGGCGGTTCTCCGGACGCTCCGGGCTGTTCAGGCCCTCGCGCTCGTTGGCGATTGTCTGGTTCTCATTCCTGCTCTCCATGATGTTGTCGGGACACGTTTCTCCGGATGCTGCGCCACGGGCCTGCGAGGCGGGTCCGTGGCGCATGACCAGGACAGCAGGGGGCTCAGAGACCGCTCAGAGAGCCCACCTCAAGATCGGCCTCGGAGGTGAGTCCTGCAGGCTCTGCACAGCTCAGAGATCACGGACCGCAGATTATGTGAAAACTCTGAAGCGGAACTCTGAATCGACTCTGAGCAAATTCTGAGGCGGTGCGTACACCGGTTTCGAGACCCACGAATTCCTCTCGGACTGGAGTAGGGAAATGAGCGCCGAACTCACCACCGGCTCACCGCTCGACACCGCGGAGACCTCGTTCCGGCTGCTGGCCACCGGACCGGGAGCCCTGTCCCTGAACTGCGCCACGCTCGCCCCCGGTCGTCTCCCCAGAGGTGAGGTGAACCTGCTGGAGCTGCGGATGTTGCTGGCTGCCCGGCACGTCAGCGACGAGGTCCGCGACGCCGTCTGGCGGGAGCTGGTCACCCGGTCGCGGGAGCGCAAGGGCGCCTGGACGGTCGCCGCCGTCGGCATGGCGATGCCCGCCCTCCGCATGATCGCCGCCTCGTTGACCCGCGACCTCTCCTGCGGTGACCCGGCTGATGTCGACTCCGAGATCCTGGCCGGTTACCTGCGCGCCCTGCGCCGGATGGACCTCGACATGCCCGACGTCCGTCCCCGGCTGTGCCAGGCGGCCCGGTACGCGGGCGAGCGTGCCGTACGGCACATCGCCGCGAAGGTGGAGCGGCGGCAGCCGCCGGACGAGTCGCCTCCCCCGCCACGGCCCCGTCCCCACAACAAGCCGTATTCCGACCTGGTGCTGGTCGACGCGGTGGCCACGGGCGTGCTCAGTGAGCTGGACGCCGAACTGATCCTCCTGACCCGCCTGGGCGACATGCCGCTGTGGCAGCCGTCCGGCACGACTCCCCCGCCCTCCGCTTCCTCTTCCACAGGGTGTGTGGACGAGGAAGCGCCTACGGCTTCCGCGCGGAGCCAGGGAACTCCGGATGCAGAAATGGCAACCGACCCGAAGGGAGGCAGGGACACCACCCCTGACTCCGCGCGGATCTCCTCCCACCCCCGGCCACCCTTCGCTCGCCGCATCCCCCCGGCCGTACGGCAGTGGGGCGTGCTGCCCTGCAGCAGGCAGCACAGATGGCACCAGACGGCGCGGCTGGTCGCCTTCCGCCTCCTGCCGATGCTGGCCGGCACGGTGCCGTTCGTCACCATCGCGGCGACCAGCGCCATGGCCTCCTCCATCGTCGCCGCCACGCCGTCCGACCTGAACACGGTCTTCAACAACCTGCGGAACTGGCTGATCGGGCTGCTGGCGACGCTGGCCACGCTGATGCTGACCCTCGGTGGGCTGCGCTACCTGGTGGCGGGCGGCGACCCAGGCGAGGTCCAGAAAGCGAAGGCGGCGTTGAAGGCCGCCGCCTTCGGCTACGCGCTCGCCATACTGGCCCCGCTCTTCGTGAGCGTCCTCAAGCGGATCGTGGGGTGAGCCCCGTGATCCCAACCCTCGAGAAGCTCCCCGAAGTCGGCAGACAGCGACCAGAAACGGAAACACCCATTGCCGCAGCCGCGCTGCCAGCCGCTTCCCCTGCCGCTGCCGCGTTGCCCGACCAGCCCGCCGCCGCTTGCAGTGCACCGAAGGTGGCAAGGCCGCCTGCCCCCGCGGCCGCGCGGGTGGCAGCACACCTGGTCATCGCTGCCGCCGCCGTCATCGGCGTCTGCGCCGTAGTAGCCGTCGTTACCGCGACCGCTGCCGAGGCTGCCACCCCGATACCCGCGCCTTCCCCGATTCCCATGCCCTCCCCGATGCCTGTGCCGTCCCCGTCCATCCCCGGGGAGCTGCCGCCCTCGGAGGGTACGGGGATCGGGTTCGGGTTCGGTGACTGGATCACCGGTCAGATCAATTCCTGGTTCGCCAACCTGGTGTATCTGGCGATCAAGCCGCTGCTGGACCTGCTGGCGGTGACGCTGCTGGCCACCCCGGACGTGGCCGGCAGTGGCCGGGTCTTCGACCTGTGGAAGGCCAACGCCGCGATCGCCAACACCGGGTTCGTCCTGCTGGCCACCATTGGTGCGATCAGCGCGATGGGCCACCAGACCGTGCAGACCCGCTACGCGGTCAAGGAGGTCCTGCCCCGCCTGTGCGTCGCCATCTTGGCCGCGAACACCAGCTTCCTGCTCTGCGGCAAGGTCATCGCGATCGCCAACGCCCTGTCCAAAGCCCTGCTTGGGCAGGACTTCGACGGCCACCGCGCCGCCGCGACCCTCCAGCTGTGGATCATCGCGCCGGGTATGCAGCACCAGATCTTCTTCATCCTGCTCGCCCTGGTCGCGGTCATCCTGCTGCTGCTGTTGCTGGTCACGTTTGTCATGCGGGCGGCGCTGATCCTGCTGCTGACGGTCGCGTCCCCGCTCGCGCTGGCCTGCCTTGCCCTGCCCTACACCGACGGGCTGGCCCGGTTCTGGTGGCGCGCCTTCACCGGGCTGCTGCTCATCCAGGTCGCCCAATCCCTCACCCTCGTGCTGGCGGTAAGGGTCTTCTTCAACCAGGACGGCCGGCTGCTGCTCGCCGTCGCCCCGACCGGCCAGCTCGTCAACCTGGTGCTCGCCCTCTGTCTGCTGATCATCTTGATCCGCATCCCGGGCTGGATCTCCCGAAGGATCTTCGCCCAGACTGGCGGCCGGGGCTGGATGGTCACTCGGATGGTCAAGTACGCCCTCGCCTACAAGCTCACCTCGCCCGTTTTGAACGCCCTGCACCTCGGGCGGGGCGGACGCGGCAGCCGGACCTCCGGAACTGCCAGGACGGCAGGGGGCGTTGCCGCTCACGCCATGGCCGGCAAAGCGATGGCCGGCAGGGTCCTGCCCGCGATTGCCGCCGGTCCTGCCGGTCCGGCCGCCGCTGCCGCCGCAGGGAGTGCCGTTGCCGCGGCCCGTGGCGGCGCCGGTCCCGCCAAGCACGCCCCGGTGGCGGCCCGGCGTCCGATCCGCGCGGAGGACTGGCAGCCCGGCCCGGTCAAGCACGCGCCGTCCGCTCCCGCCGTCCAGGGCAAGTACCGGATGCCGCCGCGGCCGTCGGCACCGCTACCCCGTACCACTCCGGTGTACGGGTACCCGCGCGAGGCCTACTACGCGAACGGCCCGGCCGGGCTCGCGCAGATGGCCCGGCTGCGCAACCCATCCACCCCGCCGCCCACCGCCACGGATGGGGTCCGGCCGATCGTCCCGCCGAATGCTCCGACTCCGGGCAGCGTCGACTGGCCCGAGAATCCCGGGGCCCGCCGCACCCCGCCCCGGCGTGGGCGTGGTGGCCGCCCGTCCGGTTCCGGTGATAACCGCCCGTCCGGCTCTGGTGGAGGTGGCCGATGAGCTGGGTGCAGCCGGTCCGCATCCCCGCCGACGTGGACCAGGAAGACAAGATCCTCGCCGGGTTCACGGCCCGCCAGGTCGCCATCCTCGCCGGAACCGGGGCGCTGATCTACGCCGCCTATCTGCTCGCCGGTGAGCGGGTGCCGCTGGTGGTCTGCGCCGCTGTGGCCCTGCCGGTCGCGGTGGCCGGGATCCTGCTGGCCGTCGCGCAGCACGACGGCGTGTCGCTCGACCGCTACCTGCTCGCCGTGGCACGCCACCTGCGCTCACCCAAACGCCTGGTGTCCACTCCGCAGGAGGTTCCGGCGCCGCCCGCCTGGATCGGCGTCAAGCCCGGCCCCCTTCCCGCGCCGCTACGCCTTCCCGTCCGGGGGATGGCCGGGGATGGGCTGGTCGATCTCGGCCCGGACGGCATCGCGGCCATCGCGGAGGTGTCGACGGTCAGCTTCGCCCTGCGGACGCCGGATGAGCAGGACGCGCTGGTCGCGGTGTTCGGACGCTGGCTCAACTCCCTGTCCGGGCCCGCGCAGATCCTGGTCCGCGCCGAACGAGTCGATCTCAGCCAGACCATCGCCACCCTCGAGCGCAACGCCCGCCAACTTCCACACCCCGCGCTGTCGGCCGCCGCGCTTCAGCACGCCGACTTCCTCGCCCAGATCGGCGAGCGCCACGACCTGCTCCGCCGACAGGTCCTCCTGGTCGTTCGCGAGCCCGCACCCGGCAAAGCACGTGAGGCCGCGGCGGCCCGTGCCCTGCGGCGGCTGGAGGAGGCGGCACGGCTGCTGTCCGCGTGCGGGCTGACCGTACGGCTTCTGGACGAGGCAGCTGCCTCCGCCCTGGTGGCCGCCTGCTTCGACCCGTCGGCACCGCCGTTGCCCGCCACCGAGATGGCGGCTCCGGATCAGGTCATCACGAGAGGAGAAGGTTGGTGAAGCTCGCATTCCGCCGGACAGCACAACGCGCGCACGGGTTCGGCCCGGGCGCGGTCGAGGTCCAGCCCCGACGCCTCCAGGTCGGCGACAGCCAGTGTGCGACGCTGGCCGTCACCGGCTACCCGCGCGAAGTCACGCCGGGCTGGCTCGAACCGCTGCTCACCCACCCGGGCCGGTTGGACGTGTCGTTCCACATCGAGCCCGTGCCGTCCCTGGTCGCCTCCGATCGGCTGCGCAAGCAGCTCGCCCGGCTGGAGTCCGGGTTGCGCAGCGACCAGCAGCACGGCCGGCTCGCCGACCCCGGGGCGGAGGTCGCTGCTGAGGACGCCCAGGATCTCGCCTCCCGGATCGCGCGGGGCCAGGCCAAGCTGTTCCGCACCTCGATCTACCTCACCGTCCACGCCACCACGACCGAGGAGCTGGAGGACGCCTGCGCCCAGGTCCGCGCGCTGGCCGCCTCCCTCCTGCTGGATGCCCGCGTGGTGACCTTCCGGCAGTTGCAGGGGTGGGTGTCGGCGCTTCCTCTGGCGTATGACAACCTGCAGCTGCGCCGTACCTTCGACACCCCTGCGCTCGCGGCGGCCTTCCCGTTCACCTCGCCCGACCTGGCAGCGGACCTCGGACCTACCACGGTCCTGTACGGCGCGAACGCGGCCAGCGCCTCGCTGGTGGCTTGGGACCGGTTCGCCCAGCCGAACCACAACTCGACCATTCTGGGCTGTTCCGGCGGCGGCAAGTCCTATCTGGCCAAGCTGGAGGCGCTGCGCTCGCTGTACACGGGGGTCGAGGTCGCCGTCATCGACCCCGAAGACGAGTACGCCCGTCTGTGCACGGCCGTCGGCGGCGCCTACCTTCACCTGGGCGCGGCGAACGTCCGCCTCAACCCCTTCGACTTGCTGCCTATACACCAGCGGGAGGGCGACGCGCTCACCCGGCGCTCGCTGTTCCTGCACACCCTGGTCGCGGTCATGCTCGGCGAGCCGCTCGACAAGGCAAGCAAGGCGGCTCTCGACCGCGCCGT
The DNA here is from genome assembly GCA_001552515.1 of Sphaerimonospora mesophila NBRC 14179 = JCM 3151. GTDB lineage: Bacteria > Actinomycetota > Actinomycetes > Streptosporangiales > Streptosporangiaceae > Sphaerimonospora > Sphaerimonospora mesophila. The sequence continues at coordinate 8,520 of BCRI01000052.1, forward strand.
CATCGCCGCCTACAAGGGTGCCGGGATCACCTTCGACCGGCGAACCTGGAAACGCCGCCCGCCGCTGATGAAGGATCTGGTAAGCGCGCTTACCGACGATGGTGGTCCCGCTGCGGCCGAGATCGCCGCCGGGCTCGCGCCGTACGTGACGGGAAGCCACCGCCGGCTCTTCGATGGTCACACCACTACCCGGCCCGATTCGCACCTGATCGTCTTCTCGCTCCGGGATCTGCCGGATGAGCTCAAGGCGGTCGGCACGCTGCTGACCCTGGACGCGGTCTGGCGTCGCGTCTCCGACCCGGTCAACCGACGGCCTCGGCTCGTCGTGGTTGATGAGGCCTGGCTGCTCATGCGCGATCCGGAGGGTGCGAAGTTCTTGCTGAGGATGGCCAAGGCCGCCCGCAAGCACTGGGCGGGGCTGTCGGTGGTCACCCAGGACGCCGCCGACCTGCTCGGCTCCGACATCGGTCAGGCGATCATCGCCAACTCCACCACCCAGATCCTCCTTCGCCAGGCGCCCCAGGCGATCGACAGAGTCGCCGAGGCGTTCCGTCTGTCGGACGGGGAGCGGCAGCTCCTGTTGTCGGCGGATCGCGGTTTCGGCCTCTTGGCTGCCGATTCCGGCGCTTCCCGGGTGGCCTTCCGGGTCCTGGCGAGCGAGCAGGAACACCGCCTCGTGACCTCCTCACCTGAGGAGCTGGCGGCCTACGGAGAACTCACCGCGTACGAGGAGGACGATCTGTGAGCACGTCAGGGTCAGTTCCGCAGCCGCGCACGCCACGGATGATCTCCGTACTCGACCGCGAGGGCCTCATCCAACCAGCGACGTCGTACGCCATCGAGCATGGGCAGCGCCTCGGTGAAGTCGAGTTCGTCCTTCGGGCGCGGGCTCTTGGCTTTGAACAGCAGCTGCACCTCGGGGGCGATCCGCGCGATGCCGTTGTCCGTGATCGTCAGTGTCGACAGTGGGCGGCGGATCCGCGGATCACGCCGGTACACCCACTTCTCGCCGTCGGCCTCGTCCAGCATGACCTGGAACCGCCACGGCCCGCCGGGATGCTCGCGCACCCAGATGTCGTGAACGTGGTCCGGCAGCACCTCGCCGACCGGCCACGGGCGCAGCGTCCCGGGCGGGTCGGCCGCGTGGACATCCCAATCGGCCAGCAGTGCGCGCATGACCTGCTGGTCACGGCGCAGCACCGTGATGTCCACATCCGCGTGCTCTCGGTAGGAACGGCCGACGGCCAGTTCGATCGCGTACCCGCCGCTCACCCACCACGGCACGGCCAACCCCTGAAACAGCGCGACCACCTCAGCCAGTGGCGCCGGCTCCCACGGCCCCCACGGTGTCTCGATACGCGGCACCACGTCATCATCCCCGATCGGCGCGAGGCGGGTGAGGCCCGGTGATCCACGACCTTCTCTATGACCCCGACCGCTTCCTCGACTGGCTGCTGGCGTGGCTGGACGGCCACGTCTGGCAGGCGACCTTCATGCTCTCGGCCACCTTGTTCGTCCTCGAGGCGTTCCGCTCTCTGGTCGTACGGCTCCACCACCGCGCCGCGACCAACGGGGCCCGGTGCGTGGAGATCCTCGCCCCGCCGGTGGCGGACATGCCCGGCGCGGAGGCGCTGTGGACGAACCTGATGGGGCTGCTGCGCCCGGCCTGGAAGCGTGTCCTGTTCGGACAGCCGCATCTGGCGTTCGAGTACGTCTTCGGCGTCGGCGGCGTACGGATCCGGTTGTGGGTCCCCGGCACCGTCCCGCAGCACCTGGTGGAGCATGCGATTGAGTCGGCCTGGCCGTCCGCACGTACGGCGGTCGTGGAGGCAGCCCCACCGGTGCCGCTGGCCGGGCAGTCGACCGGCGGGCACCTGGTGATCGCCCGCAGCGAGCTGCTGCCGATCCGCCACTCCCATGACCGGGATCCGCTGCGCGCGCTGCTCGGTGTCGGGGTCGGCATGCCCACGTGGCAGCACGCCGCCGTTCAGATCCTCGCCCGTCCCGCGACGGGCCGCCGCCTGGCCCAGGTGATCAGCGGCGGGCCCGCCGGAGTGACCACACGGGGCCGCCTGACGGGTGCACTGGCCGTACCGCTCCGGCTAGTACAAGGCCTTCTGGACTTCGTCACGCCCGGTCCGATGCACCCCCGGCTCCACCCAGCGCATCTCCACCCGGCCAATCGCGTCGTCCGGTTGGAGGAGTCGGCCGAGGCCCGGGCCATCCGCGACAAGGCCCAACGCCCCAGGTATGAGGTCGCGATCCGCTACGCCGTACAAGCCAACGACCTCGTGACAGGAGACGAGCGCAACGCCAAACAGTCGCGTGAGGCGCGGCGCAGCGCGATCCGGGGCCGGGCACACGCGATCGCCTCCTCGTTCGCCCTGTTTGCCGGGCACAATCGGCTGGAGCGGCGCCGGCTTCCTCTGCCCGCCGCCAGGCTGGCGTCGCGGAGGCTGGGGCGGGGGTTTCTGCTGTCGGTGCCTGAACTCGCCGCTCTGGCGCACCTTCCCCTGGACGTCGCCGTCCCCGGCCTGCCGCGTGCCGGGGCCAGGTCCGTCCCGCCCACGCCCCAGGTCGCCTCGGCGGGCAAGGTCCTTGGCTTTTCCGATGCCGGGCATGAGCGGCGGGTCGCGCTGCGGGTAGCTGACTCCTGCCACCACGTGCACGTCCTCGGTCCCAACGGCACCGGCAAGAGCACCCTGCTGGCCCAGATGATCCTGTCCGACATCGAGGCCGGCCGCGGCGTGGCCGTCATCGAGGCCAAGGGCGACCTGATCACCGACCTGCTCGGGCTCATCCCGGAACAGGCGGCGGACAAGGTCGTACTGATCGACCCCGACGACCGCCACCCGTGGCCGGCGCTGAACGTGCTCGGCGGTTCCAACGAGATCGGCGTGGACAACCTCGTCGGGATCTTCCACAAGATCTACGCCGACTACTGGGGACCACGCACCGACGACATCCTGCGCGGGTGCGCGCTCACGCTGGCGCACCATGGCGGCACCCTCGCCGACGTCCCGCTGCTGCTCACCAACTCGGCCTACCGCGCCGACCTCGTCGAAGCGCTCAACGACCAATTCCTGCTCGGCTTCTGGCACTGGTACGACAACCTGTCCGAGCAGGCCCAGGCGCACGTCACCGCGCCGATCATGAACAAGCTGCGGGCCTTCCTGCTCCGGCCGTTCGTCCGCAGCGTCATCGGCTCGGCCAGGTCGACGTTCGACCTCGGCGACGTCCTGGACGGGGGGATTCTGCTCGCCCGCCTGCCCAAGGGCGTCCTTGGCGACGACAGCGCCCGGCTGCTGGGTTCGCTGATCCTCGCCCAGGTCTGGCAGGCCGCCGCCCGGCGGGCCCGGCTCGGCCACTCCCGCTCGCCCGCCGCCCTGTACGTGGATGAGACGCAGAACTTCCTCAATCTGCCGCACACGTTGAGTGAGATGCTCGCCGAGGCCCGCGCCTACCGGCTGTCGATGGTGCTCGCCCACCAGCACCTGGCCCAGCTTCCCCGCGATCTGCGTCAGGCGATCAGCTCTGACGCGCGCAACAAGGTGTACTTCTCGCTCTCGCCCCAGGACGCCCGTGAGGTCGAGCACCACTTCAGCCCCCACCTGACCGCGCACGACCTGGCCAATCTGGACGCCTTCCAGGCCGCCGCACGTCTCGTGGTGCGCTCGGCGGAGGTCCCGCCGTTCACCCTGCGCACCCGGCCGCTGCCCGAGCCCGATCCCGGCCTCGCCGAGCGCGTACGGATCGCCGCCTCCCGGGCCCACGGACGGCTCCCGGCCGCCGCCGGCCCCCTTCCGGAAGGAGACCCCCGCACCCAACCCAAAGGAGAGGATTCATGAGCCAGCACTACACGCCCCGCGTCCTGGACTCGCTCGTCATCCGGCTCACCGACCACGACCGGCGCCTGCTCCGCCTGGTCTGGACGCACGAGGTCCTGACCACCCACCAACTTCTGCAGGTGGCGTTCGACAACGACCACACCGGCCGCCACCGCCTGGTGAAACTGACCCGTCTCGGCGCGTTCGACCGCTTCCGCCCCCAGCCGCCGCTCGGGTCCGCGCCCTGGCACTACGTCCTGGGCGAAGCCGGCGCCGCCGTACTGGCCTGCGAGGACGGCGTCACGCTCGCCGAGTTCGGCTACCGGCGCGGCCAGGCGCTCGCGATCGCCTACAGCCAGCGGCTCGCGCACACCGTCGGCGTCAACGGCGTCTTCGCCGCCCTGTCCGGACACGACCGCCGAAGCGAGGGATGCCGTCTGGACACCTGGTGGACCGAAGCGCGGTGCAAGGCCATGTGGGGCAAGCACGTGCGCCCCGACGCCTACGGACGGTGGAGCGAGAACGGTCTCACGCTGGATTTCTTCCTTGAATACGACACCGGTACCGAATCCCTCGACCGGGTCGCCGCCAAGCTCCGCGGATACGCCTCACTCGCCACGGCCAGCGGGATTGACACCCCGGTCCTGTTCCTGACCAGCACCGCGCGGCGCGAAGCCAACCTGCATGAACGACTCCGGCTGCGCGGCTCGCTCGTGTCGGTGCCCGTCGCCACCGCCACTGTGGACCAGGAACCGCACGGGGCGATATGGCTACCCGGCAACCGGGCCGAAGGACGGCTCCGCCTCGCCGACCTCGCGCGCCACTTCGGCCAAGAGGGGCGGGAGGGGCAGCCGTGATCGCGGAATTCGGACTCGGCAAGCTCATCGCCACCGGCGGCGGCCTGGTCTGTAGCGTCGTCGTCATCGCCGGACTGGGCGGCGGAGCCAAGTACGCCCTCACGGCCTCCGACACGACCAAGCTCAGGTCCGCCATCTGTGCCTACGCCACCTCGCCCGACGCGGTACGACAGGTGCCCGCCCACCTCGGGCTCTCCTCCCAGCAGGTGGCGAACGCACGAAAGATCGTGAACATCGCCGCCGAGCTGGGACTGTCCAAGCGGGCCGCAGAGATCGCCCTCGCGACCGCGATTCAGGAAAGCAGCCTTACCAACTTAACGAGCGGTAACGGATCGTACGGCCTGTTCCAGCAGCAGCCGTCCCAAGGTTGGGGGACGAAGCAGCAGGTTACGGACCCGTCCCACGCGGCCCGGTCCTTCTACACGCGCCTGATCAAGGTTCCCGGCTGGGAGAACATGCCGCTCACCAGGGCCGCAGCGCTCGTCCAGCGCCCCCGCGAGGACCTGCGCGACGCGTACGCCAAACACGAACCGCGCGCCAAAACGCTCGTCGCCCGGTTGTGGAAGGACAAAGCCCCCGGGCGAGCGCCTGTGGACACAGCCACGAGCAACGACGTACGAGTCAGCATCCAAGCTGCGGCCGGCCTCGGCGTTCCACGTGACACAGTTGTGGCCAGCCTCGCCGCCGACCTCGCCCGCCAACACTCAGGCGAGCAACCCGGCGCAGACAAGATCAGGAAACGTGCCGACGCCATCGTGACCACGGTCGCCGGACAGCTCTGCAAGGAGCTGAAAGCCCAGCTAAGTGATCCTGCTGACGACACCGCTTCTCGGGGAGGCGCGACGGTTCAGATCGGCTCCGGGCGGGGCGCGATCGCGGTCAAGGCCGTGCTGAGCGTGCTCGGTGTGCCCTACTCCTTCTCGGGAGTTCCAGCCGGGGGCGCGGAGTTCATGCTTCGCGCTTGTACAGCTCAAGTAGCCGGCGCTGAACAATCTGGGTCTGCGACAGGCGTGGCACAAGGATCAGCAGGGCGCGTCCCCCCGCGCTGCCGCGTGGTGGCGAACGTGGTGGGGTTCGCGCTGGCTCAGACGGGCAAGCCGTATCGGTGGGGCGCGACGGGTCCAAGCTCCTTCGACTGCTCGGGACTGGCGATGAAGGCGTACGCCGCCGCAGGGGTACGGATCCCCCGAACCACTTTCGAGCAGTGGCCGTTCGGCGTCCGCGTTCCGGCGGGCCAGGAGCAGCCCGGCGATCTGGTGTTCTTCAACAGCGGACCGGGCAGTTCGTCGGAGCGGCCAGGCCATGTCGGGATCGTCGTGGGCGACGGCAAAATGGTCGAGGCCCGGTGCACCCGATGCGGGCCGATCACGGTCGCGTCGTATCGGAGCGGGCGGCCGGTGGTTGGGTTCACCCGGCCGTGGGCAACTGCGTCAGCGAAGTAAAACGGCGCACATCAGTGGTACAGCAAGGCTCGGTGCCGGTAGAGGAACATGCCGTCCGTCCCGTCGTACGCCCTGGCCGTACGGCCCTCTTAGCGAAACCTCCGGCCACTGGAGATCACACATAGCTATGCTTTCCTCTCGCATAGCTATGCTTTCCTCTCGCTGAGTAGGCGGCAGTGGTTCATCCGAGCACCTGTTGCATGGGGGACATTGCGTTGACGATCGGCGTTGCCCTGGGGACCGCCGCCATCGGACTCCTCACCGGGCGAACCGTCCTGATCATTGCTACTCGCTTCTGCCCGCAGCCGGGCCTGCCGTACGCAACGGAAATCACTACTGCGGCGGTGTTCGGGCTTCTCGGCTGGAAGATCGGACTTGATCCCCTCCTCCCGGCGTACCTCTACGCGGCCGGCACCGGAGTCGCGCTCAGCATGATCGACCTACGAACGCGACGACTGCCCGACGCGCTCACACTGCCCTCGTACGTCATCCTCCCGGCACTCGTGGCCATCGGCGCGATAACCAGCAAGGAGGGGCGCTTCCTCGTCGGGATGCTCCTCGGCGCGCTCGCCGCATTCCTCCTCTACTTGAGCTTCCACCGGATCAACACCGCCCTCGGGGCCGGAGACGTCAAGGCATCCGGCTTGGTCGGCGGCGTCCTCGGCACCCTGGGCGCAAACGCCTGGATCCTCGGCATCGGCGCCGGCCTCGTACTGGCAGCCCTGTACGCGGTAGCCCTGCTGACCAGGGGCAAGGGCACCGGCTCCACGCTCATGCCGTACGGACCGTTCATGTTCGCCGGATGCCTCTTAGGCATCCTCACGGCGTAGAGCGCCGAATACTCTCCATCGCTGGCGCAGGGGACTAGGCTAGATGCGACCGATCTCATTTCTCTTTCGCAAAGAGTGGAACCGGTCAGGGGCCGTTCCCTCTCGGGGGATCGGCCCCGCTACTCGTTGAGGAGTTCCTTCAGCAGGGTAAACCCGGGCATGCTCTCCCTGGGCCGTATGCCGACCTCGAACATCTCCGGCTCTTCGAAGACCGGTTCGCCGCTGGGGCGGCGTGCATAGGCCACGCGGCCGTAGTCGACACCGTCATCCCGGTCGAAGCTCATCCATGTGATGGCCTCCTGCTCGCCTTCACGTAGAGGATGGTTGGAGACAGCGCGAGTGGCTATGGTGCTCGGCGGCTTGAAGATCCAGACCTGTGGCACCGCCAAAACCCATCGAGCTGCACGGACCTCCAGTGCCTTCGTGGCGACCCTGTGTTCGAACGCGGCGGCTGTCTCTCGATCGCGCAGGTAGTCGTAGTCACTGAGCACGAGGCGGCGCTCCCCTTCCAGCATGACGATCGCGGGGCAGTCACGAGCGAGAATGCTCTTCTCCAGCCGTTCGATCACGTCGAAGAGCAGATTCGCCGTCTCCTCGTTCATCCGACCTTCTCTCGCAAGACTGCCCTATCGCTCGCAGTCGGAGCCGATAGCTAGCTGACATGGTGCCAGTACTGAACTGAACACTAATGCGATGAGGTCGCGGTCCACCGCTAGATCGACCAGCACGAACATCGGGCGCGACCACCCCTTGTTGGAAGCAGTTAGGGTGATCAAGCGAGTGGGCGACATAACTCACGTGATCTTTCAGGTGGAACAGTGATCCCGAGATGCGACAAGCACGCGCACGCCTCCAGCCATGACGCCCCATAGCCTTTCTGCCAGTAAGAACGCACCTCCGGCAGGAACTCCAACTCCGGTATGGCGGCGGACCTTGCGAGCCTCATGAAGCTCGTGATGGCTGAGGCTGCCTGGCCGCTATCCCGCCGTCGCCGCCGAAACGGACGACGCGGCCACCGTGCGCGAAGCGGGTGTCCGAGGCCGTCCTCCCCCCGACGTCGCCGACACCGCCACCGTCGTCTGCGCCAGCCTGGAGGCGGCGCATCAGCACCCCCGCGCGGACAGCACCCCTCGGGCTGGTTCCCGAACCTCCTGCACATTGTCCGGGTCGTCCGGGAGTCCGCTACGGCTCCAGTCCCGCTCACCATACGGCCCCCGGCAGCCGGGGCGGCGGGAGCCGTACGGTTTCAACGTTCAAGGTCACGATGCCGCAGCAGCGGTGAGTGGGCGGTCGACGACCTTGGACAGGGTGAGCAGGGTGCCTTGGTCGAGGTCGTCGATGCCGCCGGTGACGGCGCGAAGCATGTTGCGTTCGGCTCGCTCGGCGCCGCGTACGTTCTGCTCGTGATGCGTAAAGGTGTTCACCGCTTGGACGACGCCCCAGGCTGTGCCGCTCCACGGTGCTACCCGGTGATCGTGGTTCCAGAGCTTGGTCAGGGTGTCGCGCTTGTGTTCGGCCATGGTGCGGCTGCGGCCTCGCTCGTCGGGCATCGGGACGTGGGCGTCCAGGAACTTGTTCCACTCCCGCCGGGTGACCTCGACCTGGCACAGTTCGCGTACGGCCATTGAGAACTCATCGGCCAGCGTGTACACGATGTTCAATGCGTCGCGGGCTTCGGCGAGCCGCAGCCGTGAGTGCCGTGAGTGCTTGATCTTGAGCTGCTGTCCGCGTTCGGCGAGGCCGGCGGCCATCGTGTTGTCGCACACGATGCTGGTCACTGCCCGTTTAAACGTGGTGGCCAATGATCCGTCGAAGGAGGTCGCGCCGAACAGGTGGGGGCGGAACTCCACGCCCTCGGGCGTGACCACGTTCTCGGGAACCTCTACCGACACCCACGCCACCGCCCCGTTCTTCAGCAGCCCGGCGGAGCCGATCGACAGGTCTGAGTCCAGGAGCCGGGAGATGGTGTTGATCAGCCATTCGACGTAGGGATGCGGCTCGTATCCGTCGGAGAAGATGCCCATGACGTGGCCGTTGTCGCTACGCAGGATCGCCTGCCTGCCGGGTACCTGGGCGAGCCCGCCGCGCGGGTCCTCCACGTAGACCGGGCTGGACAATGCCTCCCAGTCGAACAGGCGGCGCTTGACGTCGTCGACGGGGATCGGGCCGGGGTAGTGGTTGGTTTCTTCCTCTTGCATGCTGGCGCGGTAGTGCCAGGCGGTGCCGCGCTTGTCGGTGAAGCCGATCAGGGTGTTGGCGTTGAGCCACTCCAGGGTCTCCTTGGACATGTTCTTCTCCGTTTCGGCGGAAATGGGAAAGGCACCGGCCACGGGCCGGTGCCTTCGGTGTGTTACTTGGGTGTCGCGTGCAGGGGCGGGACATGGCCGGATCCGTTCCGGCCTCCGCTGCCTGGGGGGTTCGGGTGCGCTGCCGGTGTTCGGGTGCCGGTCAGGTGGCGCGGTGCTGTACGGCGTAGGCCATGCGTTCGGTGAGTTCGCGGTCGGCGTCGCGGATCTCGATGGTGCTGGTGGTGGTGTCGCCGTGCACGGTGAACGTGCCGATGGTGTTGCCGAGCCGCCAGCGGATGACCGTTTCGCGTTCCTTCTCAGTGAGTGTCGCGTCCGGCAGCAGGGTCATCAGGGTTTCGGCGAACTCGACGCGGGTGCCGTTCTCGGTCGCCCTGGCGGCCAGCCGTTCACAGCACGCGGCCAGGTCTTTCCGGTAGTCGGGCAGGAGACGGCGCTCGATCCTTTTGGCGATGAATTTGGCCCCGCGGACGGCCGTCACCGTGATCTCGTGCCGTCGCAGGTTGAGGAGCAGGCCCCGGCTTCCGTCGGGGTAGATGCCGAGCACCCTGATGCGCCCGTTCTGGTTCCAGATCGGATGCACGACGAGCCGGACGCCGGCCGGTCCCATCAGGTAGGCGGGATGACCGGGCCGCACCAGCGGGGTAAAGCCTTCAAGGTGTTCGGCGACCTCGAACACCAGCTCATCGACCTCCCATTCATTCAAGGCAGGTCTCCTTTCGCATTTGTTGGTTGGCAAGTATGGGAGCGGGCCGATCTCGCCCGAGAGGAAGCGTCGCGAATTGCCGAATCGGAAACCGGAACCGCGCTTTCCGGTCGCTGATTACTCACACCTAAATACGGGAGGCAGGACGGCTCGAACGTCCACACCTCCGAGATCAACAAGTATGCTGAGCAGCGCGGACAGCTCGAACGGTGGCACGCCTGGCGTCAGGATCGATGGGTGCTGCACCCTCCTACACAGCACCCACCGAACCGTTATGTGCCAGCGACTTGTTTATGGTTACTCTTCGTTGCGGAGCCGTTCCTGTTCGGCCCGGAACCGATAGATGTCGCGGCCGGGTGTAGCGCATTCCTGACAGCGGCAGCCATATTTATGGATGGCGCTGACACGGAAAAGCTGAACACGGCTCTCCCACGGTGTGGGATACAGCGAGTCGTCCAGTTCCACACGGGCGCGGCTATGCTGCTCGTCGACCTCGGTGACCGTCCCTGGGTAGAAGAACGGGGACTCGTAGCTCTCTGACCACCAGGGCCGTATCGGGATGTGGAAGGAGGGCCGGACCAGGACGCGGTCACCGACCTTCAACGTTGTCGGCCCTCTTCCACAGCTCCAGCGCGCCCGCCGCGTCGTCGACGCCGGGCCGGTTGGCTCCGCGCAGGTCCGCCAGCGTCCAGGCCACCCGCAGTAGCCGGGGAAGCCCCTCGACCGTCAGCAGCCCGGTATTCACAGCGGACCGCAGCAGTTCGACGGCCTCCGGCTCGGCGGCGAAGCTGGTGCGCAGCTCCAGCGCGGGAACCTCGGCGTTGGTCCGCCAGGGCGTTTCGGCCAGCCGGTGGGCCGCCCGTACCCGGGCCGCGACTACTCGGGCGGCTACCGCCGCGCTCGGCTCACCCGCCTGCGCCCCACGGTCCCCCCACTCGATCGGGGCGCATACGGCGACACGTGGCAGGAGCAGGGCCAGACGCCCCAGGTAGCGGCGTCTGTCCACCGGTCTGCACGTGCACGCCTGCCCTTCCGGACATGGGCAGCGGCGGGCGTCGAGTACGAGCGTGAACCGTGCCGGATAGCGGACGGTGCGGCCGAGTCCGGTAATGCGGACCTGTCCGGTGTCCATGGGCCGGCTCAGCCCGTCCAGGGTCGGGCGGGCGAACTCGGGTGCGTCGGCCAGGTGGAGCACTCCGCGGTGGGCGAGCGAGACCGCGCCCGGGCGGTTTCCGGCGACGCTGCCGAAGATCGCCGCAGGTGTGGACGTGTGGTGCGGCGAACAGATCGGCACCCTTGCCCCCGGTGCCCGGTCGGATCGTCCGGCCAGTGAGTAGATCTCGGCGACCTCCCGGGCAGCCTCCACCTCCAGCGGCGGCAGGATGCCCGGCAGGCGTTCGGCGAGCATCGAGGCCGGGCCGTCCCCGATCAGGAACAGGTGGTGCCCGCCCGCCGCGCATACCTCCAGCGCGCGGCGGGCGGCCTCGTTGCCAGGAACATCGGCCAGATCCACCCCTGAGGATTGCCCGGGGGGTGCCGGGGGTTCGGGCGGCCGGTAGCGGTAGCCGTCCAACGTCCCCTTGCGCAGCCGTTCGATCACCTCGGCCAGCCTCGTCACGGGGATCACCACGGCGCCGGGTACCTGTGCCGCTTCCGGCGCGCAGCCGGCGGGCACCACCACCGTGGTGATCCCGGCCTGTACGGCGGCGCGGACGGCGGGCAGGACGCCCCTTATGGGGCAGATCCCGCCGTCCAGCGCCAGTTCCCCGAGGAACACCCGTCCGGCGATCCGCTTGGGCGGGATCACTCCGGAGGCGGCCAGGGTGGCCAGGGCCAGCGCGAGGTCGGCCGCCGCGTCGTAGACCGGCGGGATCGCCGGGCTGATGCTGACGGTGACCTTGGCGTCCGGCCACGCCGTTCCGCTGATGAAGATCGCCGAGCGGATCCGCGCACGGGCGGGCCAGACCGACAGTTCGGGAAGGCCAACCAGGTGCAACTCCGCTCCGCCGGGTACGGCGTCGGCCTCGATGTCCACCACGCGGGCATCGAGGCCGACCAGCACCGTCGACCGGGTAGACGCGTACCCCGTCGTCATCCCTCGGTCACCACCCCTCCGGCAGCACCGGCCGCGTCCCCGCCGGGTACTGAGCCGCCTGGGCGCTGATCTCCTCAGCCATCCCGGCGTGATCGATCCCGGAGGTCACCTCCGGTGGCAGCCCATGGTTCAGGGCGAGCTGGACCAGCCGGGCGAGCCGATAGTCGCCGTCGGCGGACAGGGAGCGCTCGACCGCGACGCGCGCCAGCGGTCCGTCACCGGTACGCAGGGCGACGAACGCCAGCAAGGCGGCGGGGGCGGCGGCGAACTCCGGCTCCACCCGGCAGGTCAGTTCGGTCCACAGCCTGATGTGCGTGTCGTTGTCGTATCGGCCGATGAAGGTCATCGCTCCGTCCCGGACGATGATCGAGGTCAGCAGCACGCCCAGCCACGCGACCATGTCCGGAGGCAGGTCCTGCCCAGCTTTGACCTTGTCGAGTGCGGCACCGACCTGCGTGAGCCCCTCCTGATACCAGCCCTGGCCCCCGTCACGGGCGAGCGTGCTGCGGACCTGCGTGCACACGGCCCGCGTGGCGGCTGTCACCTGCTCGCGGTCCGGCCCGCCCACCGGGGCGAGCGTGGCCACCAGCGCCGCGCGGTCGGGCCGGGCGACGTACCCGGCGAACACCGCCGCCGCGGCGGCCGGGTTGCCGGTGGCGTCGTAGGCCGTACCGTGCGGTGGGCAGCACTCGGGATCGCGGCAGGAGTACGACCAGTAACGGCCGCCCTCGACCCGTAGGGCGTCGATCACCTCAATGTCCGCGTCGGAGAGTTTGCCGCATACCGCGTCCATCGCCGGGGTGACGTGCCATCCGGGCCCGTACCCGATCAGCAGCACGCGCCCGATGTCGTGGCGGGTGAGCAACTCGGCGAAGTGCCGGGCCATCTCCGGGCTGTCCTCCGAATCCTCCGGCAGGTCGACCCGCACGCTGACGCGCAACCCCCGCGCCCCAGAGTCTGGGTCGTGGCCGGGTTCGAAGGCCATGGCGACGATGCTGCGCTCCGGATGGAATCCCAGCATGTAGGGCACGATCGCGATGAAGTCCGCCGGGCGGCTCAGCCGCACGGTGTGATCCAGGCGAGCGGTCATAGATGTCCTCCAGACATGAGAAAGCCCCCGGCGGCCAATGGCCAGGGGCGAACGAACAAGAACAGAACGAAAAGCTGTAAAGGAAGTACGGGTCAGCAGTGCTCGATACGGACGCCGCCGCGCGGTCCCAGGAAGATCCGCCGATCGGGGTAGTCCAGCCCGTCGCGAGAGCCGTACATGGTGATCTCGCAGTCCTCCCCCACGCACGGGGTGAGCACCTCGGCGGCTTCACGGTCGGTGAACGCGAACCGCGAACGCTGCCAATAGCCGTGCCGGTAGCGGTCGAGCAGCTTGCTCCGGGCCTCGGCCAGACAGGAGAACTCCTCCAGATCACCCAGTTCCGGCGGGCCGTACCCGCTGCCGCCGTACCACAGACCGAACCAGCGCCCCATGGTGATGATCACCTCCTTTCAAAAGTGGGTCAGGACGCGGAGCCGCTATCAAGCCACGTCACGGGACGGACACCCAGGCGAGGCGTGGTCGCCCCCGCAGTAGCCACACCAGTCATCCATGGCGTAGATCGACAGATCCTCGGCGTACTGGTCACGCCAATCCCGCTGAGCCGCCGTGTAGGAGTCGAAATAGTCGGCGTCGGTGTCACCCGGTTGCACGGTCAGGAAGCGCAGGACCGTCCGGGCGGCGTCGATCAGCTCACCGGGCGTGAGAACCGCGCCGACGCCCGAGCAGACGTCGGAAGCGGCGAAGATCGTACGGCGGCGCCGCGACAGCCGGTACCGCCAGCGGATCCGGCCCTCATCGGTCCGCCCCGCAACCTCCAGCTCCAGCAGGTGATCAGCATCGATCTGCCACGCGGGCACCAGCCGGGAGCTGATGATCCACCCAGGCGGCAGGGCCAGGGCATGCGTCATCGCCATGGCGACTCCAAAGAGACTCGAAAAGATGGAATGGAATGGCGGCCGTCACCAGCGGCGACGGCGGGCCAGATGATGCGGTCGGACGGTCGAGCTGACCGCGTGGATCTCACAGTCCCGGAAATCCAGGGCCGAGACGAAGCACCGTGAGCAGCGGATCAGCCGCACGCGCGCCCCGGAGGTCCGGTTGGTGTGCGTGGCGTCGATCCACAGATGGGTGCTGGCCAGGCAGCCGAGACAAGTGATCACCTCGGCACCCATGGGCATCGGCGTGAGCGCCAGCGTCGCCACATACTCACGTGCACCGCCGGGATCGGCTGCGCACACCAGAGTCGCGGCATCCGGGCGAACCTCGCCCAACGCGATCACCCGCATCACCCGGCCACCGCTGGAGACCGTCAGATCTCCCACAGTCCAACCGGGCGGGCCGGCAGCATTCACCTCCACAGGATCACTTTCCCTTTCGTACGGGTGCCCGTTCGGGCGGCCTACGTCCGTACGGATGCGCGGGAATCACGACAGCAACGTTCCGCGCGTTCGGCGAAGCGTGGTTTAACCGACGCTCGCACCGGCGCGAATCGCTCTCATTTAAATACGGTGGCCGGAACGGCCCGACCGTCCGCACGCGGCAACAATTTCCGCAGCATTGCCGCGCGCGCCGCACTTCGACGGTTTGCCCGTTCCGGCCACCGGTCGCCGTTCTGCGGTGTGATAATTCACATCGTAGAACAGCGTGTGAGAGCGGGTATCACGCGGTACGGGTGAGACGCGTACCGGCGGATTCCGCTCTCACTTAAATACGGTGGCCCGAACGACCCGACCGTCCGCACGCGGCAACATTTTTCAACGTCACCGCGCGACATTCGGACAGTCGACCGTTCCAGCCCCCTAGCCGTTCCGCGATGCGGCAAAATGCGCCGCAGAACAGCACGTCAGAGCGGGTATCTCGCCGATACGCGTGACACGCGTACCGGCGATTTTCGCTCTCACTTAAATACGGTGACCGGAACCGCCCGACCGTCCGCAGATGGAAACGCTTTTCAGCGTTTCCGTGTCGCGCCGACGGTCGCAGCTCCGGCCACCGTAACCGTTCCTAAAGCGCAGCAACTAGCGCTTCTGAACGGCAGGTGAGAGCGGGCATCACGTCGGACGCGTCAGACGCGCACCGGCGGATTCCGCTCTCATCTAAATACGGGGAGCGTAGCGGTCCAAACGTCCGCCCATATCAAGATTCTTTTTCGTCTCAGGTGGAGTTATGGCACATTCTCGCAGGCATGAGAAAGGGCCCTAGAACGCTTCCTAGAGCCCTTTCGTAAGCTTTCGTCAGTCTTCCGTGTGTGGGGTTCCGACGTGAGCCATCGTGCTCCTGACGTCGTCAAGACGCTCCGAAAGTTCCCGCCACTCCGCCCGACCGGCGTCACGCACCCTGATCACGTTCCGGCGAGAGCCGTACGTGCCGCCGTAGCGCGCCTGAGCAATGGCGCTCAGGATCCCCGCGCGCCCCAGATCATCAGCCTGAGACGCCGTTTCCATGACGTCGGAAATGATCGGAAAGTCGCGACCGTCGCCGAACGCCTGACGGAAGATGGCCGCGCTGTTCTGGGCGACGCAGAACGCCACAGCGGCCCCCGTGACCGTCTCCGCGCGCGGAACGCCGCGCATGAGCTGAGCCCCGGGTGTGGCGTCGATCTGATCCGCCGGAACATCGATCCGGTAGCCGTTACGCGCGGCGGCATCCCTGACCGCCCACCGCTGCAACGTGGTCCGCGTAATGGTCATCTCGCCACCGTCCCGCCGAACGTAGACCCACGCGGGCATGTCGACCGTGCTTTCGGGTGCCCTCTCACACGACGCGATGATGTCCCGCAGACGCTGCGCGAACAGAAGAACGGCGTCTTGCGTGACGTCGTCTGACACGTCATCCGTGCCGTACGGAGCGTGCCCTTCCTTGACGATGGTCGCGCTTCCGTCCATGCGCTTCCGTGACCTCGTGGCGTCGACCGTCCGGCAGTAGCCGCGTGCGAGCCTCTGAATCTCCGCCCAATCGTTCGGCGTCACTCGCGCCATGTCTTCCGGCGTGAGCTTCTCGCCCGGAACGTTGGAGGGGACGCACTTACCGGGAGCTCCATTCGACATCTTTCGATCTCCGATCTTCAGGGCCGCAAATGAGCGGCACCGTTTCTCTTTCGCAATTCAATTGAACCGCAGAACAGAGACCAACACAACAACATCCCGCACGCCTTTACGATGTTTTCCCTGGCCAAGAGGCGAGGATGAGCCATAGAGAAAGGAGCAAGAGGCGTGAACAAGAGCCAAACAAAAGAGGCAAAATGGACAGTGGCTCACCTTCAAGCCGGCGGGCTAGGAAACGAAATAAGCCAGAGAAGTAACACCGAATGAAATTCAATAATCTGGAGTCATTGAAAATCGCGAGCACGCCTCTCTCGCAGCCCTTCGATCAGGGAGGTTCCCTAGGGAGTTTCCCTATAGAGTCGGGCCGGCGAGAGGCCGCAGCACAAACCGTTGACCAGCGGCGATACTGCTACGATCATGACCAGTCATAAGTGGCGAACCACTGGCCAAGCATTGGCCATACGACTGGCCACTCTCTGAGCTCACCCCACCGCATCCCATGATCGAAACTATCGCGGTAACGTCAGCGCCCGGGCGTCCCCCTCTGACTACCAAGGCCCGAATTCTCGCTGCGGCATCATTGATAATGAGTCCAGCCCTGATCGAGAGCTGATCACTGTCTCGACCGGAACAATTCACGCCTTCGAATCCGAGATAGGCGCGGCTTATTAAGCACTACTGTGACGATCGAACATGCAATCGCATAGCCGATCCGACGCCGCAAGAAAGTCAGCCGATTACCAACCTCGGTGTAGTCGCTACCCTCAGAGTAGATCACAGTCCACTACAGTCAGACCAGTCACCACTTCACCGCAAAGACGAACCGCCTGGTTCGCCGCCATCAATTTGCACCTTGGAGAGAGGGGTTCGGTCGGGTGTTCAGTCGTATTGCCATCGTCAACCGTGGTGAGGCCGCTATGCGGCTCATTCACGCCGTACGGGACATCGCCGCAGAGACCGGGGCACGGATCGAGACCGTCGCCCTGTACACCGATGTCGACCGCACTGCCATGTTCGTGCCTGAGGCTGACATCGCCTACAGCCTGGGTTCCGCGTCGGCCCGCCCGTACCTCGACCTAAAGGTGCTTAAGGGTGCTCTGGTGAAGACCGGTGCGGACGCTGCCTGGGTCGGTTGGGGTTTCGTCGCTGAAGACCCGGCGTTCGCGGAACTGTGTCAGGAGGTTGGGGTTACTTTCATCGGCCCCAGTGCCGAGGCCATGCGCGAACTCGGTGACAAGATCGGTGCGAAGCTGATCGCGGAGAAGGCCGGGGTGCCCGTCGCGCCGTGGAGTCGCGGAGCGGTGGAGTCTCTGGACGCTGCTTTGGCTGCTGCGGCTGAGATCGGCTACCCGCTGATGCTGAAGGCCACGGCGGGTGGCGGTGGGCGGGGTATCCGTGTGATCACCAGTGAGGGTGAGTTGGTCGACGCCTACGAGCGCACCGGCCAGGAGGCCGCGCGGGCGTTCGGCAGTGGCGTCGTGTTCCTGGAGCGCCTGGTCACCGGCGCCCGCCACGTTGAGGTGCAGGTGATCGCCGACGGCCAGGGAACGGCGTGGGCGCTGGGTGTCCGGGACTGTTCGGTGCAGCGGCGCAATCAGAAGATCATCGAAGAGTCGGCCTCTCCGGTGCTCGGCGCCGCGCAGAGCGCCGAGCTCAAAGCCTCTGCCGAGCGGCTGGCCATCGCGGTCGGCTACTGCGGTGCCGCCACTGTCGAGTTCCTGTACCACCCTGGCGAACAGCTGTTCTCTTTCCTGGAAGTCAACACGCGGCTGCAGGTCGAGCACCCGGTCACCGAGTGCACCGCGGGGTTCGACCTGGTCAAAGCCCAGCTATGGGTGGCGTCCGGGAACCGGCTGTTGGGGGAGCCGCCGGTGGAGCGTGGGCATGCCATCGAGGCCCGGCTCAACGCCGAGGATCCCGACCGGGACTTCGCGCCCGCCCCAGGCCGCATCGCGCGGCTGGAGTTGCCGGCCGGACCCGGCATCCGGGTGGACACCGGGGTGGGTGAAGGCGACACCATCCCCGCCGACTTCGACTCGATGATCGCGAAGATCATCGCCCATGGCCGGGACCGTACCGAGGCTCTGGGCCGGTTGCGCCGGGCTCATGGTGATCATCGACGGTGGCGCGACCAACAAGAGTTTCGTGCTCGACCTCCTCGGCCAGCCCGAAGTCATCGATGCAAGCGCTGACACCGGCTGGATCGACCGGGTTCGCGGCGCGGGACGGCTCGTGTCTCACCGGCATTCCGCCGTTGCCTTGGCCGCCGCCGCCATCGCGGCGTACGAGGAAGAAGAACGCGTTGAACAGCAGCGGCTGCTGTCCACGGCCTTCGGCGGTCGCCCGCAGGTGCAGCATGAGCGTGGCCGTCAGCTGGAACTCAAGCTGCGTGGCGTCGGCTACCGGGTGTGGGTCGCCCGGGTCGGCGCGCACCGGTTTCGCGTCGGCTTTGAGTCGGGGGAGGGCGTCCGTACGGCCGATGTCGAACTGAACCGGATCGACCGGCACACCGGGCAGATCGTGGTCAACGGAGCCCGGTACCGGCTGCTCACCGGCACCCACGGTGCCATGCACCTGGTGGAGGTGGACGGCGTCGCCCACCGGGTCAGCCGAGATGAAGGCGGCGTGGTCCGCTCCCCCGCCCCGGCGCTGGTCATCGCCACTTTGGTGGAGGCCGGGGCCGAGGTGGAGGCCGGGGCACCAGTGCTGGTGCTGGAGAGCATGAAGATGGAGACGGTGCTGCGTGCGCCGTTCAAGGCCCGGCTCAAGGAATGTCTGGTCACCGTGGGTAGCCAGATAGAGAGTGGGTCTCCGCTGCTGCGGCTGGAGCCCCTGGCCGAGGACGAGGCCGAGGATGCCGAGACCGCCGAGCAGGTGGAACTGGACCTCCCCGCCGTACCGAAGGAGATCCCGGCCCGTGACCGCGCCCAGCGTGGCCTGGAGGATCTGCGCAGCCTGCTGCTTGGTTTCGACGTGGACCCGCACGACGAAGGCAGGGTGCTAGAGGACTACCTCGCCGCGCGGCAGGCCGCCACCGCGGATGGGCACCGCTTCCTCACGGCGGAACTGTGCCTGCTGAACGTGTTCTCTGACCTCGCCGAGCTGAGCCGTAACCGCCCACCCGCTGAGGAGGTCAGCGGCGAAAGCCACGTGCACAGCGCTCGCGAGTACTTCCACACCTACCTGCAGAGTCTCGAGGTGGAACGCGCCGGGCTGCCGGAAACATTTCAGGCCAAGCTGGCCAAGGCGCTCGGCCACTACGGCATCAATGACTTGGAGCGCACCCCAGAGCTGGAAGCTGCGGTGTTCCGGCTCTTTCTGGCCCAGCAGCGGGCGGCCAGTGACGCCGATGTCATCACTACCCTGCTGCGGGCCTGGCTGCGCGAATCGCCGCCGGACGCCACGCTACGCGAACCCGTCGACCTGGCCCTGGAACGCCTGGTGGCCGCCACCCAGCTGCGCTTCCCAGTGGTATCCAACCTAGCGCGTGGCGTGGTGTTCGCCTGGCTCAGCCAGCCGCTGCTGCGCCGCAACCGGGCCCGCGTCTACGCCGATGTCCGAAAGCAGCTGCGCTACTTGGACGCGAACCCAGACGCCGCGGACCGCGCCGAGCGGATCGCCGAGCTGGTGCGGACCACCGAGCCCTTGGTCCGGCTGCTCGGCCAGCGCCTCGTCCACAAGGAGCTGGACAACACCATCATGCTGGAGGTGCTGACCCGGCGGTACTACGGCAACAAGCGCCTCGTCGGCGTCCACACCCGCAAGAACGCCGGCTGCACCTTCGTGGTCGCCGAGCGCACCGACTTCACCGTGGTGTCCACCGCCGTCGGCTTCCATGCCCTGGGCGACGCTCTGCGCGGCCTGGCCGAACTGGCGGCTGGTGAGGACGCCCTGGACTCCGACATCTACCTGGCCTGGGACAACCAGCCGGAGGACTCCGCCGACGCGGCCGCCGAACTGGGCAAGGTGGTCAGCGTGCACCCGCTGCCCCCGCAGGTTCGCAGGCTCACCCTGACCGTCGCCGGCCGTGGTGGCGCGGTCATGCACCACCACTTCACCTTCCGCCCCTCGGTTACCGGAATGGTGGAGGAGCGGCTGATCCGCGGCCTGCACCCGTACATCGCCCAGCGGATGCAGATGGAGCGGCTGCGCAAGTTCGACCTCACCCGCCTGCCCTCCTCCGACGAGGAGGTGTACCTGTTCCGCTGCATCGCAAAGGAGAACCCTGCCGACGACCGTCTGGTGGCGTTCACGCAGGTCCGAGACCTGGTGGCACTGCGGGAGCACGACGGCCGCCTGGTCGCCTTGCCCACCGCCGAGGACGCCCTGGCCACCTGCCTGGACTCCATCCGCCGGGCCCAGTCTCGGCGGCCCTCAGCGACCCGGTTCCCCACCAACCGCATCGTGGTCTACGTCTGGCCTCCCAGCGATATCACTCGCGCGGAGCTGGACGTGCTCGCCAAGCCGGTGTTGCCGACCACCACGGGCGCCGGGCTAGAGGAAATCTTGTTCATCGGGCGGCAGCGCGGCGAGACCGGCAAGCTCACCAAGACCGCCATGCGCATCTCCTTCGACGCCACCGGCGGCAGCGAGCTGACCATCAGCGAGCCGTCCGACGAGCCAGTCGAGCCGATCGACGACTACAGGCAGAAGGTGCTGCGCGCGAGCAGCCGCAACACCGTGTACCCGTACGAGTTGACCAAGCTGCTCGGCGACTTCGTCGAGCACGATCTCGACGGCCACGCGCTGGTGCCGGTTGACCGGCCGAAGGGGCGCAACAGCGCGGCGATCGTCGCGGGCGTGGTCACCACGCCGACCCCGCTACACCCGCAGGGCGTCACCAGGGTCGTGCTGCTCGGCGACCCGACGAAGTCGCTCGGCGCGCTGTCCGAACCCGAATGCCGCCGAGTGATCGCCGCGCTGGACCTGGCCGAACGGCTGCGGGTGCCGTTGGAGTGGTACGCGCTGTCCGCCGGCGCCCGGATCTCCATGGAGTCAGGCACGGAGAACATGGACTGGGTGGCCGCCGCGCTCAAGCGGATCGTCGAGTTCACCCAAGACGGCGGCGAGATCAACGTCGTGGTCGCGGGCATCAACGTCGGCGCGCAGCCGTACTGGAACGCCGAGGCGACCATGCTCATGCACACCAAGGGCATCCTGGTGATGACGCCGGACTCGGCGATGGTACTCACCGGCAAGCAGTCGCTCGACTTCTCCGGCGGCGTATCGGCCGAGGACAACTTCGGCATCGGCGGCTACGACCGGGTGATGGGCCCGAACGGGCAGGCGCAGTACTGGGCGCCGAACCTGGCCGCCGCCCGGGACGTGCTGATGTCGCACTACGACCACACCTACGTCGCGCCCGGCGAGAATGCGCCGCGGCGGGCCAAGACGACCGACCCCATCGACCGGGACATCTCAGACTTCCCGCATGTGCTGGCCGACAGCGGCTTCACCCGAGTGGGCGAGATCTTCTCCGCCGAGGCCAACCCGGACCGCAAGAAACCGTTCGATATCCGGACGGTGATGCGGGCGCTGTCCGACCAGGACCACCCGGTGCTGGAACGCTGGGCGGGCATGTCAGACGCGGACACCGCAGTAGTGCAGGACGCACACGTCGGCGGCATCCCGGTGTGCCTGTTGGGCATCGAGTCCCGGTCGGTGCCGCGGCGTGGATTCCCGCCCACCGACGGCCCGGATACGTATACCGCAGGCACGCTGTTCCCACAGTCCTCGAAGAAGGCCGCGCGGGCGATCAACGCGGCCAGCGGCAACCGGCCCCTGGTGGTACTGGCGAACCTGTCGGGCTTCGACGGCTCGCCGGAGTCGATGAGGAAGCTGCAACTGGAGTACGGCGCGGAGATCGGCCGGGCGATCGTGAACTTCCGTGGGCCGATCGTGTTCTGTGTGATCTCGCGGTACCACGGCGGTGCGTTCGTGGTGTTCTCCAAGGCGCTGAATCCGAACATGACCGTGCTGGCCTTGGAGGGCTCCTTCGCCTCAGTACTCGGCGGCGCCCCCGCCGCGGCAGTGGTGTTCTCCGGCGAGGTCACGGCCCGGACCGCAGCTGACCCGCGGGTGCGGGACCTTGAAGCCCGGATCGCGGCCACTACCGGTGTCGATCGGGCCACATTGAGTGCCGATCTGGACGAACTGCGCGCCGCGGTCCGGGCGGAGAAACTCGGTGAGGTGGCCGGAGAGTTCGACCGGGTACACAACATCGAGCGTGCGGTCGCAGTCGGCTCGGTCGACGCGGTGATCCGGGCCGCCGAACTCCGGCCGCAGATCATCAAGGCCATCGAGGCCCGGCTGAAGTAAGAGGATCCAGTCGCCGACCGTGAGGTGATCGCGACGGACCTGCACCGGATTTGGGAGCTGTCCTAATTTACCGTCATCCCTTCTTCGCGATCTACTCACGGTGGTGGCCGGGTTCGGTGCGGTGTTCACCGAGCTGGGGCTCGAGCGGCCGCACGTGGTCGGGCACTCCTTGGGCGGGCTGATCGCGCTTCGGCTGGCCCAGGCCGGTCTGGTCCGCAGCGTGACCGCGCTCGCACCTGCCGGATTCTGGGACGAGCGCGAACGCCGGTACGTCTTTGCCGTGCTGGCCGCAGCCCGGCAGATCGCGCGACTGCCGGAGCCGATCGTAACGCGGCTGTCCCAGACTTCCTTGGCCCGCGGCTGTGGTCGGCACGCTGTATGGGCGTCCCGAGCTGTTTGTGCCCGAAGCTGTGGCCGCGAGCCTGCGGACGCTGCGCCATTCGGCGGGGTTCGATGCCACGCTCCGCGCCGGTCGCGTCTCTGATCTGTTTACCGGTGACATCCCCGACGTCCCGGTGACCATCGCCTGGGGTACCCGAGACCGTCTTCTTTCCGTTCGGCAGGCCGCGCGGGTGACCGCCCTGATCCCCGCAGCGCACATGGTGTGGCTGCCCGGATGTGGGCATGTCCCGATGCGTGACTGGCCGGACCTGGTCGCGCACGTCATTCTCCAGGCCACCGGTGCGGAGGCGGTGATCCGCAGCGCCGCTATGTCGCACGGGCGAGGCAGCGGCGCGCCGCTGCCGAATCCTGTTCAGCCATCAGCGAACCGGACGCGGGTAGCCCCGCGTCGGGCGAAGCGGGTCCTTGACCTTGTCTCGAAGGTTCCGCCGATCGTGTTCCGCCCGATCAGGCAACTGCGCAGATCAGATGGCGGTGCGCTGTAGAGCTGCCCCTGGAGGCCCGGCCGACGTCGGTGCGAGCCGAGCGGGGCTCCTTCGGCGGCGTCCTGGCGGCGCTGGCCTTTGTGCCGGTGCCGGGATGGCCGCGTCGTGGCGATCACGAGCGTGGCCCACGCCGTGCCGGGCAACCCGACCGTTGTGCCCGATCTGGCATCAAGCCGGCGGGCATGACTGGTGGCCGTGCCCGCCTGCGGACACCTGACCTTGCGGCCCCCGGCTGCGCCGCTTGGCGATCAGGGCGGCCGGTCGCCGGGCTGGTCGGGTGCGGTCTCGGGGTGTTCGGGTTGCTGGTGAGCGGCGGCGCTGAGCAGCGGGGCGTGGTGCCGTTCGGGCCGGTCGTCGGCCATGCCCGTGACTTTGCGTCGCGGTGCCTCCGCAATGCCGGGTGGCAGGGGTATCGGCCGGCGGGCCAAGAGCTGGCCCAGCCAGCGGCGGCCGCAGTGCGGGCAGGGTGGTGCACCGTCGGGAGTGTAGGGGGAGGCGACGCCGATTCCGTCACGGGAGAAGTACTCCCAGTCCTCCCCGTGTTCATCCTGGTAGTGCTGGACGTCATAGTCCAGGCTCCACCGGTGCCAGCAGTGCCCGCAGGCGAACGCGACACGCTCCACGGCCAATTCAGTGATCATGTCGTGCCTCCGGTGGTGTTTTTCCCCCGTGTCTTGTCGTTCGGGAAGGCCTCGATCAAGCCAGGCAGTGACGACCGATTCCTCAAGGCAGGCGCCTCTCAGGCCCTGATGGCCGATAGCTGACCGGTGACCTGCGTGGGCTGCTCGGCGCTGCGACGGTATCGATCGTGTTGGCCCAGGTCTGGTCGGCGGTCAGATCGATGCGGCCGCCGTCGATGGCAGGCAGGTCGAATTGGGCCATGACGCTGTCTGCGCGCCGGGGGGGCGCCATCATCACGGCCGGGCGGGCGAAGGAGGCCGGGGTGAGTAGGTTCCGTTCGCGGAAAGACTCAGCGCGCGTCAGCATCGCCGATCACGCTCCTTCCGATGTGAAGGGGCTCCTTCTCATGACCTGCACTCAACAGCCGGATAACACAATCCGGGCATCTTGACAAGCCCCCTAAGAGATTTTATACAAGTTAAAGAGGAGGTTCGTGCATACCTACAGGTCAGGCAGGCGAGGGTCATGCAGGAGGTGAGTGCGGTGCCCGGGCGACGCGCACCGTGCTGCCCTGCGGCGGGGTCATGACACGGTGCCGGTGTGGCGCCGGCGGCTGAGCGTACCCGTCGGCCGGTGCCGCTGTGAGCAGGTGGGCCCTCGCCATAGGAAGGAGGCCCGAGATGGCACGAGCGGTCGGTATCGACTTGGGCACGACGAACTCGGTCGTGTGCGTGCTGGAAGGCGGCGAGCCGACCGTCGTCACCAACACCGAGGGCTCGCGGACGACTCCCTCCGTGGTGGCGTTCGCCAAGAGCGGCGAGGTGCTGGTCGGCGAGGTCGCCAAGCGGCAGGCGGTGACCAATGTGGAGCGCACCGCGCGGTCGGTCAAGCGACACATGGGCGAGGTGAACTGGCGCTTCCCGGAGCTGGGGAGCGTGGATGGCAAGCGGTACACCGCGCAGGAGATCTCCGCCCGGGTGCTGCAGAAGCTGAAGCGCGACGCCGAGGCCTACCTCGGGGAGCAGGTCACCGATGCGGTCATCACGGTGCCGGCTTACTTCGACGATGCCCAGCGCACGGCGACCAAGGAGGCGGGGGAGATCGCCGGGTTGAAGGTGCTGCGGATCATCAACGAGCCGACGGCCGCGGCTCTGGCGTACGGCCTGGACAAGGAGAACGACCAGACCATCTTGGTCTTCGACCTGGGCGGCGGGACGTTCGATGTGTCGCTGCTGGAGATCGGCGAGGGCGTGGTGGAGGTGAAGGCCACCGCCGGTGACACCCACCTCGGCGGGGACGACTGGGACCAGCGGCTCGTCGACCACCTGGTCACTCAGTTCAAGAACGGCTACGGGGTGGACCTGTCGAAGGACAAGATGGCGATGCAGCGGCTGCGTGACGCCACTGAGCGGGCCAAGATCGAACTGTCGTCCGCGTCGGAGACCACGGTCAACCTGCCCTACATCACGGCCTCGTCGGAGGGCCCGCTGCACCTGGACGAGAAGCTGACCCGCGTGCAGTTCCAGCAGCTGACCCAGGATCTGCTGGACCGCTGCACCGGGCCTTTCCATCAGGCGGTCAAGGATGCCGGGATCAAAGTCTCCGACATCGACCATGTGATCCTGGTCGGCGGCTCGACCCGGATGCCCGCCGTGACTGACCTGGTCCGGCAGTTGACCGGCGGCAAGGAGCCGCACAAGGGCGTCAACCCCGATGAAGTGGTCGCGGTCGGTGCCGCGCTGCAGGCCGGGGTGCTCAAGGGCGAGGTCAAGGACGTCCTGCTGCTGGACGTCACCCCGCTGTCACTCGGCATCGAGACCAAGGGCGGCATCATGACCCGGCTGATCGAGCGGAACACCACGATCCCGACCAAGCGCTCAGAGGTGTTCACCACCGCGGAGGACAATCAGCCGTCCGTGACCATCCAGGTGTACCAGGGCGAACGCGAGATCGCCGCCTACAACAAGAAGCTCGGCATGTTCGAGCTGACCGGACTGCCCCCGGCCCCGCGCGGCATCCCGCAGATCGAGGTCACCTTCGACATCGACGCCAACGGCATCATGCACGTCTCGGCGAAAGATCTCGGCACCGGCAGGGAGCAGTCGATCGCCATCACCGGCGGCTCGGCCCTGGCCAAGGAGGACATCGACCGGATGGTGCGTGATGCCGAACAGCACGCGGAGGAGGACCGCCGCAGGCGCGAGGCGGCCGAGACCCGCAACAACGCCGAATCGCTCGTCTTCACGACGGAAAAGATGCTGCGGGACTACCCCGACAAGGTGCCGGCGGACGTGAAGTCCGAGGTGGAAGCCGCACTCGCCGACCTCAAGGAGAAGCTGAAGAGCGAGGATGTCACCGCCATCCGTCAGGCCGCCGACAAGGCCGCCCTGGCCGCGCAGAAGGTGGGTCAGGCGATCTACGCCCAGGCACCCGGCGCCGCGTCCGGTGCGAGCCCGGCCGGCGCGGCTGCCGGTGACCAGCGGGGAACCGCCGAGGAAGAGGAGGTCGTGGAGGCCGAGATCGTCGATGAGGACAAGCGGCAGGGAGGCACACGATGAGCGGCCGGTCCGATTCCCAAAGCGATGGTTCCCGGGGCGAAGGTCGGTCGCGCACCGGCCTGCCGCCGCTGCCTGCCGGGACCGGGGAGAACGAGATCCTGGCTGGCGCCCCGCCGCCGGACAGCGGGACATCCACCGGGCCCCAGGGCGCGCCCGATCGGCCGCCCGCGGCCGATGAGGCAGCGCAGCTGCGGGCGGAACTCGCCGAACGCACCGCGGACCTGCAGCGGGTCAAAGCCGAATACGACAACTACCGCAAGCGGGCCCGGCGTGACCGTCTGGCCCTCCGCGAGATCGCCGTGGCGAACGTGCTGCGCGCCCTGCTGCCCGTCCTCGACGCCGTCGACCGGGCCCGCGAACTCGGCCAGGTCCACGGCGGCTTCCAGCAGGTCGCCGAGGAGCTGGAGGCCGAGCTGGCCGCATTGGGCCTGCGCTCCTTCGGCGAGGCCGGCGAGCCGTTCGACCCCACACGCCATGAGGCGGTCTGCCACGCGTACTCCGACGAGGTCGACCGCGCGACGTGCAGCGAGATCCTGGCCCCCGGCTACCAGGTCGGCGGCTGCCTCCTGCGCCCGGCCCAGGTGGCGGTCACAGAGCCACCCACCGATGGGTGACTCCTACGGCGACACGAGTGGTCTTGCAATCCACGCCCAAGTAACTTATAAGTGGAGTAGGAGCTTTCTTCTACGGTGGATCACATCATGGAGGAGGTTACGCCATGCTTCTCACATCGATCGACCCGTTCGTGCAGGAGTTCGAGCGCCAGTTCGACCGGCTTACCCGTTCGGTCTTCGGCGCGACAGAGGGCGGCCAGGCGGTGATGCCGATGGACGGCATCCGCCGCGCCGACGAGGTGGTCCTGCGGTTCGACCTGCCCGGCATCGACCCGGCCAGCATCGAGGTCACCGTCGACCGCGGCGTGCTGAGCGTCGGCGCGCGCCGTGAGGAGGAGCTCGCCGACGACGACCGGCTGTTCGTCAGGGAACGCGTGACGGGCCAGTTCATGCGCCGCGTCTACCTGTCGGAGTATCTGGACAGCGAACGGATCCAGGCCGACTACGACAACGGCGTCTTGACCCTGCGCATCCCGGTGACGGACAAGGCCAAGGCACGCAAGATCGAAGTACGCGGCTCCGGCGCGAAGGCGATCAGTCGCTGACGATGCCGGCAAAGGGGATCCCCCTTTGAGGCGGGTCCCGGCCAAGAACGGGTGGGCCGGTGCCCTTGTCGGCACCGGCCCGCCGGCGTGATGGAGAGGTGTCGATGTTCCCCCTGCCTATCGACGATGAGCACGCACCGCTGTACTCGGTCGGCCAGGTTGCCGCCATGCTCCAGGTGCAGCAGGCGTTCCTACGGCGCCTGGACGAGTTCGAGGTCGTGCGCCCTCATCGCTCGCCCGGGGGGCAGCGACGCTACTCCCGCCACGACATCGGCCAGGTGCAGTACGTCACCGCGCTCGCCAGCGAGGGAATGACACTGAACGCGATCCGCCGCATCCTGCAGCTCGAGCAGGAGGTCCAGCGGCTCAACGCCGAACTCGCCGAGATGCGCCACCGCCTGGGCAAGCAGGGCCACTGATCCCCCCAGTGATCACCTCTGCGGACGAAGTACGGTATATCGCACGCATTCCCCGCCCCGGGCGGTACCCGCGGTGCTCCAAACAACGGTAAGCAGGCAACGGCCGCGTGACACTTTCCCTCCGAGAACGTCATGGCCACCTCGACCAGGTACGGCCCGGCGAAAAGATCGGCCAGGCTTCGACCCCAGCGCGAGGCACGGCATGCCACCAGGGGGACCACTCCCGATCGTTGGGGTGTGTCCCAACGCGATGCGATGCCCGCGCCACCGGCCGCCTGGTCAGTCATCGAGGCGTGGCTGTGGCAGGTCCTGTCGCTGTCAGGCCCCTGCCCGAGCGTAACCGGCCCAAGCTCATACACCCGCCCCGCACCAGTGCCCATCGGACGCGCCCTACCGGGTTACCTGCCGCTGGTAACCGAACAGGGCTTACCGCGCGCTTCTGTACCCCCACCCTCTGCGCCCTGCGACAGCTGCTCATCAGGCGGCTCAGCGGATTGATCTCGTCTCTCTTACCGGCAAGCCTGCGTTCACGCCTACCACGAGTCCGCCCGCCCCACCCCTTCGGGGATGACCTGCGGTGTGCCCCTTTCCGGCTTACTTGGTCTTTCCCCTTTTTTAGTCGGCCGGCCAAAGCCCGGTGAGGTGCCTTTTCCCCCGAGATGGCACCCACCGGAACTCACCCTGTGTAAGGGGTGGCTTCGCTCTCTTGCATCGCGGAGGCGAGAGAACGAAGCCAGGAGCGATTCGCCGATAAACCACCAGGGCGGTCTTGTCAGCGGCGAGCCCTGCCGGCGTTCGGACGCCGAAGCGCTCGTGATGAACCTCTCACGTCTCCCACCAAGCGCAGATCACGCCGCGTCCAGTTCCTCCTCCGGATTGGTTCAAAGACGAAGGGGCCTGCCCACCACTTGCTGATCTCCGCGGCCTCGTCCTGACCGACGCCCGCGCCCGGACGCAGAGGCGGGGCCCGCCGCCGTCCCCGGTTCTCGGCGAGTTTGGCCAGGTGGGCTTCACGATGGCCAAGCGGATCGAGCAGATCGAGTTCGTCGCCGACCACTCAAAGGTCGGGATGGGGGATGGGCACCGGCGCGAAGACAACGCCTACTTCGTCAAGGACATGGAGGACTGATGGGACGAGGAGATCAGATGGGGAGAGGAGTACCGATGGGAAGCAGACATGCGATGGAGGGCGGCGTCGACGTCGTACGCCGTCCGGAGCTCTTCTCGCTGACGGGGCAGCAGAAGGAATCGGTGCGTGAGCGGATCAGGCCAGCCAGATCACGAACAGGGCGTCGGCGGCTGTGATGGCCTCGTCGTAGACGTTGTAGAGGTCACCCTCCCCGCTCAGCGCAATGCCCACGACGAAAAGTGCGAGCGGCACCAGCAAGGGAGACGATGCCGTACCACACGGTTGTCCGCCTCCAGCGGCCGTCGCTTCACTCGCCTTGAGCGAGCGCGTCAGAGTGCCGGGAGCGGCCACAGTCAGCCCGGCGACGCCATGCCCGAGGACGCCAGAGTTCATTTCAGCAATTTCCGGACCGGCGTTTCGGCCCACCACTGCTCAACATGATCGGGAGACAGCGTCAGCCCGGCTTTGCCGTACATGACTAGACCGTCGGCACGGAGACCCCGGCCTCCCGCGCCACATCACCTATGTGGTGGCGGTCCAGCCGTGCCTGACGAAGAGCCGGCAACCGGCAAATGGCGTAGGCGCTGACGCGTCCCTTGAGGCAGAAGACGGTCGCGTCCAGGCACCACCGCGGCGGCCGAGGCGATGAGCTTGAGCAGCGATGGACCACTGCTTGTCAACCCGAGCGTCTATAGCCGCCGCGTCATCGGGAACCCGGGCGACCCCGGCTCACGCTAGGCGGTCGCGTACCCGCGACCACTCCAGCAGACCCGCGCCCTTTCTCGCCGTACCGCACGGCGTGCTCCGCCACCGGATCCGTCACTGGAGCAGCCATGCCGACCGACCCTGGTGATGAGTTGTCGCGCCCGCACCCGTCATACCTACGACCGGACACGACGAGGCGGAAGGATGATGTGATGAGTGCGGACACGCGGCTGGAGGAGCTGGGCGTGAGCGGTCTGGGCGAGGTCGACGAGCCGGTGTTCTCGGGGCTGGCGGAGCGGCACCGGCGGGAGCTGCACGTGCACTGCTACCGGATGCTCGGGTCGTTCGAGGACGCCGAGGACACCGTGCAGGAGACGTTTCTCCGTGCCTGGCGGCGGCGGGAGACCTTCGAGGGGCGGTCGACGTTCCGGGCCTGGCTGTACCGGATCGCCACCAACGCCTGCCTGGACCTGCTCGCCAAGTGCCGTCCGGAGCCTGCGACCGGCGGCGAGGTGCTGTGGCTGCAGCCCTACCCGGACCGGCTGCTCGATGAGCTGCCCGCGGGCGACGCGGACGAGCCGGAGGCCGTCGCCGTCGCGCGGGAGACGATCGAGCTGGCGTACCTGGTCGCAGTCCAGCACCTCGCGCCGCGCCCGCGGGCCGTGCTGATCCTGCGGGACGTGCTCGGCTGGCCGGCGAAGGACGTCGCGGAGCTCCTCGGGGACTCCGTCAACTCCGTGAACAGCGCGCTGCAGCGGGCCCGCGCCGGCATGCGGGAGCACCTGCCCGCCGAGCGGCAGGACTGGATCGGCGGCGAGGAGGACGCCGGGACGCGCGAGCTGGTGCGCCGCTATACCGATGCCAGCGTGGCCACGGACGTCGTCGGGCTCGCCGCACTGCTGCGGGACGACGTCCGCTGCTCGATGCCGCCCACGCCGGGCCTGTACGTCGGCCGCGACGCGGTGGTGAACGACTGGGTCGAGAGCGGCTTCGAGGGCCTGAAGCACCTGCGCGCCGTCCCCACCTCCGTGAACCGGCAGCCCGCCGTCGCCTTCTACCTCTGGCGGAAGCGGGAGGGCGCGTACCTGCCGCTGACGATCGACGTCCTGCGCGTCGTTGGCGGGGCGATCACCGAGATCGTCACGTTCCACGACGACCAGTTCCCGCGGCTCGGGCTGCCGGAGTGCCTGCCGGCGGACGGCACGGAGTAGCCCGGGTGCGCACGCTCGCGCTGCGGGGTGGCGCGCGTGTCGCGGTGGTCGAGGCCGAGTGGTGCGACGCGTTCTGCGTCGTCACCCGTGGGCGGGTGCAGCTGGAGCTGCGCGACGGCGAGCCCGGGCCGGTCCTCGGACGCGACGCGGGGTTCTGGCTCCGCGGCACCGGCGTCCGCGCCCTGCGAAACCCCGGCCGTCGCACAGCGAGGGTGCGCATCGTCACCCCCAGGGCCAGGACCGTCACATGCCGGTCAACACACCCCTACGCCAGTCAACGAACGATGGAGGATGACATGAACCGCATGAAGGACACCGGGGTCGTCGCAGACCCGGCATCGGGTCAGACCAGCCACACCCACCGACTCCGCCGGCTCGCCGGCACCGGCTTCGTCGCCACGCTCGCAGCGATGGTGGCCACCACCCTCGCCGCTGCGCTTGCCCAGGCCGTCGGCGTCGACTTCGAAATCCCCGACGGTGGCGAGACGATCCCGTTGTCCGGGTTCGCCGTGGTGACCGGCTTCTTCTCGGTCGTGGGCATCGTCATTGCCGTCGCTCTTCTTCGTTGGAGCGCTCGCCCCGCCGAGCGATTCGTGTGGACAGCGGTGTCGCTGACCGCGATCTCGCTGCTCCCGCCCCTCCTCGCCGGGGCGAACACCGCCACCACCACCGCCCTCCTCGTGCTCCATCTCGTCCCTGCGACGGTGATGATCCCCACCCTGGCACGGAGCCTCCGCACCCGGACCGATTGACCGACTATGAGTTTGCGCTGCTATACGTGCGCTTCCAGCCTCTGTGGCAATGGCAATCCTGCTCGGGAAAAGATTAATAACCCGATTTGAGCGCATCCGCAATCAGGCTATCTCCAGTATTCGTCGACGTGTATGCAATGCTTTTCCAGCCCCCGGTAGGGATGCCCGGCAGCTGCGCTGTGATGAAGGGCCAGGCGGTCAGCCGATCAGGGTCTCGGTGACGTCGCCGCCTTGGATTTTGTGCCGCTGAATTCCTCCAGGGACAGGGTCAGCGGGAGCATCGACAGGAAGTCGCGGGTAGTGGCGTTGTAGGCACCGATGACCACGTCCACGGAGACACCGCGCGCGGTGAAGCGCACGACGCTGCCTTCGACCTGGCGGGGAAGGGAGGCGGTGGTTGAAGGTGTCCGGGCCGCGCCGACGTTCGGGGTCTCCGTGACGTCAGCTGGCCGGGGCGACGATACAGAAGAACTCGGCGAGGAGGCTGCGGGGGGCCGGGCCGGTGGCGGCGCCCGCTGAGAGCGAGCAACATCGCGAGCGAGCCGATGAGCACGGTCGTCGGTAGCACGGAACTGGTCCCTTCAGGTGATCGACCGCGACGGCCGAGACGCTCATGGCCGGCTGCTGATCTGCATTTTCGTGTGACTGGGCGCATGGCTGAGGCCGTCCTCACGGGCGCTCGATCCGCTGGAGGCCGCTCTCGTGGGTCCTTGCCGGCAGGCCAGGTTACCGGCCCTGGTGGTGCGGCTGGTCCCCGGGCGGGAGGTGGGAGGCGGCTTCAAGGGTGGCGGCCCAGGTGGCGAGCAGGCGCAGGGCATCGTGGGCGGCGGTGTCCGGGGCCGCGGTGTAGACGGTCAGGTTCAGCCCCGGGTCGGCGTGTAGGTCCATCGACTCATAGTCGAGGGTGAGGTCACCGATGGCCGGGTGGCGGAAGGTCTTGGTGCCCGCGTGGTGGAGACGGACGTCGTGCCGGGCCACAGTCGTCGCTGCGGGTGGACAACTCCCCGATCAGCTGGGTCAGGTCGGCGTTGAAGGGGTCACGCCCGGCCTCGGTACGGCAGCAGCGCGACCGAAGTGTCGGCCGCGACGTCCCAATGCGGGAAGAAGGCGGAGCCGCCAGGGTCGAGGAACTGGAAGCGCGCGATGTTGGCCGGGCCCGGGCGCCGCTGCTGGAAGACGGGCCAGTACATGGCGCGGCCCAGCCGGTTGGTAGCCGGCAGATCCATGCGGCCCTTGCGGATGAGCGCCGGAGCGTCCGTCATCGCATCCAGTATCCGTTGCAGCCCGGGACGCACCTTCCCGGTCCGGCGCCGGGTCCTGGGGCGAGCGCTCGCGGCGTGGGCCAGGTCGAACAGGTGCGCCCGCTCCGCCTCGTCAAGCTGGAGCGCCCGGGCGACGGCGTTCAGGACGTCCTCGGACACGCCGGTGATGTGACCCTTCTCCAGACGGGTGTACCAGTCGGTGCTCACCCCGGCCAGGACCGCGACCTCCTCCCGCAGCAGGCCGGGCACCCGGCGGCGCAGGCCTGGGGCCAGCCCGGCCTGCTGCGGGGTGATCCTGGCGCGCCGGCTGGCGAGGAAGTCACGGATCTCACCTCGGTTGTCCACCTTTCCCACTGTAAGGAGCTGCTGGCCGGCAAAGGGGGTCGAGGTTGTCCCCCCGATAAGCACGACCTCCCGCCCGCGTGAACAAGCCGGTTGGCTGGACAGCACTCGGGGAGCGTCCGCGGCCAACCGGGCAAAGGAAGGCCCTGGACAAGCCCGCCTTCTCCGAGAACGGAGGTGACCGGGCTCGTGCCCAGAAAACAGGTCGTTGACGAAAGACCAGCGCACGACGCGCTCCAGCCAGACTTCAGAATTCCGAAGGGGATCCACATGCATGGCGTAGTACTGCACGCTCCCAGCGACGTCCGTATCGAACAGCGGCCGGACCCGGTGATCGTCGAGCCCACCGATGCAATCATCCGCGTGACGGCGGCCTGCGTGTGCGGCTCCGATCTGTGGCCTTACCGCGGCGTGGAGAAGCTCGACGGGCCGGCCCCGATGGGGCACGAGTACGTCGGCGTCGTCGAGGAGGTCGGCAGCGAGGTCACCACGACCGAACGCGGCGACGATGGCGTGGCCCGGATCAAGGAACTGACCGGCGGGCTCGGCGCGCACAGCGTCATCGAAGCGGTCGGCACCCAGGAGTCCATGACCCAGGCCATCCGCTCCACCCGCCCCGGCGACCACATGGGCTTCGTTGGCGTCTCCCACGACGTCTTCCTGCCGGGCGACGAGCTGTTCTTCTCCCTCGTCCACTTGCACGGCGGCCCCGCGCCGGTCCGCGAGTACCTGCCGAAACTGATCGAGCTGATCTACGGCCGCACGATCGACCCCGGCAAGGTCTTCGACCTGACCCTGCCGCTTGAGCAGGCTGCTGAGGCCTACCGCGCGATGGACGAACGACGCGCCATCAAGGCCCTCCTCACCCCCTGAGACGCCACCGGCAGCCCCTCAACACGACACCAGGTTCAGGAAGGCACCCATGACTCAGCCTGTTCACCGCCGCTTCGAAGGCCAGGCCGCGCTGGTGACCGGCGCGGCCAGTGGAATCGGGCGCGCCACCGCGCTGGCCTTCGCCCGCGAAGGCGCGGGCGTACTGGTCGCCGACGTCGTGGCCGATCAGAACGAGCAGATCGCCCAGCTGATCCGCGACGAGGGCGGGCACGCGCTGGCGGTCACCTGCGACCACGACGTGCGGGCGGCCCTGGACACCATGATCCGCGAGTTCGGCCGGCTCGACATCGCCTTCAACAATGCCGGAGTCGAACAACCGGTCAAACCCCTCACCGACATCACCGAGTCCGAGTGGGACTGCGTCGTGGGCATCAGCCTGAAAGGCGCCTACACCTGCATGAAGCACCAGATCCCGCTGATGCTCCGCTAGGGCGGCGGCGCGATCGTCAACACCTCCTCGGGCGCCGGGGTCAAGGGCTTCAAAGGCCAGGCCGCCTACGCCGCCGCCAAGCACGGCATCATCGGCCTGACCCGATCCGCAGCCCTGGACTACGCCGCCGACGGGATCCGCATCAACGCCATCTGCCCCGGCATCATCGACACCGAGATGATGGGCCGCTTCACCGGCGGCACCCCCGAAGGCCGCCAAAGCGTGATCGACCAGGAACCCGTCGGACGCATGGGCACACCGCAGGAGATCGCCTCGGCGGTGCTGTGGCTGTGCTCGCAACCGGCCGCCTTCACCATCGGCCACGCCCTCGTCGTCGACGGCAGCCAAACCGTCTGACCGGCCCGCATACCGTACCCATCTGTCACCAAAGAGATGCACACTCTTATGAATCCCACCTACGACTTCACCGGCCAGGTCGCCTTCGTCACCGGGGCCAGCCCCGGGATGGGCCTGGCCACCGCCCACGCCTTCGCCGAGTCGGGCGCGGCGGTGGCACTGACCGATCACGATCTGACCGACATGTAACGTGGCCGACAGAAGGTGCACCGAGTTGGGATTCCGACAGACTTGCCCTGGACCGATTGGACGTGATCTGTGTCAGGCAAGGTCCGGCTCGATCAACTGGGCCTGGGACTTGGTCTTGGGGTCGAGTAGGTCGCGAAGGGCGTCGCCGACGAGGTTCACTGCGAGGACGATGACGAAGATGAGCAGGCCGGGCAGCAGGGCGAGCCACCACGCCGTGGTGACATAGGCCTTACCATCGGCGAGCATCGCGCCCCAGGTCGGTGTCGCCGCGTCGACGCCCAGGCCGAGGAAGGACAGCGACGCCTCGGTGACGATGACCACGCCGATCTCAAGGGTGGCCACGACCATGATCGGCGCGAAGGTGTTCGGCAGGATGTGCTTGATCATGATCGCCGAATCGCGTACGCCCAGCATCCGTGCCGAGGCCACGAACTCACGCTCACGCAGAGACAGCGTCTCACCGCGGACCAATCGCACGTAGAGCACCCATTCGCTGGCGATGAGCGCGATGATGACGTTGCGCAGGCCGGGGCCGAGGATGGCCACCACGGCGATGGCGAACAGCAGGAACGGGAAGGCCAGCCAGGCGTCGATGATCCGCATCAGGGCCGAGTCGATCCAGCCGCCGAAATAACCGCTGACGAGGCCGACGAGGACTCCGATCACCACCGACACGGTGACGGCCGCGAGGGCCACGAGTAGCGCCACCCGGGTACCCATGATCAGCCGGGACAGCACATCTCGGCCGAGCAGGTCGGTGCCGAGCAGGTGACCTTCGGACAACGGGGAGAGCAATCGTGCGCCGAGGTCTTGGGCATTGGGATCCTGAGGTACAAGCAGCGGAGCAAAGATCCCAACGAACACGAACGCGACGCACAGCGTCACGGCGATCCGGATCGACCACCCACGCAGCGGCCCGGTACGCAGCATTCTGACCAGGCCTTTCATGCCCGTCGTCCCTTTCCTTGCCGAATGCGTGGGTCGAGAACACCGTGGACGATGTCGGTGCAAAGACTGACCAGGACGAAGAGTGCTGCCATGACGAGGACACCGCCTTGGACGAGGGGGTAGTCCCGGGCCTGGATGGCCTCGATGATGAGCCGGCCGAGTCCGGGCCACGAGAAGATCGTCTCGATGACGATCGCACCGCCCAGCAGTGAACCGATCTTGACGCCCATCATGGTGATCGTCGGCGGCAGGGCATTACGAAGCATGTGCCGGACGACGGTGGTGTGGCTGACCCCCCGCGAACGCAACGCTTCGACGAAGTCAGCGTTCTTCGCCTCGATAAGGCCGGCGCGCAGTACGCGGACGACGGTGGCGGCAAGCGCCGTGCCCAGGGTGATGCTCGGCAGGATGAGGTGCCGGACCGCGGATGCGAAGGCGGCGGGCTCCCCGTTCAACAGGGTGTCGATGAGGACGAGTCCGGTGATCGGCGTGACTTCGTCACCGAAGTCGATCTGCGCGCCGGTGGGAAGCAACTGCAACTGCACCGAGAAGAGAAGGATGAGCATGGGCCTTCAGCCCCTCAGCGGGCGCATTCCTCCGGAATACCCGTCCAGCACGGGATTCCGGGGGAATGCGCCCGCGGAGACGCGCCTCGCTGCCGGACGGGGTCAGAGCGTTACGGCAGAACCTCCAGCCGTACGTCGATGCCCTCATACAGGTGCGGGGTGGCGGTGATGATGCGCCATCCGCGCTGCGTGGCGTGGACGACGGCGTGCGCGGCGACGAGGACCTCGGGCAGCTGCGCGTCGGGGTGGCGCGCCCGGATCGTCTGGGCGTACGGGCCGCTGGCGATCGCGTCGCCGGGGGACAGGGCGCCGGGCAGGACGACGGACAGGCGCAGGAATCGCTCGAGCCGGGGGGCGATCGGGCTGAGCGCGAGGACCTGGACGGCGAGCGCGGGGACGAGCAGGGTGACGCCGTACGTGGAGGACTGGCGGACGAGCTCGCGGCCGTAGACGGATTTGCCCTCGATGAGGTGGGCGAGGGCGTCGAGGTCGAGGACGTGGCCGGACAGATGCCCGGCCGGGGGGATGGCGTCGGTCACGCCGCCGCCTCGCGCCCTTCGGCGAGGCCGGCGTGCAGACGCGCCGCCCGGTTGCGCTCGGCGTCGGTGATGTCGTCCTGCCAGCCGGGGCCCCACAGGTCGGCCATGATCGCCAGGTCGCTGTGGACCCGGTTCTGCTCGCGCAGGGCCTCGGCGATGTAGGCGGAGGCGTTGCCGGATGCCTGCGCCTTGTCCGCGAGGTCGTCGGGCAGGCTGATCGTGATCTTCTTGGTCATACCGGCAAGGCTATACGGTCATACCGGCATGGTCCAGGACCGAGCTCTCGACGCGAGCGTGCCTGCGGCGATGGCGTCCCGTGCAGCGGGCGTCGCCGCTGCACGGACGCCTCCGATCACGAGCGGCCGGCAGTTTCCCACGCCGCGACCACGCGCAGGGTCGTGCCGGCGGACAGGAGCTCGCGCGCGCTTGTACGGGGGCCGGCCGGTCCGGTCAGGACCAGGGTGAGCCCGGCGCGGTGCAGGGCCGTTTCGATATCGGCGGCGAGCTTGTCGCAGCCATCGGGCCAGTCCGCCCGGCCCATGTCGAGATAGACGGCGCCGCCGCGCAGGTGCAGCACGAAATGCTCGTGATCGTCCGCTCCGATGGCCTCCAGCGCGGCCATGGCGGCCCCGTACAGGCCGAGCGCGCCGACCGCGGCCGCGACGTCATGATCGGACAGCCCTTTCGCGGCGGCGGCGGCGATCGCCTCATGGCTGTGGCCCTGCCGGTAGGCCGTGCAGATCCAGCCCATCAGGCTCTCCGTCTGATCGGTCAGCTCCTGGCGGAGGCCGGCGATGTCGTCGGCGGTCGCGGCGAGCTTCTGCATCGGGTCGGACGGACCGTTGAACAGCGCTCGGTCCAGGCCGCGCAACTCCCATCCCGTGCGCGCGGCCAGGTCCTCGTTGCCGAGGTCACCGCGTTCCCACGCCTGCGCGTCCTCCAGATGCGCGGCGGCGTCGAGGGTACGGACGCCGAGGATGTCGCCGAGGCGCCGGGCGTGGGCCTGCTGTTCGGGGGTGAGGGACTTCCAGATCACGGTGCGGTTGACTCCTCACGCGGGTCGAGCATGCCGGCGGTGATCGCGATGGTGCAGCACGCGGCGATCGCCATGCTGGGTTCGTGGTGGCCGTCGCCGTCGACGGCGACCACACCGGAGGTGAACATGCTATTCATCGCGCCGTTGGCCACGCCGGTGAGGAATCCGTGTAAGTGGACGCCGCGGAAGGGCAGGCCGGCGTCGGCGACGGTCTTTTTCATCCGGGTGGCGTGTGTGGCGATTTTCTCGGCCATGACGGGGTCGTGCTCGGCGAGCTCGAGCGCGGCGCGGCCGTAATGAGCGTAGATCCGCTGCAGCGGCCATCCGTCATAGGCGGCGAGCTGGGCCGCTTTCCGGCGCCAGTACCACAGTCTCAGCGACGTCAGCATGCCGGTGTGAA